>NZ_JBWKYI010000009.1:0-218675 GCF_059423705.1 Pedobacter sp. GW460-11-11-14-TSB4
ACTGTTGTTTGTTCTTCATAATAACTTCTTTCAATCATGTTTAAGGTTTAAGGCGAAAGGCAGATAGGCATAAGGGTGAACCTTATACCCTACAACCCTCCACCTTCTACCTCAATAAAATATTTAGGTGCCTATATCGGTGGTGTCCACCTCTTCCCATTCCGAACAGAGAAGTTAAGCCCACCAGAGCCGATGGTACTGCGGTAACACGTGGGAGAGTAGGTCGGTGCCAAATCTTAAAAGAAACCCTTTAACAGTAATGTTGAAGGGTTTTCTTGGTTATATACAAGGCCATGTGTTTTAAGGCTGCATAATTTGAAATATTGAAATCGATATAAAAATATTTAGGTGCCTATATCGGTGGTGTCCACCTCTTCCCATTCCGAACAGAGAAGTTAAGCCCACCAGAGCCGATGGTACTGCGGTAACACGTGGGAGAGTAGGTCGGTGCCAAATCTTAAAAGAAACCCTTTAACAGCAATGTTGAAGGGTTTTCTTGGTTTATAAGCTTTTGTAAACCTTTTACTCTCAATTACCATTAAGCAGTTAAGAAAGTTAAGGATTTAGTTCCCGCAGATTACGCTGATCCCCGCTGAGTATATGCCATCTTCTCTGTTGTTATAGCTCCAGCCCAGCTTGAATAGCCCTGATGGCAGTGGAAATCCCTTTTGGTTAAAGCTATATTGTTGATAATACAACTATCCAAAAGGATTGCAGCGCACAGCAGGACAGAACCCGGCCTACATGGTGCAGAAATTGCGCTCCAAAAAATATATTTATTTGAAAAGATGTACTTTGTTGAAGTGGACTACTTAAATAGCTAGATTAAATTATGCGTTGGCGGCTTCTTCTTTTACCGCTAACTGGCCACAAGCGGCATCAATATCTTTCCCACGGCTACGGCGGATATTGGTATTGATTCCCTGACTTTTTAAGTAATTAGAAAAAGCATCGATCTTATCGCCTTCTGCATTGGTGAAATCGGCGAAAGAAATCGGGTTATATTCAATAAGGTTTACCTTGCAAGGGATATGTTTGCAGAATTTAGCTAAATCCATGGCATCAGAAATTTCATCGTTAAAATGATTAAAAACGATGTATTCGTAAGTTACCGGATTTTTGGTTTTGGCAAAATAGTATTTAAGGGCATCTGCCAGCGCTTTTAACGAGTTGGCCTCATTGATAGGCATGATCTCATTACGCTTTTTATCATCGGCCGCATGAAGCGAAAGTGCCAGATTAAATTTTGCGCCATCGTCGCCCAATTTCTTGATCATTTTAGCAATACCAGCAGTAGAAACTGTAATGCGCTTATAGCTCATGTTTAAGCCATCTGGAGCAGTAATACGCTCAATAGACTTCAATACATTGGCATAATTCAACAGCGGCTCGCCCATGCCCATATACACGATATTGGTAAGGGGGTTATTATAGTTCTGTTTAGCCTGCTTATCGATTAATACTACCTGATCATAAATCTCATCAGCATTTAAATTACGCTTACGATCCATGTAGCCGGTTGCACAGAATTTACAGGTTAAACTACAACCTACTTGCGAGCTTACACAGGCCGTCATGCGGTCTTCGAGAGGAATTAAAACCCCTTCTACAATATTGCCGTCGGCTAGCCTGAAAGTATTTTTTATGGTATGGTCGTTACTGAATTGAGAATTGTTGACCTGAACAGCATTAATAGCAAAGGTTTCATCCAATGCTTTACGAAGATCCTTAGAAAGATTACTCATTTGCTCGAAACTCGTAGCCGACTTTTCCCAAAGCCACTGGTAAATTTGCTTGGCCCTAAATGCAGGCTGTTGCATTGCTACCAGGTGTTGTTGCAATTGAGGCAAATCTAATGCACGGATATCGGTTTTTTTTGCTGTTACCATTTGTTGCAAAGGTACTTAAAAAAGGCAGAAGGTAAAAAGGTGCAAGGTATAAGGCACTTAGATAAGACCGAATTTTACAATTGCTTGGCTTATCTTCCTCTGCCTCTTGTATTTGACTTGCTTGCAGGCTTACCTTTTGCAGGTTTCGAGTTTCTGTTTCCGGTGTTACTTTTACCAGTGGGTTTTGAGCCTGAATGACCAGTCTGTTTTTTGCCAGAAGATTTTTGGCCTGATGATTTTGCCTTAAAAGATTTTTTAGGCTGTTCTTCCCTAAGTTCAGGGATTTCTTCCCAGGCATTGGCTTTTTTCTTAGCAGCACTTTTTGGCTTTGATTTAGCTTCAGAAGATGAATTTTCGACACTTTTGGTGATACTCTTCATCTCCTCTTCTGTAAGTTCCCTAAATTCTCCTGTCGGAATGCCTTTTAAATTGATATTCATGATACGTGTACGCTCTAATTTGGTCACTTCATAACCAAAATGCTCGCACATTCTGCGGATCTGCCTGTTTAAACCCTGAATTAAGATAATATTAAATACGAATGTACTAATCTGACGTACCTTACATTTACGCGTATTTACCCCCAGGATGGGAACACCGTTACTCATCTCGAAAATGAAATCTTCGGTGATGGGTTTATTAACGGTAACTACGTATTCCTTTTCATGTTTATTTCCTGCCCTTAAAATTTTGTTAACGATATCGCCATTATTGGTCAGGAAGATCAGACCTGAGGAATCTTTATCCAAACGGCCAATGGGAAATATCCTTTCGCTATGATTGACATAATCAACAATATTATCGCGTACGCTGCCTTCTGTAGTACTGGTAATGCCAACAGGCTTGTTAAAAGCCAAGAGGATGAAATTACTTTCTTCTTTAGGTTCGATATTATGGCCGTTTACCATCACTTTATCGCCCGCAAAAACCTGATCGCCTACTTTAGCTCTTTTCCCGTTGATGAAAACGGTGCCTTTTTCGATATAACGGTCTGCTTCACGGCGTGAACATAATCCACTTTCACTGATGAATTTATTTAAACGGGTTGCAGAGTTATTGTTCATGCTGCAATTTTACGGAAATAAATCGTGTTATCCATTCTCCAGGCTGGCAACAAATGAATCAACAGTGCTTTTGAGTGCGGTTAAAGTTTCTTTATCTGTAATTGCCGCCTCATTGTCGATCTTCGATTTTGCAAATGAAATCAACTGGGGCGATACCCTCGCTTCAATTACGGTTAAAATATCGATGAGCGATTGATAAGCTTTTTCGCCCTGTGTGGAGGCAACGAGCGCTAAAACAGGTTTCCAGGAAAATGATGCTGAACTTACGGTCCAATCGAGCAGGTTTTTTAGCGAACCCGGTAAACCCATCGCGTATTCTGGGGTTGAGATAATGATGCCTTCTGCCCTTTGAATGGCTAAGCGAAGGTCTTCTATCGCCTTTGGCGGATTTTCCTGGTCTAAATCAGGATTGAAATGTGGAATATCTGCAATGGATGAAAAGTTTGTTACCTCAAAGTCAACGTCCAAAAGCCGGGAGATAGCCTTAATGTAGAGCCCATTGGTTGATACCGTTTTCGTACTCCCGGAGATTGCCAATATTTTTTTCATTGCTAAAAGTAGCAAAGTGGAGATGGAATATCAAGATTGCCAGGTAATCCAACCGTCATTTCAAAACGGGCTGTTGAAACGCACCAGGTGTCAACAGCCCATTCAAAAAAATGATAACAAACTAAAAATTCTGGTCATCGGCACTTGGCCCATAACTTCCAGGGATTGGAATATCCAATAATCTTAAATAAACACCCAGTTGAGCCCGGTGATGAGATGTTTGGCTAAGCGAATGACGGATGGTTTCATATTTAGAATAATCGGCCAGTACCTGTTTGCCCATACTCAATACCCAACGTCCATTCAAGCTTTCTTCTGTAGCTTTTTCTAATTCCGCTTTTCCTTTTGCATAATTTTCTTCCAGAATTTTAACCAGGTCATTGGCATTTTCGACAGGTTGTTCTACATAAGGTGCTGTTTCGAAATCCAGCCCATCAGTAGTTAAAGCCAGTGAAACCCAGCTCGGCAGATCGGCAATATGAACTGCAAGCGATTTCATTTTCATGCTTTTTTCGTGTGGTGCCCAGTCGAATTTGTCAACCGGTACAATAGCCAGGAATTTTTTTGTGGTATTAAATTCGGCTTCCAACTCTTTCAATAATAATTTAATAATGTCCATATTTTTCTGTTTTGTTTTTTCTGCGGTGTTTAAATCCATTAGTAATAAATCGGCTATACTCATGATTTTGATGTTTGTTTACACAAAGAAAATACAGCCCACTGACAACCCTATGGCAGCGTGAAAAATATTATTTTTAATAATTTACAGGAAGCAGATGCATGTATTCGCTCAGTGGCATGTGCTGCGTTTTTTTGAAAGGAATGCCCAGGTTTTTAAGGCAGATGATTCGGGTGAGGTTAAAATCACGGTATTCATTACGGTAATGGCACCAGGCAATTAAATGCCAGCTAAAGGCATAAAAAATCAGGCCAATTGGCTCTACTTCTCTTTTGCTCACTTCTTCTTTATTGTTTTTATAATCGAGTTCGATCAGGTGTTTTTCGGCTATGGCATGCTGAATAAGTGACAGGTATTCGAAGTTAAAATTTAGCCTTTCCGGAATCTGCAGTTTTATATGTTGATTTAAGGTTTCGAGCTTTTCTTTTTGACCCGTTTTTAATACTGCTTTTACTTTTGTCAGTGCTGTAGAATAATGGGTACGGATCGAGTTATCGGCAAATCCATTCACTAAACTTTCAACCAATAGCAGCGCATTGGCTTCGTCCATATTAAAAGAAACTGGTGGCAGGAAATAACCCTGAACCAGATAATAACCTTTATGTTGCTCAAAACTTACCGGTATCCCCTGTTCTCCCAATGCTTTGATATCGCGATAAACTGTACGAATACTCATATCAAATCTTTCCGCAATTTTTTCTGCAGTAATGTATTTTCGGGATTGAAGCAGGGTTAAGATTCCGAAAAGTCGGTCGATACGGTTCATAGTTTGTTTTTTTAGGCGATTAAAATTAAAGTTTTTTAATCAATTTTTCTTGTGGTACGTTATTTGTAAAAGATAAATACATATCAATTCTACAGGTTAAACCGTTATCATTAGGGTTTATCATACATAATCTGAATTAAATGGCTGCTGTTATCCAAAAGCGTTTCTTCCGGGCAATAAAAAGTAAAGTAATTATAGGTTTCCTGTTTGCCTGTTTTGCTTTGTTAATGGCATGGGGCATCAGCAAGTTTGCTTTTACACGGATGCTGGATACTGTTGAAGAAATTTCGGCCCCGAACGACCGCTTAAGGATTGTAAATGATCTCTCGCACAAAATTGCCCGGTTAGATCAGTTGCAAAGGGATGAGGCATTCAATAAACAAGGTACCTATAGTTTTCTGAAAGAATCACGTAAGTTAAGAAACAGTTTAGATACCTTACGTAAACTGTACAGGGGCGATTCTGCCCAGCTGGCACGGATAAAGTCGATCAAGAATCTGCTAACCGACCGGGATAAGCAATTTATCAATTATTTAAAGGTGAGAGAAACATTGGTGAATACCAAATCGTTCTCTGATGAAGTTCAGAAATTAAATGAACTGGTTGCGATAAGGGCAAGACAAACCGATAGTGCGGTTTTAACAACAGAAACAACCACCTCTACCACGACAGTTGCGCCTGAAGAAGAGAAGAAATCGCGGAATTTTTTCACCAAGCTTTTTGGAAAGAAAAAATCGGAGGTATATAAAATTATTAACGAAGAGTTTAAAGTAAAACGCGATACCTTAAATGCAAAGGCGGAAGACAGCATCATGAAGAGTATGACCGGTTCGTTAAAAAACATCGAACTGGAGCAACGTCAGAAAAGCCAGAAATTTTTAAAACGTGAAGCGGATTTATCCAATGCCAGTAATGCTTTAACTGCCCAAATGCTGCAGATTTTAAGAGAGGTGGAGGGTGAAGCAGTGGCCCAGGTAGATTTAAATGGTATACAGGCCAAAGAAGTGGTTAATGACGGGATTACGCAGATCACCACCATTATTATTATCTTTTTTCTGTTAACAGTTATTCTCCTGTATTTAATTTTGGCTGACATTACAAAAAGTAACCGATACAGAAGGGCCTTAGAGCTTGCTAAAGATGAAGCAGAATACCATGGTAAAGCGAAGCAACGGTTCTTGTCGAACATGAGTCACGAGATCAGGACACCGCTACAATCTATTTTAGGCTATGCTGAGCTGATTACCCAGCAGGAGGTACCGAATAAGAAAGATGTGGATGCGATTTATCAATCTTCCATTCATTTACTTCAGATCGTGAACGAGGTATTAGATTATAACCGGATTATTTCAGGTGAATTTAGTTTCAATAACCAGGTATTCAATATCAGAAAAGCCCTGGATGAGGTAGTTTCGGTCATGCGGCCACTCGCAGAACAGAAATCGCTGCAATTAAACGCAAAACTTGATCTTGCCCAGCTTGAATTTGTAAAGGGCGATGCATTTAGATTAAAGCAGATTTTATTTAATTTGTTGGGCAACGCTGTAAAGTTTACCCTGAAAGGTGAAATTAACTTATCCGTTTCATATAAAAAGCAAGGAGATGACCTGCACTTTCATTTTACCATAACAGATACGGGAATTGGCTTCGAAGAAAAAGATATTCCTAAAATATTTAATGAATTTGAGCAGATCGAATCTCCAGAGAAATATATTATTAATCAGGCTGGAACAGGTTTGGGGTTGCCTATCGTTAAATCTTTGATCGAAACACAAGGTGGAAGAATTTATGTGAAAAGTAAACCGGGCATGGGTACTACATTTAATATTTACATGAAATATGAAAATACCACCGAACGTGTAAGCGATACCCTTGATTTAGAACATTATGCCATTGTAAATCCAGGCACAGTTTGGGCAATTGATGATGATAAACTTATTCTCGATTTGTGTGGAATGATTTTTCAGAAAAACAAAATCCCATTTAGAAGTTTCACCCAGGTGGCCGATATCTTGCATGCAGAACCTGAACTGGACTTAAAATATATATTGGTTGATATGCGCATGCCAGAAATGACGGGTTTCGAACTTTGTCATTTATTAAAAAAGAAACTCCCAGCTCACATTAAATTTTACGCCATTACCGCACAGGTTTTACCAGAAGAACGCGAAATGGTTTTAAGCGAAGGTTTTGATGGGCTGATTATGAAACCGTTTAGGGCTGTAGATATCCTTTCTATATTTGACCGGGCCGAAATTTTAACCGAACAACCAGAAGTCGATTTTTCTTCCATTGAGAAAATGACCTTTGGCGACCAGCAAATGTTGGAGAAAATATTGAACCGTTTTAAACAGGATTCTATAGATGATGCTGCATTGCTGAAAAAACATTTAACCGATAATGATCCGGATCAGGCGAGGTTATTGGTTCATCGCCTGGCCGGACGGACAGCACAGATGGGTTCAAAAACGTTAGCAAATGCATTCCGGCTCCTGGAAATAGAAATTGCCGAAAAAGGCTTAACTAAAAATATTAAGTCTGAAGTTTTATTACAGATCAGAAAATTAGATAGTTTAATTGCCTTCATGGAAGAGATGGATTACGCCAGTGCGGAGTAATTATTCTATGCCATATCGCTCCATTTTAGCATAAAGCGTTTTACGGTCGATGTTTAAAATCTTGGCCGCTTTTGATTTGTTATGCCTCACTTTGATCAAGGTTTCAGTAATCAAAGCTTTTTCATTCTGTTCATTCACTGCTTTCAGGTCGGATGAATTACCTGGGGCGGATTGATGATGGACAGATATCATCATTTCATCAGGTAATGCATTAATTTGGGCAACATCACCAGGACTCAATAAAACCATGCGTTTAATCACATTGCTGAGTTCTCTCAGATTTCCTGGCCAATCGTAACTCAGCAGAAGTGCTTTGGCCTCACTCGAAACACTTTTCACGTTCCGTTCTAAATCGCGGTTTGATAGCTGTATAAAATGGTTGATAAATAGTTCCAAATCTCCGCCTCTATCTCTCAATGGTGGAAGCTGGATTTTAAACTCATTTAGCCGGTGATATAAATCTTCTCTAAATTCTCCCTGTTGCATGCTATTGGCCAGGTCGTCATTCGTAGCCGTAATAATGCGCACATTTACCGGAATCTGTTTGGTACTGCCCAAAGGCTGGATTACCCTTTCTTGTAATGCCCGGAGTAATTTAATCTGTACTTCGTAGCTCAGGTTGCCCACTTCATCTAAAAACAAAGTTCCGCCGTTTGCAGCCTCAAACTGTCCTTTTTTGTCGTTTAATGCACCGGTAAAAGCACCTTTTACATGTCCGAATAATTCGCTGGCCGCTAAATCTTTCGATAAAGCTCCGCAATCTATGGCCACAAAAGGTTTATCGGCACGTTTGCTCTGCTGGTGCAGGGTTCTGGCAGCAAATTCTTTTCCTGTACCGCTTTCGCCCTGTATAATTACCGACATATCAGTTGGGGCTACCAAATTGATGTGTTCATACAGTTTATCCGCAATTGCACTTTTCCCTTTTATAAAATCACTGTTTGTTTCTTTTGGTTCAACACTCTTTAAATCCTTTTTAGTTAAAGAATTTTTGATCACCATTAATAACTCATCCGGATTAACCGGCTTGGTAATGTAATCAAAAGCACCTAATTGTATAGATCTGACCGCAGTTCTAACATCATTAAAACTGGTCATTACGATTGCGGGTATAGACAAACCCAGATCACGGATGTGGCTAAGCACTTCAAGACCTGTTCCATCCGGAAGACGGTAATCAATCAAAAGTAAGTCGAATTCATTGTTTTCTACTTGCTTAAATGATTGCTTTACCTGGGTTACAAGGGTGATTTCATGACCGTTTTTGGTTAAAAAACCTTCAAGTAATTGAGCAAATGTGGTATCGTCTTCTAAAATCAGGATTCTCGCCATGTAACAAAAATAAGAAAAGCCGGACATAATCCGGCTTTCTTGTAATAGGTAGATGTAATTATTTTGGGTTTTATTGTACTGGCTTACCGTCTTTATCAATTTTAACTGAACCAGTTTCTGCTTCTTTTTTAACATTGATTAAATAGTATTCCTTTGTTCCTTCTTTAACAGACCAGGCTTCAGTAGCGGTCCATCCTTTATAAGCATCAGATTTTAATGCTGTTGTAACTGGGGCAGGAAGCTCTTCCAGTTTAACCGGAGTTTTTACTGCACTGTCCTGAACTGCAACAATTGCAGCATTTTTGATTGTATTTACTTCACTTGCCTGTACTGCTGAGAATCCTGCAAAAGCTAAGAACGCAGCTGATAAAATTAATTTTTTCATGGGATATATTTTTTAGTTTATGCGCAGCCCGAAGGCCGCGCTTATATTGATTATGCCTATGTGGCGTAATTATTTGAGATTATTGAACTGGTTTACCGTCCTTGTCGATTTTAACCGAACCGGTTTCAGCTTCTTTTTTAACGTTGATTAAATAATACTCTTTGGTGCCTTCTTTAACCGAGAAAGCTTCAGTTGCAGTCCATCCTTTATAAGCATCAGATTTCAATGCGGTGGTTACTGGTTCAGGTAATTCCTCCAGTTTAACCGGAGTTTTTACGGCACTATCTTGAACTGCAACAATTGCAGCGTTTTTGATTGTATTTACTTCACTTGCTTGAACAGCTGTGAATCCTGCGAATGCTAAAGTAGCGGCTAAAATGATCTTTTTCATGATATTCTGTTTTAAATATGGTTGGTAACTTGCGTTACGTTAAATACTCGTTAATTATGGAGCGGTAACTCTTTTTATTATTATTGAACTGGTTTACCGTCTTTGTCGATTTTAACCGAACCGGTTTCAGCTTCTTTTTTAACGTTGATTAAATAATATTCTTTAGTACCTTCTTTAACTGAGAAAGCTTCAGTAGCGGTCCAGCCTTTATAAGCATCAGATTTTAATGCTGTTGTTACCGGAGCAGGAAGTTCTTCCAATTTAACCGGAGTTTTCACTGCGCTATCTTGAACTGCAACAATTGCAGTAGTTTTAAAATCTTTTACTTCACTTGCCTGTACTGCTGAGAATCCTGCTAATGCTAATACGGTTGCTGCTAAAACGAACTTTTTCATAGTATATATTTTAAAATTTAATTTGTGTAACAATACTTGCTAATGTTTCACAATGATGCCAAATCGTATATTTTGTTTAATTTATTGTTTTACAGGTGATTATGTGTGTGCCAAAGTTTTGACGGTGTGGAGTTTCTCCACACTTTGGGGTGAATGACTACAAATTTTGCAGATATTGTTGGCGTTTATAAACCGAGAGGCATTTGTAAACTTATTAAACATACCTAAAACTAAACTCCATACTCCACTTATTGTCATGCTGAACTTGTTTCAGCATCTTTTCAGCAAAATAGCTCCTGATCCCGAAGCTTCGGGACAGGGTGATGACTACTAAAAGATAGATTTCGGGATACTCAAAAAAGAAATTCAAAAAAATAACTTTCAATTTTTAAAAAAGAAGATTTTTTTCTATCATTGCAGCCCGATTAAAAGCCTCCTTAGCTCAGCTGGTAGAGCAACTGACTTGTAATCAGTAGGTCATTGGTTCGATTCCGATAGGAGGCTCTTTTTCTTTCCCCTTTTTCTAATTTCTTTAGAAAGTAAATCAAAAATCATTTCATCATCAAAATAGGCCAGGCGTAGAAAAATATTTTTATTTGCCCCGGTTATTCCGCTAATTTGCGATATGTTAAAATACTTTTCAGCCGATTGGATATTTCCTGTATCATCCCCGCCGATTAAAAACGGTGTGGTAGCCGTAAATGAAGTTGGCAAAATTGAAGAAGTATTAACCGAAGAAGAGGCCGGAGATCTTAATCTGGATATCCTCAGGTATAAAGGCGCAATTGTTCCGGGTTTTATCAATACCCATTGCCATTTAGAACTCTCGCATATGTTGGGGCAAATTCCAGAACAAACGGGCCTCGTAGAATTTGTGCAAAGCATTATTAAAAGCAGACAGGGCGATGCAGAAGAAATTAAAGCAGCGATGTATGCTGCTGACCAGAAAATGTTCGAAAACGGGATTGTAGCCGTTGGCGATATTTCCAATCAAATTTCGTCAAAAGAAGTAAAAGCGCACAGCAAAATATACTACCATACTTTTATCGAAGCCATGGGCTTTAATCCCGAACGGGCCGATGCAATAATGGATTATGCAAAGGGGATTAAGCATGCATTTGGTGCTTTGCCCACCTCAATTGTACCACATGCTCCTTATTCAGTATCTCCTGAATTGTTCCGGTTAATAAAAGAGGAAGCCGAAAAAGATAAGACCTTTATAAGTGTTCACAATCAGGAAACCAAAGATGAAAATGCCTTTTTCGAAAATAAATCGGGTGGATTTTTAGACCTATACCAATTTTTAGGGCTCGATATTTCTTTCTTCGAACCCACAATAAAAACATCGTTACAAACCTGGCTGCCCTATATTAAAGAGCAGAAGACTTTGTTGGTGCACAATACTACTTCGAGTAAAGCTGATATCGCCTTTGCAAAGGAAAACAATAATAATCTGTACTGGTGCCTTTGCCCGCAAGCTAACTTATATATCGAAAATGTTTTGCCCGATGTTGACCTTTTAATTGAAGAAAATGTAAGGATTACCTTGGGTACAGATAGTTTGGCGAGTAATCACCAGCTTAATATCCTGTCAGAAATGATCACCTTGCAGCAACACAAGCAGGTAACTTTTGAAAAACTTTTGCGTTGGGCAACGATAAACGGGGCCGAATTTTTAGCGCTCGAGCAACAAATCGGAACAATAGAAGTTGGTAAAAAGCCTGGATTGAATTTAATCCAGCTGTCTGCCGATTTTAAGATTGAAAATGATCAGGTAGAAAGGCTAATTTAGAATATATGAATCCAATCTGTAAACTTTTCAATATTAAATACCCTATTATTCAGGCCGGAATGGTTTGGTGTAGTGGCTGGAGATTGGCATCGGCAGTTTCGAATGCAGGAGGACTTGGTATTATTGGAGCGGGTTCCATGTATCCTGATGTTTTAAGAACGCATATCCAGAAGTGCAAGCTAGCTACCGATAAACCCTTTGGTGTTAACATTCCATTGCTCTACCCCAATATACAGGGAATTATAGATGTAGTAATCGAAGAGAAAGTAAAAATTGTATTTTCTTCTGCCGGTAATCCTGCCACATGGACCAGTTTTTTAAAAGAAAAAGGTATTACTGTTGCTCATGTAATTGCGAATACAAAATTTGCCATAAAAGCGCAGGAAGCTGGCGTTGATGCCATTGTTGCCGAAGGCTTTGAAGCGGGTGGGCACAACGGGAGGGAAGAAACCACTACCATGTGTTTAATCCCGATGATAAAAGAGGCCGTTAAAATTCCGGTTATCGCTGCTGGTGGTATCGGGAGTGGAAAGGCTATGCTGGCTGCATTTGCATTAGGTGCCGATGCCGTTCAGATCGGTTCGGCCTTTGCTGTTGCAGAAGAATCATCTGCCCATCCGGCGTTTAAAGATAAAATTATTGCGGCTGCTGAAGGCGATACTAAGCTGGCCATGAAAAAACTGGTTCCGGTGCGCTTGCTAAAAAATGAATTTGCTGATGCGGTATCGGTGGCAGAAGCTGAAGGCGCAGATCGAAACCGCTTAATGGAGCTTTTGGGCAGAGCAAGGGCAAAAGCCGGTATGTTTGAGGGCGATATGGAAAACGGAGAACTCGAAATCGGTCAGGTTTCAGCGATGCTGAGTGAAATTAAACCTGCAAAAGAAATCCTTGAAGAAATATGGTTGGGTTTTAGGTCCGAAATACAAAGATTTAACCGTTTACAAAACGAATTGGACTTATAAACATAGGGATACACAATTGCTTTACTAACTTTGCAGTATTAAAAGTTTAACATGACCGAAAAAGATGTAAAGTCCCCTTCAGGGGATTTAGGGGTGAAACACCTCAATATAACGATAACAGGTAAAGTGCAGGGCGTTGGCTTTAGGGAAACTACAAAAATTATTGCCAACCAAATGATGGTACAGGGTTTTGTGAGGAACGAAAAAGATGGATCGGTTTACATCGAAGCAGAAGGGGAAGATATTTTTCTGGAAGAATTTGTAAACTGGTGCCACGAAGGACCCGACCGTTCGCGTGTAGAAAATGTGACGGTAAGCGATGGTGAAGTAAAAAACTATCGTAATTTTGAAATCTTAAGGAAATAAATTGCTGAATTGTTGGATTGCTATATTGTTCCGCTCAGGAGCTTATCTCAATACGCAGTACTCAAATCTCAATCGTAAATGTCTGTATATAAAAAGTTTCTTGGGCAAACAATGGTTTATGGTATCAGCACCATTGCCTCCCGATTACTCAATTTCATATTAACACCAATATTTACCCGAAGTTACGGTGCAAGTGCATTAGGTGTTTTTACCAAAATGTATGCTTATGCCTCTATGATCAATGCCATACTGGCCTTTGGAATGGAAACTACTTTTTTCAGATACCTCAATAAACACGAAGACAAAAAACAGCAGGTTTACAACAATTCTTTTCTGATCGTTGCTTTTATCTCAACACTCTTTTTAATTACGGGTCTTGTTTTTACCGAACCGATAACCAAATGGTTGTTAAATAGTAACATGTCACACTATCAGGATCAAAAAAGATATGTGCAGTATTTTCTTTGGCTCTTGTTTTCAGATGCCATTTGTGTAATCCCTTTTGCCAGGATCAGGGCTGATGGAAAACCTTTCAGGTATAGTATCATTAAATTTGTGAATATCTTAAGTTATGTACTTTTAAGTCTGTTTTTTATTTATGGCATACCACTGATTATTAAACACGATTTACCTGGCGCATCCTTTTTTCAAAACTGGTTCCGCGATAAATGGGTTGGATATGTGTTTATTGCCAATCTGGTTGCCAGTGCGCTTACCTTTTTGCTTTTAGTGCCAGAATTTTTAAAGGTTCAGTTTAAATTTGACCGCTATCTGTTTAAAAAAATGCTTTCTTACAGCTGGCCTGTTTTGATCGCAAATTTATCTTTCATTGTCAATGAAAATCTGGACAAAATACTTTTGGATAAATACACGACCGAAGCAGAAGTAGGTATTTATGGCGCTGTTTGTAAATTGGCTATATTCCTAAGTATTTTCAATATGGCTTTTAGACTGGGTGCTGAGCCATTTTTCTTCAGCTATGCTAAAAATGAAAACGCAAAGGTTACTTATGCAAAAATTCTAGAGTATTTTGTAATTGCACTTTCCATTCTTTTTGTGGCACTCACTGCCAATATCGAAATCCTGAAATACTTTATCAGTCGCGATGCAAAACACCTGGCCGAATATTGGGTCGGTTTACCCGCAGTGCCCTATTTACTGGTGGGATATGTGTGTTTAGGCATTTATATGAACCTGTCGATCTGGTACCGATTATCTGATCAAACGAGGTTTGGATTGTACATTTCTTTAATTGGGGCCTTTATTACCATTGTATTCAATATGATATTGATTCCAAAGTTTAGCTATATGGGTTCGGCCTGGGTTTCGATGGCTACTTATGGAACAATGATGATTATTTCTTATATCCTCGGACAGAAATATTACCCAATTCCCTACAACCTGAAAAAGATTTTAGCCTACTTAATCATTTCCATCATATTGGTATTCTCTTCGTTTTTTGTATTCAACAGAAACATCTATATTGGTAATGCCATGTTAATTGTTTTTGTTGCAGGCATTGCTTATTTCGAAAAGAATGATTTAATGAAAATATTGAAGAGGTAGACGGCTAAAGGGTTTAAGGCTTCTGATTTTACCTAAAATCTCATATCTCCAATCTCAACTCTAATAAAAATGGAAATAAAAATTATCAATACATCCGAACACCCACTGCCACAATACGAAACTGCACATGCAGCTGGCATGGACCTGAGGGCGGCAATAGCGGAAGAAATAATACTGAAACCTTTGCAAAGATTACTGGTGCCAACAGGTTTGTTTATTGAATTACCGGTTGGCTACGAAGCACAGATCAGGCCCAGAAGTGGCTTGGCCTATAAACATGGCATTAGCATTGTAAATGCGCCTGGTACAATTGATGCCGATTACCGTGGCGAAATAAAAGTTTTATTGGTAAATTTATCAGATACAGATTTTAAAATCGTTAATGGCGATAGAATTGCACAAATGGTTGTGGCAAAACACGAAACCATTAGCTGGCAAACTGTTGAACAATTAGGGGAAACTGCACGTGGAGAAGGTGGTTACGGACATACGGGGAAATAGTTCGCAGTCCTGAGTCAGAAGTCTTTAGTCAGGAGTTAATTTTTGGATGGATAAAATAACATGAAATACAAAGTACATTTTCTTGTAGGAGCGACGTTAATGGGCTTCCAGGCTTTTGGGCAGGGAGTGGTTACGCCAAGCAACAATCGCGATAGCAATATGGTAAAACAATTGTTTTTCGCGGGCCTGCGGGAGAAAATGTCTGAAAATTATGTTGTGGCCTCCACCAATTTCAATAAAATTGTCGGCCTGGATCCAAATAACCATGCGGCCTATTTCGAGCTCGCCAATGCAAACCTGCGTTTAGATAAACTTTCAGAAGCGGAACAAAATATAAAACAGGCAATTAAATTAAATGCAGGTAACTTATGGTACTGGCGCTTACTTGGTGAGGTATATAAACGCACCAATAAAATGCCCGAGCTCATTGAGGTGTTTAATCAGTTGATTCGCCTAGATCCCGAAAATGATGCTTATTATTTTGATAAAGCCAATGCGCAGTTTTTAGCCAATCAGCTCGATGCCGCAAAAAAAACCTATGAGGAGATCCAGGCTAAATTTGGCGAATCGAGAGATCTGGTGAATGCCAAAAAACGTCTGCAATCGAATGGGAATGCCTCTGAAAGTGATATTGTTAAATTACTGGAAGGCAATCAGGCTGATGTAAAGAACTACCTGTATGCTGCAGGTTTACTTTTGCAGAAAGGAAATGATCCGGAAGCGTTAAAGGTATTAACCAAAGCACAACAGCTTGAACCCCATAATTTTGAGGTGAACCTGGCTTTGGCCGATATTTACCGCAGGCAAAAAAATGATGAAGCTGCATTTTCTTCCTTAAAATTAGCTTTCGAAAGCAATGAAATGCCACTTACAGAAAAGGTGAAGATTATTGCGGCACTTTTTCCGAAACTTAATCAGCCCATCGTTGCTAAAAATGTAACCGAACTGAGTAAACTGGTGGCTGAAAAAAATCCGGCTGAAGCAAAAGCATTGGCACTTTATGGCGACGTACTTTATCAGCAGAACAATTTAAAAGAGGCATTAACTCAATACCAGGCTGCTTTAAAACTTAACGAACAGGTTTATGTCGTTTGGGAGCAGGTCATTAATATCCAAACACTCCTGGGGCACTATGAGGAAGCCATAAAGGTAGGCGATGAAGCTTTAAGTATTTATCCCAATCAGGCCAGCTTGTACTATTATATGGCTTATGCCTTGTTTAAAACAGGCAAATACGAGCCTGCCCAAAGCAATTTAAAAACTTCACTACAGTTAGATGTGGAGAATAAAAGCCTTCAGGCACAGATTTATGCACTACAGGGTGATATCTACATCAACCAGAATAATTTCGCCCTGGCTAAAACCGCTTTCGAAAAAGCCATTTCAACCGAGCCCGATAATTATCTCATCATGAATAATTATGCTTACTATTTGGCGTTAAGAAATGACGACCTAACCAAGGCAGCGAAATATGCAGAAACAGCGGCTAATGCAATGCCTAATAATCCCTCAATTGTAGATACCTATGCCTTTATTCTGTTTAAACAGCAAAAATACGATCTGGCGAAAACGTGGATCGAAAAGGCTTTGCAAAACAATAGCAGTAAAAATGGTGTTTACTTGGAGCGATATGGCGATATACTTTTTATGAAAGGTGAAAAGGATGCAGCATTAATCCAATGGCAAAAAGCAAAAGAGGCTGGAAACGGTTCAGAAGTATTAATTAAAAAGATAAATGAAAAGAAGTATTTTAAATAGCGCATTCCTGTTAGGAGCTGTAATTTTTGTTTCGGCATGTAAACCTAAAAAAGAAATTGTAGTGGCTCCCCCTACTAAAACAGAAACCAAAACTGATAATTCGAAAGCAGAAGCCCTAACCTTATTAAATAGCAAACAACTTAAATTTAATACCCTTTCTTTAAAAGCAAAGGCAACTTTAGATATTGCCGGCGATGCAAATGATGTAACCATGAATTTCAAGATGAAAGACAAGGAAACCATTTGGGTGAGCATTACGGCCTTAGGTGGAATGGCAGAGGTGGCAAGGGCCTTGATTACGCCTGATAGCATCAAGATCATGAACCGGATGAAAAGCGAATACCTAAAAAAACCATTTAGTTACATTTACAATTTCACCAATAAACAGGTTAATTTTAATACCCTACAAGCCATTTTAACGGGCAATGCCATGGGCGAGTTTTTAACGGCAGAATCTGATGTTAAACAAGAAAATGGTGTTTGGGTAGTCTCGGGAAGCAAATCAGAATTAGATTACAAATTGCTTTTTAACACGCTTTTCAAAGTGTCAGAAACCAATTTAAATGACGCTAAAAACGGTCAGGCTTTAAAAGTAACCTATACCGATTATCAAAAATTAAACGAATCACTATTTCCTAGTGCATTGCAAATCAAAACACTATCTAAAGCAAAGAAAATAAACATCGACTTACAATTTGTAAAAATTGATGGCAATGTTCCGGTCGATTTTCCGTTTAGTGTACCAAAGAGATTTGCTGTTGTAAAGTAAAATAGAACTCATTACTTATTTTAGCTAATTGATTTGCCAGGGGTAGATACTGTATAGGTATAGCGGCTCTGGCAATCTTTGTTGTGCATGAAGATTGAGTGAAGACAGTTCTGTAATAAGCAATTATGACTTTAGTATCTCGATTTTAATATTTTTTACTACAAAATTTTTATACTTTTGGCTTAATGAAGCTACAAAAACTCCTATTTATCCTTTTTTTAAGCGTGTTAACCCTTTCGGCGGTTGCACAAACTGAAAGTCAGCTCAGAAGGAAAAAAGAAGCTATACAACGCGAAATCGAACAGCTTCAAAAGAATTTGAATAAAACTGCCAGTGGTAAAAAGCTTACTATACAGCAGATTAATACGATAAATGCCCAGATTAGGTTGCGCCAGGATAAAATCGGTACCATCAACTCTGAAATAAAAAATCTGGATAACCAAATCTCTCAGAACACAAATACCGTACATACGTTGCAAGGTCAGTTAGGCGATCTTAAAAAAGAATATGCCGGCATGATCCGTTTTGCCCAGCGCAACAGAAATTCGTACGATAAAATGATGTTCATTTTTGCGGCGAAGGATTTTAACCAGGCCTACAAAAGAATAAAGTATTTACAGCAGTTTAGTCAATACCGTAAAAAACAGGCTGGTTACATTGAAAATACGCAGCAAGACCTGAATGGTAAAATTAAAGTGCTGGATAAAACACTTAGGGAAAAAAGTGACCTGTTGAAGGAACAGGAAAGAGAGCGTGAACGTTTAAGTAAAGATAAAAATAAACAGTCAGTAGAATTAAACAAGCTGAGTAAAGATGAAAGGCAGTTTAAGCAAGATATTACCAGCCGTAAAAAACAGCAGGCACAGATAGACAGGGCCATTAGCGCAGCCATTCAGCGGGCAATTGAAGAAGCCAGAAGGAAGGCAGCTGAAGAGGCCAGAAGGAAAGCAGCTGAAGAAGCACGGATAGCGGCGGCAAAAGCCAAGGCTGAAAATAAACCTGTACCTACAGCACCAGCTACACCAACGGCTAAAGCAAAATCGACAGGAGAATTGCTTACTGCAACACCAGAGGCAGCCAGGTTATCGGCAGGTTTTGAAAATAACAGGGGAAGGTTACCTTGGCCGGTAGCTACAGGAACAATAACCGAAAGGTTTGGTATGCATAAGATCGATCAGGCCAGTTATACCAATGATGGTGTAGATATTACCACAACAGACGGGGCGGCCGTAAGAGCGGTATTTGCAGGTAAGGTTGCGGCTGTTCAGGTAATGATGGGTAGAACAGTAGTTTTGATCAACCATGGCGAGTACTTTACGGTATATCAAAACCTAAAATCGGTAAGTGTGAGCGTAGGTAATTCTGTTGATACCAAACAAACCATTGGGGTTGTAGCCAACACTGGCGATGATGCTGTACTGAAGTTTCAGATCAGAAGAGGGCAGGCAGCTTTAAATCCAGAAGCCTGGATTAGTAAATAAACTTAAGACAAGTTAAAATGTCTATATTTGTATAAATTATATTAGTGATGTATCAAGGCACGTTATTAGAGTTTTTAAACATGGGTGGATCAGAGATCGTACTCATTTTAGTGGTCGTTCTATTATTGTTCGGGGGTAAAAAATTACCTGAACTTGCAAGGGGACTAGGGAAAGGGATCAGAGAATTCAAAGATGCCTCTGATGGTGTGAAGCGTGAAATCCATAGGAATATCAATGCCATGGATTTAGATAAAGAAGAAGCAGAAGAAACAGCGGTAAACCATAGTCAGCGCCATCATCCAACAGAAGAACCTTCTGTTGATGAAAAGGCAGAGGCAAGTGCAACCCATACAGAAGCCAGCACGCCTGTTGACGAAAAAATTATAACTGACAAAGAAAAAGTTTAAACAAAAAGTTATGTTAAATACAACAATAGCAGCAATGCTTGGAACGCCAGAAATTATCATTATTGCGGTAGTGGTATTGTTATTATTTGGTGGTAAAAAAATTCCTGAACTGATGAGAGGTTTAGGTAAAGGTGTTAAAGAATTTAAAGATGGTAAAGATGGTGTTGATGGAGAACAAGTAGATCCGTCAAACCGTGATAAAACCGTTTAATTGCAATAATTTTTAGTTTTGAAGAAATACAGCTCTCTTAAAGAGATTCAAGCACTCATTTCGCAAAAGCAATTAACTTTACCCGATTTATTAGCTTATTATTTTAAGCAAATTGAAAATAATGAACACCTCAATGCATTTAATGAGGTGTTTTTTTTGTCGGCTGAAGTTCAGGCAAAAGCGATACAGCAAAAAATAGAAGAAGGTAAGCAAGGTAAACTTGCAGGGATGGTTATTGGTATTAAAGATAATATCTGTTACAAAGACCATATCGTTACTGCATCGTCAAAAATGCTCGAAGGCTTTGTATCTCCATATTCTTCTACAGTTGTGCAACGATTGTTACAGGAAGATGCCATTATTATTGGTCGTTTAAACTGTGATGAGTTTGCTATGGGCGGCTCAAATGAAACTTCATACTATGGAGTTGCTAAAAATGCGGCAAATCCCGACCTTGTTCCGGGTGGGTCTTCAGGTGGATCAGCTGTAGCGGTTCAGGCCGATATGTGTTTGTCTGCGCTAGGAACTGATACCGGTGGTTCGGTAAGACAGCCAGCAGCATTTTGCGGGCAAATCGGACTTAAGCCTACTTATGGGCGTATCTCAAGGTATGGTGTTATTGCTTACGCTTCCTCTTTCGATCAGGTTGGACCAATCACCTCTTCAGTAGAAGATGCTGCTTTGCTTTTGCAGGTTTTAGCTGGCGAAGATGATTACGATTCTACCGTTTCTCCCGTTGCAGTACCCGATTATCCTGCTCATTTAAACGAGCATAAAAAACAAAAAATAGCAGTATTAAAGGAAACGATTGAGAGCGAAGCCCTCGATTCCGAAATCAAATCAGCTATTTTAAGATCAATCGAGCAGCTCAAAGCAGATGGACATACAGTTGAGTATGTTTCTTTTGATTTGCTGGATTATCTGGTTCCGGCTTATTATATCTTAACCACAGCCGAAGCCTCTTCAAATCTTTCGCGTTATGATGGCGTTCATTACGGACATCGTAACCTGGAAGCGAAATCGCTGAACGAACTTTATAAATTATCCCGCGCCGAAGGTTTTGGTGAAGAAGTAAAACGCCGCATCCTTTTAGGTACTTTTGTTTTAAGTGCAGGCTATTACGATGCTTATTATCAAAAAGCACAGCAGGTTCGCCGGTTAATCAGAGAAAAAATGGATGTTTTGTTCCAGGATTATGATTTAATTCTTTCTCCTGTGGCACCAACAGCCGCTTTTAAAATCGGCGATAATGTTCAAGACGCAATTGTGATGTACATGGCCGATATTTTTACCGTATTACCTTCTTTAAGCGGAAATCCGGCTATTGCCTTGCCAATAGGCAATAATACAGAAGGTTTACCGTTAAGTATACAATTTACAGCCAAACATTTTGAGGAAGATAAGCTTCTGGCTTTTTCTCAGGCATTTTTATCATAGTTTTATCGTCATTGCGAAGTACGAAGCAATTTAATGCAAAAAAGCATTATCGTTAAGTATGGCAATGGCATTTCATTAGCTGTTTTCCAGGCATTGTTTGGAAGGTTCGCAGGTTCTTATTTTAGTTCCCTATGGAAAGAAGAAAGGATTTGTACAAAGGTTTGTGGGGACACCAGCCACGGTTAATGAAAATTTGAACCAATAGCCCATGATTAAAAAATTACTTTTTGCTTCAATTTGTGCATGCTTAGGATACATTTCTTCCTCTTCCGCGCAACAAACACTCAAACTGGATAGTCTTCCGAAGATTCACAATAACATCTTTATCAATACCGATACGGTAGCTGTACCGCTAGTTTCAGAAAACCCGTTAAACATGGGCCAGAATTTTATCTATAAACTCAGGCTCGATTCTATTGCGAAAACGGTACCGCTTCCTTACAACGAGTACGTTCAGCAGTATATCGATATTTATGCCAAGCGTAAAGATATGTTCGGGAAAATGATTGGCTTGTCGAGTTATTACTTCCCTATTTTTGATAAAGCCTTAAAAGATTATAACATTCCACAGGAAATAAAATATTTAACCATCGTCGAATCACAGATGAATCCGCATGCCATTTCGAGAGTTGGGGCAACAGGGATCTGGCAGTTTATGTTCGGCACGGGTAAGGCTTATGGCCTGAAGATGGATAACTTTGTCGACGAACGCAAAGATCCGATCCAGGCGAGTTATGCAGCGGCAGCCTATTTTAGAGATGCTTTTGAAGAGCTTGGCGATTGGCTGTTGGCCATTGCCGCCTATAACTGCGGAAAGGGTAATGTTAACCGGGCAATTGATAAAGCTGGCTCGAGGGATTTTTGGGTAATCAGACAGTTTTTACCTAAAGAAACCAGAAATTATGTGCCGGCATTTATTGCTGCGGTTTATGTAATGAATTATTCGGGCAAACATCAGATTACCGCGCAAGCTTCGAGCATGTTTTTAAAAACCGATACGGTTCAAACGACTCGCTTCGTTTCGCTATCTACACTCGCAAAGGTGTTAAATGTTGATGAAGCAGCCATTATGGCCTTAAATCCATCGTACAAGAAAAAGATTGTAAACGGCACAGATGATGAGCCCAAGCGTATTGTGATGCCCAAGTTAAGGGACATCGATTACGCCGGTATTTACGATGTGTTAAATAATCAGGAAGTGGAGGTGAACATGAAAGTGGTGGCCGCCAGTACTGATGATGTAAGAGATTTAAGAAAGAAAAAAACAAAAAGTATCGCTACAACCGCTGTAGTTTACCATAAAGTTACCTCCGGACAAAGTTTGACAACTGTTGCCGATAAATATGGTGTAGAGGTGCAGGATTTAAGGGTTTGGAATGGTTTAAAAAGCAAAACCCTGGTGCCTGGACAAAGATTAAAAATCTATGCTAAAAACCGTACACCATTAAAAGCACCATCGTCTTTTTTGAGTTACAAAGTTAAAACAGGCGATACCTTGTCTGAAATTGCCGAGAAATTTGATGGAGCAACCGTTCAGAGTATCAGAAGAGATAACCGTTTATCCAAAGCCGGTTTGCAAGTTGGTATGATTCTGAAAATTAGCAGGGGCTAATACGGAACCGAAACAATTGTGCTTATTTCTTGATCAGGTAATTTGAAATGGTATCATAAACCTGGTTTAATCCATTGCTGCAACAGGCAGCTTAATGTCGCGTCTTATTTAACTTTTTTGAAGGGCTTTTTATTTTATGCCTCATAAAAAGAATTGTACCTTTGCCCCCGTCACTAATAAGTTACGTAATGAGTAAGACCACTAGAAAGCAAGATGCGCTTGATTACCACTCGCAAGGCCGTCCAGGAAAGATACAAGTAGTACCCACAAAACCTACAACATCGCAAAGAGATTTAACTTTAGCGTATTCCCCTGGCGTTGCAGAGCCGTGTTTGAAGATTGCAGAAAATAAAGAAGATGTTTATAAATATACCGCAAAGGGCAACCTGGTTGCGGTAATCAGTAACGGTACAGCCGTTTTAGGTTTAGGCGATATCGGTCCGGAAGCCGGAAAACCAGTAATGGAAGGAAAAGGTTTGCTTTTCAAGATCTTTGCTGATATTGATGTATTCGATTTAGAGTTAGATACCAAAAATGTTGACGATTTTGTGAAAATCGTGAAGGCTTTAGAGCCAACATTTGGTGGTGTTAACTTAGAAGATATTAAAGCACCAGAATGTTTCGAAATTGAGCGTCGCTTAAAGGAAGAAATGAACATTCCGGTCATGCATGATGATCAGCATGGTACAGCGATTATTTCAGCTGCAGCATTGTTGAACGCCTGCGAAATCTTCAAGAAAAAAATGGATAAGATTAAAATTGTAGTTAATGGTGCTGGTGCCGCTGCAATTTCTTGTACCAAACTTTATGTTTCTTTGGGCGCTAAAAAAGAGAACATCATCATGTGTGACCGTTCTGGTGTGATCCGTAAAGACCGTGAAGTACTTGATGAGATTAAAGCTGAATTTGCTACAGATAGAAAAATCAGCACTTTGGCCGAAGCCATGAAAGATTCTGATGTGTTTATCGGTCTTTCATCAGCCGATTGTGTTACCGCAGAAATGTTAACTTCGATGGCCAAAAACCCAATCGTTTTTGCAATGGCCAATCCTAATCCCGAGATTGCCTACGAACTGGCGATTAAAACCCGTAAAGATATTATTATGGCTACAGGCCGTTCTGATTATCCGAACCAGGTAAATAACGTTTTAGGTTTCCCTTATATTTTCCGTGGTGCGCTTGATGTTCGAGCAACAGGTATTAACGAGCCGATGAAAATCGCTGCCGTTAAAGCCATCGCGGAATTAGCTAAAAAATCGGTTCCAGAGGCTGTAAACTTAGCTTACAATGCCCGTAACCTTAAATTCGGTAAAGAATATATTATTCCAAAACCTGTCGATTTTAGGTTAATTACAGAGGTTTCTATCGCGGTAGCCAAAGCAGCCATTGAAAGCGGCGTGGCCCGTAAAATTATTACCGATTGGGATGCCTATAGCGAAGAACTAAGAAAACGTTTAGGTTTGGATGACGCCATTATGCGTGCCATTACCACCAAAGCTAAAACAGATCCAAAAAGAGTTGTATTTGCTGAAGCTGATAATTACAAAATTTTAAAGGCAGCGCAGATTGTTAACGACGAGAATATCGCCATTCCAATCCTTTTAGGAAATAAAGATAAAATACAGGCGATTATTGATGAGCACGGTTTGGAGTTAGAAGGTGTAGAGATCATTGATCAGATGCAGAATCCTGATAAAACCAAACAATATGCCGAGGCGCTTTATCAAAAACGTCAGCGTAAAGGGGTTTCTCTAACTGATGCCACTAAATTATTGAGAGACCGTAACTATTATGGTGCATCGATGGTTGAGTTTGGCGAAGCCGATGCCATGATTTCGGGTCTGACCAAAAATTATGGATCGACCATTAAGCCTGCTTTACACGTAATTGGTGTTGATCCAAGTGTGAAACGTGTTGCGGGTATGTACATGATGATGACCAAAAAAGGTCCTGTTTTCTTCGGAGATACCACAGTAAACGTAGATCCAACAGCAGAAGAGCTGGTAGATATTACTTTATTGCTTGATAAATCTGTTAAGCAGTTTAACATCAAACCACGCATTGCTTTATTATCTTATTCAAACTTTGGTTCAAATGATGGGGTAACACCAAATAAAGTAAGGGAAACGGTTAAACTTTTGCATAAAAATCATCCTGAGGTAATTGTAGATGGAGAGATGCAGGGAAACTTTGCCATCAACAACGAACTTTTAAAAGATAATTTCCCATTTAGTACCCTGGCAGATGCTCCAGCTAACACTTTAGTGTTCCCAAATCTCGAATCAGGAAACATTGCATACAAATTGTTACAAGAGTTAGGCGGCGCCGAAGCGGTTGGTCCGATCCTGCTTGGACTGAATAAACCTGTTCATATTGTTCAATTAGGTAGTTCTGTACGTGAAATCGTCAATATGGTTACCATTGCTGTTGTAGATGTGCAAGCAAAAGAAGAAATTGCAACATCGAAACGAAAAGGTATATTTGGAAAAACAACTAAAAAGTAGAATTACATGTACGCCTATATTGATGGTAAATTGACATTCAAAAACCCGGCATATGTTGTGGTTGAAGCCGGAGGTATAGGCTATCATATAAACATTTCTTTAAATACATACAGCGCTTTGGGCGATGCAGAAAGGTGTAAACTATACACCTGGCTGCATGTAAAAGAAGATGCACATACATTATACGGCTTCGCTGATGAAGGCGAACGCCGTTTATTTTTACACTTAATATCGGTATCGGGAATTGGACCAAATACAGGTAGAATGATTTTATCATCGATTACACCTATAGAAATCCAGACCGCGATTGTTAAAGCAGATTTACCCCTAATTCAACGGATTAAGGGCTTAGGAGCTAAAACGGCACAACGCCTGGTTTTAGAACTCCAGGATAAACTAAAAAAAGAAGGGGCAGACTCATTAATTTCTATGCCTCAACACAATACTGTTAAAGATGAAGCGTTATCAGCATTGGTAATGCTCGGATTCGCCAAACAAACCGCCGAAAAAACTATAGACCAGATTTTAAAAGTGACAGAGGGAACACTTTCGGTAGAGCAACTAATTAAACAAGCTTTAAAAACTTTATAGATCTACTGCCTTTGAAGAGAATATCTACATTTCTGTTTCTCATCCCTCTTTTTTTAATTGCTTCTCAAAACGCTTTCTCCCAAGTTGTTCCAAGCAAAACGGATACCATTACTCCAAAAAATAATTTTGGTTTACGCGAAAAGGAACGTTTAGGCCTTAGCCCGGCCGTTAATCCATTTTCTCCTGCGCCCAGTAATTTAAAGCGTGTGGTAGAATACGATGCCAAGAATAAACGTTATGTGGTAAAGGAATTAATTGGTGAAAAATTTGTTTTAAATACACAATATTTAACGATCGACGAATACCAGCGATTGGTTAACAGTGAGATAAAACGCAGTAACTGGCGGAGTATTTCAAATGCAGAGGTAAGTGATTACAGAAGTACAGGTATCATTCCCCAGATTCAGGTAAACAGCAAAGCTTTCGAAAAATTATTCGGTGGAACAACCATCGATATACAGCCTCGCGGAGAAGCCGAGCTCACCTTTTTAGGCCGGGTAAATAAAAATGAAAACCCGCTTTTTAACGAACGACAAAGGGTACAGACCAATTTCGATTTTAACCAGAGGATACAAATGGATCTGGTGGGTAACATCGGAACCAAATTAAAAATCAAAAGCAATTACAATACCGAGGCCCAATTTGATTTCGAAAACCAGATCAAACTCGATTATACCGGCGGACCAGATGATATTATCCAAAAAATTGAAGCGGGTAACGTAAGCTTGCCTTTAAATACCTCTTTAATTACCGGAACACAGGCCCTTTTCGGGATTAAAACACAACTGAAATTCGGGCGCTTAAACGTAACAAGTGTTTACACCCAGCAAAAATCCGAATCTAGGGAAATTAAGATTACCAACGGGGCGCAGCAAAATACGACTACCGTAAATATCGATAGCTACGAGGCGAATAAACACTATTTCCTGTCACAATATTTCAGGAACAACTACAACAAAAATCTGGCTAACGCACCCATTATCACTTCGCCAATACAGATTACTAAAATTGAGGTTTGGATTACCAATAAGGCCGGTAATACTACTGATTCGCGAGATGTATTGGGTTTGATGGATTTGGGCGAAAATGCGCCTTTTAATACTTCTTTGCTTACGGGTGGTACTTCAGGTTTGCCAGCGGGAACGACCGCAACGGGTTTTTCGCAACAATCGAATAATTTAATTGCGCAATTAAATGCTTATCAGGGTGGCGCGATAAGGCAAACCAATTCTAATGCCGTACTCTCTTTCTTCCAGACAACGCCTGCCAATAGCAGCAATACCGATAACTTTGCCAAACTCATTTACGCCCGAAAATTAAACGAACGGGAGTTTACTTTTCAGCCGCAACTGGGTTATTTATCACTAAACAACCCTTTAAATTCCGATGAGGTTTTAGCTGTTGCTTACCGCTATACTTATAATGGGGTAGAATACCAGGTGGGTGAATTTTCTACCGATGTTTCTTTTGATGCGGCCAATCCGAAAGTGCTTTATGCTAAATTGCTAAAGAATGAAACGACCAAAATCAAACTTCCTACCTGGGATTTGATGATGAAAAATATCTACTCAATTGGGGGATATCAGATCAGCAGTCAAAATTTCAAACTCGATATTTACCGCATTGATAATGAAACCGGTGTGGATAATCCGGTAATGACCGAAGGACAAAATACGGCGAATAAACAGTGGATTGCCTTAACCGAATTCGATCGCTTAAACCAGCAAAATGAACGTAAACCCGATGGGATTTTCGATTTTGTGGCCGCAAATAATGCCTTTGGTTCGTACTCTACCGCGAGCAATGCCAATCAGGCCAGCATGTTTGGGGTAGGCAGCAACGGGCAAACCTCGTTGGTAACCAATACCAATTCGGGTTATATCACCATCGACCCGGCAAACGGCAGGATTATCTTTCCGGTAATTGAACCTTTTGGTAAAGATTTAGCTGCCAGATTTTTGCCTAGTGAACAGGCATTGATTAATAAATATACTTTTACAGCGCTTTACGATTCGACCCAAACTATCGCCAAACAGTTATTTCAAAACCAGAACCGATATATCATTAAGGTAAATTACCAATCAGATATTTCTTCTGAATTTAGTTTGAACGCCATAAATGTTCCCGAAGGATCAGTAAAGGTTTTTGCAGGAACCATGCCATTAACTGAAGGCATAGATTTTACGGTTGATTATCAAGGTGGCCGGGTGAGCATTATCAACCAGGCACTGTTGGTATCTGGCCAGCCGATTCGGATAACTACAGAAAACAATGAACTTTTTGGTCTGCAGCAGCGCTCGCTTTTTGGAACCCGTTTAGATTACCGGGTTAACAACAAGCTAAACCTGGGTGGTACCATCATGAACTTAACCGAGAAACCTTTAACACAAAAGGTAAACA
Organism: Pedobacter sp. GW460-11-11-14-TSB4; assembly: GCF_059423705.1. Lineage (NCBI taxonomy): Bacteria > Pseudomonadati > Bacteroidota > Sphingobacteriia > Sphingobacteriales > Sphingobacteriaceae > Pedobacter > Pedobacter sp. GW460-11-11-14-TSB4. Next base: position 28,426 of record NZ_JBWKYI010000009.1, read on the forward strand.
TCGGCGAGGAACCCATTTCGAATACCATTTGGGGAGCAGATATTAACTACAGTTCGCCATCAAGGTTTTTAACCAAATTGGTTGATAAACTCCCTTTCCTTTCTACGAAGGCACCTTCGAGTGTGACGTTTTATGGAGAGTTTGCACAATTGATTCCCGGACATCCGAGAGCATTAAATTTTGCAGGCAGTAAAAATGGGGTAAGTTATTTAGATGATTTCGAGGCATCCAGATCAGTAATCGATTTAAAAAGTGCCATTGCATGGCAGTTATCGGGCACTCCCCAGCTTTTCGCCGAGCATGATAAATCTAACGATTTAACCTATGGCTACAACCGGGCAAGGATCGCATTTTATAACATCGATCCTACTTTTTATAACTCAGCAGCATCTACTACTCCAGCCAATATCAGGAACAACCGGGCTGAACTTTCTAATCACTACGTAAGAGAGGTGATTGAACAGGAAGTTTTCCCGTTTAAAGAAACAGCAACCGGACAAGCCTTAAATATTACCACTTTCGATGTGGCTTATTATCCAACCGTTAGGGGACCGTATAACTTCCGCCCGACTGATTTCAGGCCAGACGGAACATTATTGCAACCTAAAAATAACTGGGGAGGTTTCCAGCGAAAAATCGAAACCAACGATTTTGAAGCCTTAAATGTGGGCTTTATTGAGTTTTGGGTAATGGACCCCTTTATTTATAAACCGAATTCCGCAGGTGGTGATATGTATTTCAATCTGGGTAATATTTCGGAAGATATTCTGAAAGATGGTAGAAAATCGTTAGAAAATGGTTTGCCAGCAACAAACGATCCAAGTAAATACGAGGAAACTGCATGGGGACGTGTTCCCAAATTGCAACCTGTAGTACAGGCTTTTGATAACAATGCCAATTCGCGTCGTGCACAGGACGTCGGTTTGGATGGACTAGCGGATGCAGACGAAAAGGTAAAATTTGCTGCGGCAATTACACAAATTAAATCGCAGTTAAATGCCACCGCTTCTGCCGCACTCGATGCCGATCCTTCATCAGATAATTATGCCTATTTCAGAGGTCCGGCCTTAGATCAGATTAATGCAGGTATTCTTAAACGTTACGAAAAATATAACGGAACGGAAGGAAACTCTAAAACTTCGCAGCAGTCGCAGGAAGAATTAGGACTTGAAAACTCTGCCTCTACTTCTTTACCCGACGGGGAAGACATCAACCGCGATAATAACATGACGCAAAGTGATGAGTATTTTCAGTATAAAGTTTCGATGCGTCCGGGTGATTTAAATGTGGGTCAGAATTTTATTACCGATAAAGTAACATCACAGGTAAAACTGGCCAATGGAAATACACAGGCCGTTTCATGGTATCAGTTCAGAATCCCAATTGGTCAGTATCAGGACAGAGTAGGCGGTATCCAGGATTTTAAATCCATCCGTTTCTTCAGGATGTTTATGACCAATTTCGCTGATACTGCCGTGATGCGTTTTGCAAAGTTGCAGCTGATCCGTGGAGAGTGGAGAGAATACAATGCTGCGAATGAAGCTGCACAGGTAATCGTCGATCCATCATTGCCAGCACTTACCCCTGATAATTCTACCATTGAAGTCTCGACAGTAAACATCGAAGAAAATGGAAAACGTTCACCGATTCCGTACGTTACCCCTCCGGGTATTCTTCGCGAGCGTGACTATAGCAATTATCGTGGCGATACGCGTTTAAATGAGCAATCGTTATCGGTTATTGTAAAATCGTTAAGAGATGGTTATGGCAGGGCGGCATTTAAAACAGCCTACAGCGATTTCAGATCTTATAAACATTTAGAAATGTTTATCCACGCCGAGGCCGTTAACAATCAAATTTTAAATGATAATGATGTTTCTGCATTCTTAAGAATCGGAACTGATAACCAGGATAATTATTACGAATATGTAATCCCGTTAAAGGTGACCAATCCGGGTACAAGCGATCCTGATGCCATTTGGCCGGAAGCCAACAGAATGGATATTGATTTAACGCTTTTCCAGAATGCTAAGCTGGCCCGTAATGTAGCTAAACAAGCTAACGGACAGCCCTGGCCAACAAATGTTCCATTTACCTATACTGATGGAGCGCGGACTATTGTCGTTAAAGGGCAGCCTGATATGAGCAAGGTTAGGGTGTATATGGTGGGGATTAAAAACCCGCTCCGTGCTGCTAACGATGAGCAGAATGATGACGGACTGGATAAAAATGCACTGGTTTGGTTTAACGAGTTGAGGTTAACCGAATTTGATGAAAAAGGCGGCTGGGCAGCTACAGGAAGATTGAATTTAAAACTGGCCGATTTTGCAGATGTAAATATTTCCGGAAGTAAATCGACCATTGGTTTTGGTTCTATCGATTCGAAAGTGAGCGAGCGTAACCGGGCCGATAATGTATTGCTTGATGTTTCTTCTGCCATGGAATTAGGTAAGTTCCTGCCGCAAAAGTCGGGTGTGAAAATCCCAATGTTTGTGAGTTATTCTAAACAGGTTTCTACTCCACAGTATAATCCTAGAACGCCAGATATCGAGCTTAAAAATGCTTTAGCGCAATCGACAAAAGAACAAAAAGATTCGATTTTAAACTTTGCACAGGATTATACCGTTAGAAGAGGTATCAACTTTACCAACGTTAGAAAAGAACGGACCAATAACAGCAAACCTGTCCGCCTTTGGGATATTGAGAATTTTGCAGCAAGTTATGCTTATACCCAATACAATCATCGCGATTTTATTAACCAGAGTAGCATTCAGAATACCTACAGGGCATCGTTACAATACAGTTATTCTAAAGAAGCCAAAACGATAGCGCCGTTCGAAAAAATTATAAAGTCGAATATGCTGGCTTTATTGAAGGATTTTAACTTCAGTATTTTCCCGAGTGCCATTAACTTCAGGATTGATGTAGACCGTTTGTATTCAGAAAATACCTTACGGAATAACGATCCGAATAATACCATTGGGGTTTACCAGAGCGGTTATGGTACCACCTTTAACAAAAACTTTACCATGAGCCGGATTTATGGTATCGCATGGAACCTTACCCGTTCGTTACAGTTAGATTTTAATGCCACAAATTATTCGATCATCGATGAACCGGATGGAAGATTAGACGGTTTAAAACGCGATACCGTCTGGCAGAATTTAAAACGTTTAGGACGCACCACCGATTATAACCACAATTTAAACGTTACTTATAACCTGCCAATTGATAAAATACCAGGGCTAAACTGGATTACCGTAAAAACCCGTTATGGTACCAACTTTAACTGGCAAACCGAGCCGCTTTCTACCTTGCGCGATCCGAATATTAATTTGGGTAATACCGTACAGAACAGCAGAACGGTACAGATCAATCCAACTTTAAACCTAACTACTTTATACAATAAGTTTGGTTTTATCAGAAGTGCAGGCAACGATCAGGAGGGGAGTGGCGCTAAGAAATTTTTTATTAACCTGTTAACGAGTGTAAAAAATGTTAATGCCAGCTTTGTGCAAACCAAAGGTATTTTCTTGCCAGGTTATCTGCCAACCACAAAGTATTTTGGTATCGATAATGCAACAGGAGCACCGGGTTTAGGTTTTGCTTTCGGAAGTCAGCGCGATATTCGCGATATGGCCTTAAACAATGGATGGCTAACCACCGATACCTTGCAGAATCAGCTGTATGTAAACACGCTCAGAGAAGATTTTCAACTTACCGGACAGGTAGAGCCGTTTAAAGATTTACGGATTACACTAAAGGCCAATAAAGCGCAGACAAGAAACTTTTCGACCAATTTCAGGTATGTAGCCAGTGTATCATCGTTCGAAAATTTAAGTGCCATTACTACCGGCGATTATAGCGTATCATACATTGCTTTAGGTACAGCATTTAAAGAAAATAACTCGACGGTAGTCTCGGGCTTGTTTAATCAGTTTATGGCCAATAGGATGATTATATCCAGAAGATTGGGTGCTCAAAATCCAAATTCTGGCGGCGTAAACGGTGGTTTTGCCGATGGTTACAGCAAAGAAAGCCAGGATGTAATTATTTCTGCTTTTATGGCTGCCTATTCGGGTAAAGATGCCGGCAAGACAAAAATGAATGCCTTTCCTAAAATCCCACTGCCAAACTGGAGTTTAACTTATAGCGGCTTAACCCGTATTCCTTTTATCGCTGATAAGTTTTCATCTGTCGATATCAGACATGGATATCGCTCTTCCTACAATATTAATGGCTTCAACTCCTTATTGCGCTATCAGGAAACCAATGGTGCGGTTAGCAGCAGAGATGTAAATAATAACTTTTTACCTGAATACCAGTTTGCTCAGGTAACCATTTCAGAATATTTTTCTCCTTTGGTTGGTGTGGATACCAGGTTTAAAAATAACCTGACGGCTTCTTTCGAATTAAACCGTTCACGTTTATTGGGATTGAGTTTATCTAACAGTCAGCTGGCGCAGTTATCAGAAAACAATATGGTGTTGGGATTGGGCTACCGTACCAATAAATTCCGCTTCCCGTTTGGATGGTTTAAAAGCCTGAAAATGGATAACAACATGGATTTCAAACTGGATGTAGCTATCCGCGATAATAAAACCGTTATTTACCGCGCAGATGTGACCGAAGCCGAAGTTTCTTCAGGAGCAAAGAACATTACCTTAAGGCCAAGTGTAGATTATGTGTTGAATCAGAAGTTTAACATCAAATTGTTTTACGATTCGAATATTACAAAGCCTTATACTTCGCAAACTTTTAATACTTCGTTCAGTAATTTCGGGTTTAGTTTAAGGTTTACGCTGAATTAATAAATTGCTTAAGCAGTTAACGGCTTGTTTTTTTGTGCGGAGAATATTCTGCTAAATACATATGCAGTTAAGAACATGGGGGCGTAACTGAACAGCAAATAATCAAAACTTTTAAAATGCATGGCCCCGCTGATCAGCAAATAGAACAGAAAGATAACAATCGAATGTGCTATCGGCCGGTCATTTATAAATCTTTTATATCCTGATTTTTCGATCAGGTAATGATTTATCGTCATCACTGCCGCAATTATAGCGACAAAAATAAATAGATGAGTAAAGGTAAGGTTGAAATTAAAACTATAATTAAGCGGTTTGATGAGCATGATCAATCCAATATAGGTGAATCCGATGGCCATGGTTGCCGGAACGGAAACAAGTAGTGTGGCAAGGCATACTTTTAAAGTGTAAATTTGTGCAGGTTTCATGTTGAGGGTTAATTTGTTAGGTGAAGATAAAGATTTTTACTGAATCTGTTTAATCTGAACAATTGCCAATTCGGAAGTTCATTACGAAATGCAACATTAAACCTTTTTACGATAAGTTAATTGACCAGGCATTGCGATATGTTAAACTAAATTGTATTTTTGGCGGGTAAACGTCAGGAAACGTTTAATGCATACAAGCTTAATAAAACAAGAAAATTAATATAACTTACAAACCATGAATTTTCCATCAGAATTAAAATACACTAAAGACCACGAGTGGGTTAAAGTTGAAGGTAACGAAGCTATTATCGGTGTTACTGATTTCGCTCAGCGCGAATTAGGTGATATTGTTTATGTTGATATCAATACGGTAGGTAGTGAAGTAGCAAAAGAAGAAGTTTTTGGTACGGTAGAAGCGGTTAAAACGGTGTCTGATTTATATATGCCAGTTACAGGTACAGTATTAGAAGTTAATGCTGAATTAAACGATAATCCTGAATTGGTAAATTCTGATCCTTACGGAAAAGGTTGGATGGTAAAAGTATCTTTAGCTGATTTAGCCGAAGTAGAAGATTTATTATCAGCAGAAGCTTACCAGGAATTGGTTGGCGCCTAATTATTATATGTTGTACAAAGCACTGAAACAACAAAAATGGGCCATATTCTGGACTATTGTCGTTTTGGTGCTTTGTAATATTAAAATGCCCGATTCTGAGGGGCAAGGCTTTTTTTTCGAAGGCTTTGATAAAATGACCCATATGGGTTTTTTCTTTGTTTTATCGGTGCTGCTCTTCTACGGTAAAATCAGATATCAGCATAATTTCGCTTTCAGAACCTTAACCATTTTTAAAATATTGCTCATCAATGCGATCATTGGTGGCGGAATTGAATTGTTACAATGGAAAGTTTTTACCTACCGCTCAGCAGAATGGTGGGATTTTGGCTGCGATATGTTAGGTGCATCAATGGCCGTTTTTAGTTATGTATTGCTTCATAAATTAAATTTTAATGAAAACAAAAGTTAGCATCATCTGTGTAATTGTGGCCATAAGTTTAAGCGGATGCAGTATTTTTAAAAAAAACTGCAACTGCCCAAAAGTATATTACAAAAGTTATCCTTCACCACAAAAATAATCCCCTTTCTGACCGACCTTCCCTTTAGATCAGATCTCCTTCCTGAAAAGCTGTATTTAAAATGTTACCAAGCTTTTAACACACCTTAACAAACCTTTCGGCATTTGCGTAGTCTGATAGCTTAGTTTTGTATTATAATATCTAATTTTTTTTGATGAAAAGAAACGTTCAGCGGGCAATATTCATGGTGCTCCTATTTTGTGGATATATTGCCCAGGCTCAAAATACTGGCTCAATAAGCGGTAAAGTAATTAACGCGAAAGATAAAAAGCCTGTTGACTTTGCTACAATAGCAATTAAAAGCTTGAAAGATTCGAGCACTGTTGCCTCAGGACAAAGTAATCCTGATGGAACTTTTAGTTTTAAGGGTATTGCCCCAGGTAAATATAGAATCTACTCGGCCTTTTTAGGTTTGAAAACAGTAACTAAGGATGTTGAAGTGGCTAAAGTAGCCGTAAATGCCGGCGAAATTGCCATGGTTGACGATGGCGTTGATTTAAAAGATGTTAACGTTACGGCAAGCATTCCGGTAGTGGTAAAAACAGATACCATAGAATTTGATGGAAAATCAATCAAGGTTAGAGAAAACGCGGTTGTAGAAGACATGTTGAAAAAACTTCCTGGAGTTGAAGTAGCAAAAGACGGAAGTATTAAAGCGCAGGGTGAAACCGTTACAAAAGTTAAAGTAGATGGTAAGGAGTTTTTCGGAACAGATCCTTTATTGGCTACCAAAAACCTACCTGCCGATATGGTAGATAAGATTCAGGTAATTGATGAGATGTCTGAGCAATCTCAATTTTCTGGTGTTGATGATGGTACAAGAAATAAAATCTTAAACATCACAACTAAAGCCGGAATGAAAAAGGGTTATTTTGGAAATAGTACAGTTGGATACGGTACACAAGATCGTTATGATGCCAGCTTAAATGTGAACAAGTTCGATAATGACCAGCAATTCAGTTTTATTGGTCAGTTTAACAACGTCAATAAACAAAACTTCGGACAAGGTAATGGTGCAGGAAATGGTTTTGGTGGCGGTGGCCGGGGTAATTTTGGTGGCGGAGGAAGTGGCGCGGGTAGCGGCGGTATTACCACCACTAATGCAGCGGGTTTAAACTTTGCCGATACCTATAAAGATGGTACCCAAATTCAGGGAAGTTACTTTTTTAATAAATCGGCTGTAGCGAATCAGCAAACCAGTTTTACCCAAAACTTATTGGGCGATAAAATTACCACCGTTTTAAACAATGCGGATAATAATACGGACCGGATTAACCATCGTTTTAATTTCATGATCGATACCAAACTGGATTCTTCTACAACGATTAAAATCCAGCCAAATGTATCGTACACTGAAAGTGATGCGACAAACCTGAGTGATTATACCCGAAATCTGATCCAGTCTACAACTGTCGGAAATCAGCGCTATATCAGCAACAGTACTACTCCTAATATTAGTAACAACCTTTTGGTTCGTAAAAAATTCAAAAGACGCGGTAGAACGTTATCACTTAATGTGAATACGAGTATCAATAATAATGATGCTGATAACTATAATTATATATCTGAAACGAATACCATTAACAGTACCCCAACGGCCAGTCTGATCGATCAGTTGAACAAGGTGAACACCAACTCTATTAACAATACCTCCAGATTGGTATATACCGAGCCGTTATCTAAAACAACAAGTTTAGAATTTAACTACCAGAATGGATATAGCCACGACAATCAGGGCCGCCAGGTATTGGATTTCAATTCAGCCAGTGGGCAATATGATCTGGTTAATTTGGATTATACCAATATTTATGAGAACCAAACTTTAACAAATGCTGCCGGGGTAAGTTTTACAACCAATGAAAAGAAATACAACTGGAACATTGGTTTAGCCGCACAACAGACTAACCGTGAAAACACCAACTTAACAACGGGTTTGGTAAGGACACAGAATTTTATCAATTTAACGCCATCGGCCAATTTCAGGTATAATTTCAGTAACTCCAGAAGATTGAATATCCGTTATAGAGGGACAACCCAACAGCCAACAATCAACCAGATACAGCCAATACTTGATAATACCAACACACAAAGTGTTTTTGTGGGTAATCCTGAATTAAAGCCACAGTTTAATAACAATTTAAGCATTAACTATAACAATTTCGATTTCGCCAAAAGCAGGATGTTTTTTGCTTTTTTAAATCTTAGTCAAACTTTTAATGCTATCGGTAATAGCAGTCAACTTGTAACCGATCAAAATGATGTAGACTACGGGAAAATCAGAACGACTTATGTGAATGTTGACGGGGTTTATTCGGGTAATGCAAGTATCAACATGGGCTTGCCAATTTTGCCAGAGCGTAAATTAAACCTGAATGCATCGTTAAATGCCAATTACAACAGGAATGTGAATTTTACAACAGGGAATAACAGTGCCGGACTGCTTAAAAACATCACTAATTCCTGGTCGGTTACCAACAGGTATAATTTCGTAACCAATTTTGATAAGTTTGATCTTACTGGTGGTATTTCAGGAACCTACAATAGGGCAACTTATTCTGCTCAGCCAAATTCAACCACAAATTATTATACTTTAAACCCTAGTTTCGACATTAGTTATTTGTTTCCTGGAAATATCCGCTTGGCAGTAGATTTAGATTATATCAAAAATACAGGTAGAGGTGAAGGATATAATACCGAGTATACTTTGGTAAATTCTTATATCAGTCGTCAGTTCTTTAAAAACAGAGGTACATTTAAAATTGCGGTTAACGATGCTTTTAATCAAAATCAAGGCATTAGCAGAACTGCAACAAATAATACGATTACAGATTTAAACTATAACGTGTTAAAACGTTATTACATGTTCTCATTCACTTATTCTTTAACCCGCATTGGCGGAAGAAATATGAGCGGAGATATGCAGATGCCTGCCCAGGGAGGTGATGGCGGCCGCCGTATGAGAATGTAATCTGTCATTCTTTAATATCGTCATTTCGACCGTAGTGGAGAAATCTAAAATGATACTTCAAGATTTCTCCCGCGAAAGTTCGGGATTACACGCCTGTCGAAATGACGATTTTACTTTAGAAAGGTCTCGGTTTTAACCGGGACTTTTCTGTTTTAAAGCCAGCTGTCTGGAGATTAAATGTATGGTTGACATTTATGTATTTCAAATGTTACCTAATCAAAATAAACCTTTGTAAAAGCCTGTAGTCTCTAAGCTATAAACCAAACTAACCGAATGAAACAGATTTTTACGCTCCTTTTTATTTTATCATCTTTTTTTGCTTACGCCCAGAAAACGGGTTCAGTTAGCGGACGTGTTATTCAGTCAAAAGATAAAAAACCAATTGATTACGCATCCATTGCGGTTAAGAACCTGACTGATTCGAGTATGGTTGGTGCAGTAAGTACAACCGAAGACGGGAAATTCGTGCTCTCGGGCTTGAAACCTGGTAGCTATAGGTTATATGCTGCGTTTTTAGGTTTAAAGAATACTACAAAAGATTTTACCATTACCGCAGATAAAATTAATGTTGCCTTGGCTGACATTATTTTAGAAGGCGGAGCAATTGATCTTCTAACGGTTGATATCAAAGCTGAAGTTCCGCCGATTGTAGTAAAGAAGGATACTATTGAATTTAATGCAAGTTCTTTCAAAGTAATCGAAAATGCGGTGGTAGAAGACCTGTTGAAAAAACTTCCGGGCGTGGAGGTTGATAAAGCAGGCACGGTAAAAGCCCAGGGTGAAACCATTACCAAAGTTAAGGTAGATGGCAAAACATTCTTCGGGAATGATCCTTTACTGGCTACTAAAAATCTTCCTGCAGATATGATCGATAAAATCCAGATCATTGATGAACTATCAGACCAGGCACAGTTTACCGGAATTGATGATGGATCAAGAACCAAGATTATTAACATCACCACCAGAAAGGATAAGAAAAATGGTTACTTCGGCAACACTACAGGAGGTTATGGTTCTAACGACCGTTACGATGTTAACGCGAATATCAATCATTTCAACCAGGATAAGCGCCTAAGTGTTATTGCCCAGTTTAACAATGTGAACAAACAAAACTTTGGCGGCGGTTTAGGCGGCGGAAACGGAGGGGGGAATGGCGGTCGCGGAGGAATTACCGATACCAAAGCTGGCGGATTTAATTTCTCGGACGAATATGCCGATCAGACTCAAATAGAAATGAGTTATTTCGTTAATAAATCTGACAACCTGATCCTCAGAAATAGTGTAACCCAAAATTTATTGGGTGATGAAACCACTATTTTTAATAACAATCAAACCAATAGTTCGGGTCGGTTAAACCACCGCTTAAACTTTATGGTCGATACCAAGCTTGATTCCTTAACCTCACTACGCATACAGCCAAATTTAAGTTATACCGATAACGAGAGCTTAAACAGCAGCACTTATACACGTGATTATAACCGGTATATGATTAGTGGAACACAGTCCCTACGAAATCATAGTACCGCACCATCCATTAGCAATAACATTTTATTGCGTAAAAAATTTATACGCAGAGGAAGAACCCTATCCTTAAACTTCAATACCAACATTAATAATAACGACGCCGATAATTACAATACCAATCCCGAAACGAGAAAAGAAAACGGAACCACCACTCAAAAAATAACCGATCAGTTTAACGATCAGGAGAGTGAGTCCATCAATCAGAATACAAGATTGGTATATACCGAACCTTTGGATAAAACCTTAAGCTTGGAATTTAATTATCAGAATGGTTATAACCACAATACATCCGATCGTTTCACCTATAATTTTAATCCACTTACTTTACAATACGATTTGCTGGATGAAACCTTTAGTAATGCTTACGAGAATACCATTTTAACTAACTCCGCAGGTTTTAGCTTTAATAAAATGGATAAAAAATACAACTGGAATGTAGGTATGGCAGTTCAAAATACAGACCGGACAAATAATAACATCAGCAAAGGATATGTATTGAAGCAAAATGTTTTTAATTATACCCCTTCGGCCATGTTCAGGTATAATTTCAGCAACAGCAAACGCCTGGTATTTAACTATAGAGGCAGTACCAACCAGCCAACCATTCAACAATTACAGCCAATTAGAAACAATACCAATACGCAAAGTATCCCGGTTGGTAACCCCGATCTGAAACCCGAATTCAATAATACCCTTCGCGTAGCCTATAATACATTTACCGTAGGAAAAAACAGGTCGTTGTTCGTGAATTTAAACCTTACCCAAACCTCAAACCGGATTGCAAACAGCAGTAGTTTAATTCAAAGTGGCGAGGATCAGGGAAAACTGGCCATTACACCGGTTAACGTAAATGGTGTTTACTCCGGGTCTATTTCCTCTTCATTAAGTTTGCCGATTATGGCAGAAAATAAACTGAACTTCCACATCAATGTTAGTGGTAGTTACGATCGGGATGTAAACTTTACCAACTCCTTAAAAAATATTACCAACAGCTGGTCTGTTACCAACGGTTACCGTTTGGTTTCTAATTTAGATAAACTCGATTTAACGGCAGGTGTTAATGGTTCGATTAACCGTGCAACTTACTCCGTTCAGCCTAATTCCAATACACGCTACTACACTTTCAGCCCAAATGTAAGTGTAAGCTATTTGTTTCCGGGAAATATCCGCTGGGCTATAGATGCCGATTATAATCAGAATACCGGAAGGGGAGAGGGTTTCGATACGCATTTTACCCTGGTTAACTCTTATATCAGCAAACAGTTTTTCAAAAACAGGGGAACCTTTAAAGCTGCGGTTAACGATTTACTGAACGAAAATCAAGGGGTAAGCCGCACCGCCAATAATAACACCATTCAGGATGTGAGTTACAATGTATTGCAACGTTATTTCATGTTTTCATTTACCTATTCATTAAACCGTATGGGCGGTAAAAACCGCATCAGAGGTGGCGAAGAAGGTGGCAGGGGTCGTGGCGGTAACGGAGGTGGTGGCTTTGGTGGCGGCAGACAGCGGAACTAGATCATTTTAGGGTAAACCTATGTAATTTATATGCTTCATGCCACTTTCTTATTTGGAATAAATCTAAAGAAAGGTTAACTTGCGCCAAATTTAGCACATGAAGCTGTCGCACCTAAAAGTCGGAGAAAAAGGAACAATTGTAGCTTTTACAGATTTAGATATGTCTGTAAAGTTAATGGAGATGGGGTGTTTGCCGGGCGAAGTGGTAGAAGTAGAGCGTTTTGCTCCACTGGGCGACCCAATGGCTATTCGTGTTGCTGGTTATCAGCTTTGTTTGCGTAAAAGCGAAGCCGATGTTATCATTATTCAATAAAAAAGCTGGGTTTGGATATTAAAGTTGCGTTAGTTGGTAATCCCAATACAGGTAAATCTACTTTATTTAATCGTTTAACAGGATTAAATCAAAAAATCGGAAATTTTCCAGGCATCACTGTTGATAAGAAAACAGGTTTTACAAAACTTGCAGGTGGTAAAGAGGCCGAAATAATCGATTTACCAGGAACGTATAGCTTATATCCGAAAAGCGCCGATGAAAGCATCGTTTTTCAGGTACTTGCCGATAAAAAAAACAATAGTCATCCTGATGTTATTGTGCTCATTGCCGATGCTTCGAATTTAAAGCGTAATATGCTTTTGTATTCGCAAGTGGCAGATTTAGGTATCCCAATGATTTTGGCCCTGAATATGATCGATCTTTCGGTTAAGCAGGGAATAGAGATTGATCTGGATAAACTTGCAGAGAAGCTGGGTATCCAGGTGGTTTCCATTTCGGCCAGGAACAACATTGGAATTGATAAATTAAAAGAAGCGATTGCCAATACCAATAAAATTGCCACACAGTTTCAGGATGTAGATGTGAATTTTTTGGCTCCGGAAGCGATTAACGCCATAAAATCTAAACTTAATTCCGACAATGATTATTATGCGCTGCAGGTTTTGCACCAGCATGAACATTTAACTTTCTTCACCGAAAAGGAACAGGAAGAAATTGAAAATATAGAGCAGTCGCACCATTTCGAATCTTCTAAAGTTCAGGCTGCCGAAACAATTGCCCGATACAAACATTTAGGCACTATTTTATCTGATGTGGTTGTGGATAAGGGTACTGAAAAGAAGTTTTCTTTCAGTGATAAATTAGATGCCATCCTAACCCATAAAGTATGGGGCTTTGCCATTTTCCTGCTTATCCTGTTTGTGATTTTCAATGCCATATTTGCCTGGTCGTCCTATCCGATGGACTGGATTGAGACAGGTTTTGGTTTTATTACCAGTATTGGTCACGAATATTTGCCTGCAGGTATGCTTACCGATCTGTTATTGGATGGTGTTGTGGCAGGACTCGGCGGTATATTTGTATTTATTCCACAAATTGCAATCCTTTTTGCCTTCATATCCATTTTGGAAGATACGGGTTACATGGCCCGCGTTACCTTTATGATGGATAAAATTATGAGTAAGGTTGGCCTTAACGGAAAATCGGTGGTACCGATGATCGGTGGTTTGGCCTGTGCCGTTCCATCTATTATGGCTGCAAGAAATATCGAAAACTGGAAAGACAGAATGATTACCATCATGGTTACCCCACTGGTTAGTTGTTCGGCAAGACTTCCGGTTTATATTTTAATTATTTCATTGATTATTCCTTCTCAGACCGTTTTAGGTGTTTTTAACCTGCAGGGACTGGCGCTGATGGTGATGTACCTTGTTGGTATTATTGCTGCGGTATTGGTGGCATGGGTAATGAAATTCATCATCAAAACCAAAGAACGCTCTTATTTCATTATGGAATTGCCGGTGTATCGCATGCCAAGATGGAAAAATGTGTTCTACACGATGTATGAAAAATCGAAAACCTTTGTTTTCGAAGCTGGTAAAGTCATCATCGCCATTTCCATCATCCTTTGGGTAATGGCCTCTTTCGGACCAGGAAACCGTTTTGAAAGCATTGATAAAAAATACGAATCTGCCTTGGCTGATACCACAAAAAATACCGATCACATCAAAACCCTGGTGGCTACCGAGAAGTTGGAAAACTCTTATGTAGGCATTCTTGGTCATTGGATCGAGCCTGCCATTCGTCCACTCGGTTACGATTGGAAGATCGGTATAGGTTTAATTACCTCTTTTGCCGCCCGCGAAGCCTTTGTAGGTACCATGGCTACCATTTACAGTGTTGATGGCGGTGACGAGGATACAAGCACCATTAGAGAGCGCATGTCGGCCTCGGTTAATAGTCGTACCGGTTTACCCGTTTATACTTTTGCTACTGGTATTTCATTAATGCTTTTTTATGCTTTTGCCATGCAGTGTATGAGCACGGTTGCGATTGTTTACCGCGAAACTAAAGGCTGGAAATGGCCTGTCATCCAATTGGCCTATATGACGGCTATGGCTTACGTTGCTGCTCTTATTGCTTATCAGCTGCTGAAATAAAATAGATCCATCATTTCGAGCGGAGTGCAACGCAGCCGGGAAATCTGGCTCCAGACTTAATATTCCGATTAAGCTAAAATAATAGTTTTTACAACAACGTATTATAGCGTTTTGTCGCGCTGAGGGTTAATTTATTGTATAAAAATCAATACAATTAACAGATATATTTTAAGTAGATGATACTATAGATATATCGTCATTCCCAACTCGATTGGGAATCGTAATGCAATACGCTTCAAGATTTCCGCATGCGCGAGAAAGACGACCGCTTTATTGGAGTCTTTCATTGATAGTGTAGTCGAAGGTTAGGAGAGCAATGCCTGTACAATTATCCAGGTTTATTCCCGCTTTCCGTTTTATCCCGATTGAAAATATCGGTATGCCCACTCCAATCGGGTCTAGTTGGCTCGTGAGGTGGTCCTATTTCTGGCTGGATACTTACCTGCACCGGCCCTTGTATCTAAACCCGGTAGTAGCGGTTCCGATTCTTCATCGGAATTAGCGGATAACGGGACTGCTTATCCCGAAGCAATACCAAACGATCGTTTTCTAATTAATTTCTAAAAATTAACTAAAAAGCTTTTTACCATATAAGGTATAAAAGGTCATTTAAGCCCATTGTTCTTCAAGACATCTTTTTGCTTTAACCTTTCCGCTTTGGTCTTTCCTGCTTTACCCCAGCTCAATCTGACGCTTAATACTCTCTTCTAACGAGATTAAAGTCTCTGTTCGTTGGATACCGTTCACGGCCTGTATTTCTTCGTTTAAAACGTGGCGTAAGTGATTGGTGTCCCTGCAAATAATTTTGGCAAACATACTGTAGGCGCCGGTAGTATAATGCAATTCTACTACTTCCTTAATTTTGCTCAGCTGCGCAACGGCATCTTTGTACTGAATCCCTTTCTCCAGGTAAATACCCAAAAAGGCACAAATATCATATCCGGCTTTCTGCGGATCGATGATGAGATGAGAGCCTTTTATAATGCCCATTTCCTGCAGTTTCTTCATCCTAACGTGTATCGTTCCGCCCGAAACAATCAGATCTTTAGCGATTTCTGTGTAGGGTTTAGTGGCATCCTGCATCAATTGCTTTAATATATCGATGTCGAGGTTGTCAATTTCTAAATTGGAATTGTCTTTTTTAAGCATATTTTTGAATTATGATAAGCGAATTTACAAATATTTATCAATATTATAAAAATAAAATTAAATGTTTAAAATATTTGCAAGGTATTGGATGTTCCTTTACATTTGTATCAAGCAATTAACAAAAAGGAAACGTTCTTTCAAAATTGCATAACATAATGTAGGGTGGTGAAACAGGCAGACACACCTCCTTGTCTCGGTGGCGGAGAATAATGGGAATATACCGGTTTCGGTACTAACCACTCCTTGAAGGTTCGATTCCTTCCCCTACAGCCAGTTCAGTTGGCAATTTACAGTTGGCGGTTTAAAAGCTGAAAATTGGAAATTGAAGACTGTTAACTTTTGAAATGTAGGGTGGTGAAACAGGCAGACACTCCTCCTTGTCTCGGTGGTGGGGAATAATGGGACAAACGCAGTTTATTGGGTTGACCACAAATTAATTTTTTGAACTGTAGCTAACTACCCCTTGAAGGTTCGACTCCTTCCCCAACAGCATTTTTTATGAATAATAAGTTAGTTAATCGAGCAATCCTGGATAGGTTGCTCTTTTTCTTTTTCAGACTAGTTTTTTTCATATCCATCATATATTTATAGATATATTGTTATATTACCTGATCAAATTATTCGTTCAATGCCCGTGATGAAGAAACGTGTTTCAATTAAAGATATCGCTAAACAATTAAATATTTCCATTACAACCGTATCGTTTGTGATTAATGGGAAAGCAAGAGAAAAAAACATTAGCGAATCGCTTACCAAAAAGGTTTTAGACCTGGTGGCCGAATTAAACTATCAGCCCAATACCCTTGCTACAAGTTTAAGAACGGGTAAAACAAAAATTATAGGTTTCCTGGTTGATGATATTTCTGAACCATTTTTCTCTGGTATAGCACGCCGTATTGATGAAATTGCGTCGAGTCTTGGTTATAAAATCCTTTTTAGCAGTACCAGAAACGATACCGATAAGGCAATAGAATTGCTGCAGATTTTTAAAGACAGGCACGTTGATGGTTACATTATGGCCTTGCCTGAGGGACTGGAAGAGGAAGTTAAAAAATTAATTCAAACAGAGGCACCTGTGGTACTATTTGATCGTTATGTACAGGATGTTAAAACGGATTATGTGATTATCGATAACCAGAACAGTACCTACGAAGCAACTGAGCACCTCATTAAAAATAATTATAAAAAAATAGGTTTTGTAACCATCGATACCGTTCAGCAACAGATGGTAGATCGTCTGGCAGGTTACGAAAGCGCTGTCGAAAAATATAACTTGCCTGCAATCGTAAAGAAGATAAACTATGTAAACTCTGCCGACTCAATTGAAGAGATGATCAGGTTTTTTAAAGAAGAGCAGCAGCTTGATGCGGTAGTTTTTGCGGCGAACTATATTTGTTTAGATGGTTTAAGAACTTTTAGAAAATTAGGTATTCAGATCCACAAAGACATAGCTGTGGTTTCTTTTGATGATTTCGAAATCCTGGAGTTTTGTGAACCTCCGGTTACTGCCATTGCACAGCCTCTTGAGGCCATTGCAGAAAATGTGATGAAGATTCTATTGAACAAACTTAAAAGAGCAGGAAAGCCTATCGAAAACATGCAGGTATCGTTGCCTACTATCTTAAACGTCAGAGGATCAAGCGCGAAAAAATAAGAGCAATAAAAAAGGGAATAGATTTAAGTCCATTCCCTCTTAGCTTGTATTTTATACAGATTAAACTGTCATTACATCTTTTTCTTTAGCTTCAGCGTGTTTATCAACCTTGATGATATAAGCATCGGTTAATTTTTGCACTTCGCCTTCACCTGTTTTAATCTCGTCATCAGAAACACCTTCACCCTTTAATTTTTGAATTTTAGTGTTGGCATCTTTACGGATGTTACGAACGGTAATGCGGCCTCTTTCGGCTTCTTCCTTAACTTTTTTCACCAGGTCTTTTCTGCGCTCTTCTGTTAAAGGTGGTACCACCAGGCGGATCACGATACCATCATTTTGAGGATTGATACCAATATTCGCTACCTGAATAGCTTTTTCAATTGCAGTTAGAAGTGATTTTTCCCAAGGTTGGATGACGATTGTTCTGGCATCAGGCGTATTAATACTGGCTACTTGTGATAATGCTGTAGCGGCGCCATAATAATCCACGAAAATACCATCCAACATTCCAGCTGATGCTTTACCAGCTCTGATTTTAGTTAATTCAGATTCACAATGATCGATGGCTCTTTCCATTGCAGATTGAGCATCCATTAATTGTAATTGTATGAGGTCGTTCATAATTGTGTGTATTTCTACAAAAATAATAATTTTTATTCCTTATTTAACCAGGGTTCCAATAGGTTCGCCATTAGCGATTTTCATGAAATTGCCATGTTTGTTCATATCAAACACAATAATCGGCACTTGGTTTTCTTCGCAAAGGGTAAAGGCAGTCATATCCATTACATTAAGGCCTTTATCGTAAACTTCTCTGAAAGAAATTTCTTCGTATTTAGTGGCTAATGGATCTTTTTCTGGATCTGCGGTATAAATTCCATCAACACGTGTTCCTTTTAAAACAACGTCTGCTTTGATTTCAATGGCACGTAAAGCAGCAGCCGAATCGGTTGTGAAGTATGGGTTTCCGGTTCCGGCACCAAAAATAACCACACGGCCTTTTTCTAAATGTCGAACAGCTCTTCTGCGGATAAATGGTTCGCAAATCTGCTCCATTTTAATTGCAGTAAGTAAACGTGTTTTAATACCAACTTTTTCTAAAGCATCTTGTAAGGCCATAGAGTTGATTACCGTAGCCAACATGCCCATGTAATCGGCCTGTGCTCTGTCCATCCCACTTTTTTCGGCGCTTAAGCCCCTAAAAATATTTCCTCCTCCAATTACGATTGCGATTTCTAAGCCTTTATCGTGTACTGCTTTAATATCTTCAGCGTATTGTTTAACGCGTTCATTATCAATACCGTACTGTTTGTCGCCCATTAGCGATTCTCCACTAAGCTTAAGTAGGATGCGTTTGTATTTCATGACCCCAAAAATATTAACAATTTTTTAATACCTAGCTATGGTTTTTAATAATTGATGTAAATATTTAAATAGAAACACTCATTTAAAGAAAAAAGGGCAATGTCTTAAAATATTGCCCTTTTTGTGCTATCATTTTTATTGAGTTGCGGCAAGCCGGTGGCTTATATCGTTTCGCCTCTGAAGATTACCTCTTTTAAACTCAGTTCGTCATCCAATACCAATAAATTTGCCTGGTGCCCGGTTGCTATAGTTGCAGTAAGGTTTTCTATTCCAATCAATTGAGCAGGGTAAAGCGTTCCCATTTTAACGCCATCACTTAAACTGATCGCACAGTGTGTTACACAGTTTTTAACGGCCTGTAACATCGTTATTGATGAGCCAGAAAGTGTACCATCGGGCATCACATATTTATTCTCCTTTTCAACATGCTGATATGGGCCGGTAGAACAGGCGGTAACCGCATCTGTAATCAGGAATAAACGTTCTTTTAAAAGTTTCTGTGCAAATTTAAGTACTTCGAAATCTACATGCTGCCCATCGGCAATAATGCTGGCCATTGCCTTATTGTGATTAAAAACAGCTGTTGGTATTCCGGGCTCGCGATGGTGGATAGGACTCATGGCATTAAAGAGGTGGGTGGTGGTTTGGATACCTTTGTTATAAGCTGCTGTTGCCTCATCAAAGGTTGCATTACTATGCCCTAATGAAACCACAACACCATGGTCAAGTAAATATTGTATTACCTCATCATCCTGGATTTCTGGCGCTATCGTCATCATTTTAATTACTCCATCACCAAAATCGATTAATTCCTTAATTTCATCCAGCGAGGCTTTCCGTACAAACGCAGGCACATGGGCGCCTAAACGTTTTGGATTCAAAAACGGGCCTTCTAAGTGCAATCCCAGGCAATTTTTTGCAGCTGACCGATGTTCTTTAGCTGCTTTGATACATGCATTAAAAACTTCGGAAGAATTTGTTGCCATACAAGCTAAAAAGCCCGTGGTTCCTTTTTTCAGCAGATCATCTTCCATGATGGTTAATGATTCGACCGTTGGATCGGCAGAGAATAACCGGCCTGCAGCGCCATAAATCTGTAGATCAATAAATCCCGGAATCGTTAATGATTGGCTCGTTTCTTTATTTTCGGAACTATTAATAATAGAAATGGTACTGCCTTCAATTAAGATATCCTGGTTACTTTTTATCTCGTTATCCTGAAAGTAGGATGTATTGGTAATTACTTTTGGCATATCAAACGTTTGAGTAAATTTAATCTTACACGGTCAAAGTTAAATATTGTAACTATATATTTGATCAATAAGATAAAACCTGACCAAATGAATGAAAATCAGCCAAATAGAAGAAGTTTTTTAAAGGCCGGACTAACTTTAAGTGCTGCTACCTTAGTAGCGCCATCTGCTGCCATTGCAAGCGTACCCCTTAGAGAAGATGAATTTAAAATAGCAGTCGGCCCTTATTTACAAACCAACTTTAATAACTCGATGACCATTCTTTGGTTGACCAATAAAAATGCTGCAGGTTGGGTAGAATTTGGAGAACAGGCCGATCAGTTGAGCCAAAAGGCTTACGGAAAAGCTGATCTGGGTTTAATGCAAGCCAATAGCAAGCTGAATGCAGTAACACTCAAAAACTTAAAGCCAGGAACGAAATATTATTATAAAATAGTTTCCAAAGAAATTAAAGATTTCCAGCCTTACAAATTAACTTATGGTGCAACGGTAAGCAGTGCTGTTGAAGAATTTGTGAATGCCGATCTGGCTAAGGAAGAGGTTTCGTTTTTAATGATGAATGATACGCACGATCGGCCAGAATCAATCCCTCAGTTGTTAGGACTTGTTCCGGATAAGAAGCAGGATTTTATTTTCTTTAATGGAGACATATTCGATTATCAAACCG
This sequence comes from Pedobacter sp. GW460-11-11-14-TSB4, assembly GCF_059423705.1. Lineage (NCBI taxonomy): Bacteria > Pseudomonadati > Bacteroidota > Sphingobacteriia > Sphingobacteriales > Sphingobacteriaceae > Pedobacter > Pedobacter sp. GW460-11-11-14-TSB4. Next base: position 49,333 of record NZ_JBWKYI010000009.1, read on the forward strand.
ACGAAAAACAGATCATCGAGCATATGCTCCAGCCCTGTGTAGATAATTTTGCAAAGCATACGCCTTTTATTTACGTAAGGGGTAATCATGAAACACGTGGTAAATTTGCACGCGAATTTCCACAATATTATATGCATGTTGGCCATGCGGCTTTTAGCCTGGGGCCTGTTCGCTTTGTTATTTTAGACACTGGTGAAGATAAAGAAGATGCACATCCGGTATACGCAGGTATTGTCGATTTTGACGATTACAGGGTGCAGCAGGCCGAATGGCTTAAAACAGAAATAAATTCGAAGGAATTTAAAAAAGCACCATTCAGAGTGGTGTTAATGCATATTCCGCCACGCTTTTCTGGCGATGCCCATGGTCCAAAACATTGTACTGAGTTATTTGAGCCTTTGTTGAATCAGGGTAAGGTAGATTTAGTTTTAAGTGGTCACACCCATAAATATATGGTGCATCAACCTGATAAAGCGCTAAACCATTATCCTTTGATTATTGGTGGCGGACCAAGAACAGGAACAAGAACAATCACCAAAATAAAAGCCGATCGAAATAAACTCGTGGCGAGTATGATTGATGATTCTGGTAAGGAAGTTGGCAGCTATACTGCGTTGAGGAAGTAGGAGGGTTGCATGCGGCAATCAATTGGTATCGAAACTCCACTCGTACCGTCATTTCGAGTGAAGTGCAACGTAGTTGAGAAATCTGTATAGATAGATCTCTCTGTTCCGCTGCGCTTCAGTCGAGATGACGCCCTTTCCTAAAATATATAGGCATAAAAAAAGCTCCCGATTCAACATCGGGAGCTTTTTAATATGTTTTTTAGTGCTTATGCACCTAATTGTACACGTTTGAAAGCAGATACAGTTAAACCTTTAGAAGTGTTATCTAAAAATTTACGTACATCGATAGAGCTATCTTTAACAAACTCCTGGTTTAATAAAGTACTGTCTTTGTAGAATTTATTCAATTTACCAGCAGCAATTTTCTCCACCATTTCTTCAGGTTTGCCTTCTTGACGGATAACGTCTTTAGCAATCTCGATTTCACGTTCGATAGTAGCAGGATCAACACCGTCTTTATCAACAGCAACTGGGTTCATTGCAGCAATTTGCATAGCAACATCTTTACCAGCTTCAGTAATATCTGCGCCATTAGCACCTTCAAATACTACTAAAACACCCATTTTACCATTAGAGTGGATATAAGAAACGATTTTCTCACCAGATATATTTGCGTACTCCTGAATAACGATTTTCTCTCCGATTTTACCGGTTAGTTCAGTTATGGTTTCAGCAACTGTACGTCCATCTTCCAAAGTAATTGCTGATAATTCTTCAGTATTAGCAGGATTGTTGGCAACTGCAGCAGCTAAAACAGCTTGAGCTAGGTTACGGAAATCTTCCACTTTAGAAACTGGCTCAGTTTCACAAGCTAAAGCAACTAATTTACCATTTGTGCCATCCGCTGAAACATTGATTGATACCAGGCCTTCAGAAGTAGCATTACCAGAACGAGCGGCAGATACTTTTTGACCTTTTTTGCGCAATAAATCAACAGCAGCTTCGAAATCGCCATTAGCTTCTAATAATGCTTTTTTGCAATCCATCATACCAGCACCAGTTTGTTGGCGTAGTTTATTTACATCAGCGGCAGTAATTTGTACTGTAGACATTTTATTTCCTTTTTTAAATTTTACAATCTTGTTATAACAATTACAGGTTACAAGTTACAAGCGCCAAGTTAAACTCATGTTAAGCCAACTTAAAACCTGAAACCAGTAACCTGCAATTAAAAAATATTACTATTCTTCTGTTTTAGTTTCTTCTGATGCTGACGCTTCAACTTCTGCCTCAGCAGCTTTTTTACGTCTTGGCTCTTTTGCTTCTGGAGCATCAGCTGCAGCTTTAGCCGCTACTGCTTCTTTTTCAGCCTCATCATCTTTTTCGCGTTTACGCTCATCTAAACCTTCTTCAATAGCTTTGATAATTACATCAGTAATTAAAGAGATTGATTTTGTAGCATCATCATTCGCCGGGATAGGGAAATCGATGTTAGAAGGATCAGAGTTAGTATCAACCATCGCAAAAGTAGGGATGTTTAATTTTAACGCTTCAGTAACTGCAATGTGTTCTTTCTTAACATCAATTAAGAATAAAGCTGCAGGTAAACGGTTTAAATCAGCAATACCACCTAAAAGTGATTCTAATTTAATACGCTCACGTTGAATCATTAAACGCTCTTTTTTAGATAAGATCGAATAAGTACCGTCTTTAGTCATTTTATCGATGTTAGACATCTTTTTGATTGACTTACGAACAGTAGCAAAGTTGGTTAACATACCACCTAACCAACGCTCGGTTACGAAAGGCATGTTTACTTTTTTAGCTTGTTCAGCTACGATTCCTTTTGCTTGTTTTTTTGTTGAAACAAATAATACTTTACGTCCTGATTTTACGATTTGTTTAATCGCAGCCGCAGCTTCTTCAGTTTTAGTTAAAGTTTTATTTAAATCTATAATGTGAATTCCATTACGCTCCATGAAAATGTAAGGAGCCATTTTTGGATTCCATTTACGGGTAAGGTGACCAAAGTGTACACCTGCATCCAATAAGTCTTGATAAGTTGTTCTTGCCATTGTCTTTGCCTCCTGTGATTAACGTTTACTGAATTGGAATTTCTTACGAGCTTTAGCACGTCCTGGTTTTTTACGCTCAACCATACGCATATCACGCGTCATTAGGCCTTTAGCACGTAATGCAGGTTTTTTCTCCGCATCTAGTTCAACAATCGCTTTAGCAATAGCTAAACGAACAGCTTCTGCTTGTCCTTTTACTCCACCACCTTGTACATTTACAGTGATATCATAACGACCTACAAGTTCAGAAACTTCTAAACTTTGGTTTACGATATATTGCAATGGTAAAGTTGGGAAATATACTTTGTGATCTTTACCGTTAACGGTAATTGCGCCAGCACCATCTTTTAAGTAGATACGTGCAACAGCTGTTTTTCTTCTTCCTGAAGTGTTAGTAACTGACATTTCTTAAAGTTTAATGGTTTTTGGAGATTGAGCTGCATGAGGGTGAGTTTCACCAGCATACACAAAAAGATTGGTGTATAATTTTTTACCCAATTTAGTTTTCGGTAACATACCACGTACCGCTTTCTCGATTACACGTTGAGGGTGTTTCGCCATTAACTCCTTAGGAGAAATAAAACGTTGACCACCTGGATAACCAGTATAAGAAACATATTGCTTTTCGCTGAATTTGTTTCCTGTCAATTTAACCTTGTCTGCATTGATAACAATTACGTTATCGCCGCAATCTACGTGTGGGGTGTACTCAGGCTTGTTTTTACCACGGATGATCATAGCGATCTTCGATGACAAGCGCCCCAAAATCTCGCCTTGCGCATCAACAACAATCCACTGTTTGTTAACAGTTTTCGCATTGGCCGAGACAGTTTTGTAACTTAACGTATTCACTTGCTTGTATTTAATTTATTAAACAATTTATTATTCCCATTAAATTTGGGACTGCAAAGATAGATAGAATACTTTTATTATCAAATAGTTGATTGAAAAATTTTTACGTTTTTACCTGACAATCGTCATGCTGAATTTATTTCAGCATCTGATAGGCTGTATATTTTTTAGGTTGTGAAAAGCAAAGCCGGAAATTTTTTGGTTGGGTTCAGCCGGACTCTACGCTAAATCTTTTAAATGCATCTGTTTCACCGGTTGCAGATTTTTAGCGCCTTAGCATGACATTGTGAACGGAAACTACAAATTAAAAGGATATCGCTGCAATCCTGTTTATAACTTCGGCTAGTGGAACTATTTGTAGTTAGGCTTAAATATTGAATCGCAATCTTGTCACAAATCATCAGGCATATAACCAATCCTTTTTCTCGGTCCAATTTTCTTATCGATTAGTTGATCAAGATAACTAAAAACCAGTTCGATGTTTTTATCATGGTTATCCACTTTTCGTTTGATTTCGGCGATTTCCAATTTGAGTTCGCCATTATCAAGAATAAATTGACGGATACGGGAGAAAATCCTTACAATTTGGATATTTACCTGAATGGCCTGCTTACTGTTTAAAACACTCGATAGCATAAGCACACCATGTTCGGTAAAAACATTAGGTAAATAGGTTCTTCCACCTCTTCCATTTTTTGAGGTCGCAATTTGCGACTTCAAGTTTAACCATTCTTCATCAGTTAGTTGAAACATGAAATCTTCTGGAAATCTATCTGAATTTCTACCAACTTGCTCATTAAGGCGTTTAGTTTCTACACCATAAAGTTCGGCCAGATCGCTATCAAGCATTACTTTAAGGCCTCTTAGTTCGTAAATTTTATTAACTACAATATTGTCAGGGATGATAGGAAGCATTTGTTTCGCTGTCATATCATTTTTGGATTTGACTTGAAGATACAAAAATTGATTTATTTACGCCAATAGTGAATCTATAATTTTTTTAATCCTCTCTTCACGTTCTGCATAATTTCCACTGATCTGAATATAGTTTATCCCACGTTTTTCTAGCTCGCCTTTAAATAGGTTAAACATTTCTAAGCGCTGGTCTCCAAAATCGCGTAGGTGATCGGCTACCCATTTTACATCAATATCCAATAGGAAATATAAATCGTAGCGGATTTCGTTTTCCAGATCATTCAGAATCTGTGGAACTTCGTTCAGGTAATATTGCGAATAAATTTTTGTGGTAATCAGGTCGGTATCACAAAAGACAACCTTATTGGCCATGCTGGCTTTTTCTTTTACCCTTTCGGTTTGTGCTGTCCCAATTTTGATAATGTCATCAAGGGTAATATCGTTCGATGTGATTAATTCGCGTGCAACTTCAGGAACAAAGGTGGTTTGATAGTGCAAAGCCATTTTTTCGGCCATGGTTGATTTACCCGTACTTTCTGGCCCATAGAAACAAATCTTCTTTACAAAAAACGGGCGTACTTCTTTTGGGATAAATTCCCAGTATTGGAATGGTTTAGTTCTGATTAAAGTTGCGGAAACGGGGATAAATTTTCTTGGTTCGTCAAACAAAATATGTTCAGCATCTAAATTAAAAGCAAAAGGTTCTCCATAAAATTCAGAGCTAAAAAGCATGTCGATCTTTGGATATACTTCTTTCATTCTAATCGCCCAGATATTTGTCCGATCTTGTAAGGCTAGGGTTTCATCATCAAAATCATCCGCAATGATGGCGGGCTTGATGTTCGGCTGATCCTTAAATATTTCCTTGATCCATTTGAAACGCATAGCCGGATCAATCTTGTCAGCAGGTGTATAACTCATCGAAACAATCAACTCATCACATTCTGAGGCAGCGAAATTAATCAACGCAATATGCCCGTTATGGATAGGCATAAATTTGCCAATCACTAAACCTCTTTTCATGCTGGTTTAGAATAGCTTTTATACTCTTTTATCCAATGCCACAACGCAAATGCAGCAATAACGGTAAAAATTAAATATTCTATTCCCATAAATTTGATGCCTTTTAAAAAGTATAGGTAAGTAGCCACTACATCGATGATCAGCCAGATAATCCAGCATTCTATCCTTTTTTGGATCATTAGAAAAGTGGTGATCACGCTCATTACAAAAATAAACGAATCGACAAAAGGATAAGCACTTGGCAAGTTAAATAACATTGGGAGCCAATTGTGGAGCTGACTGGCTAGTGTACCCATCAGTAATGTACCAACAATGCCAATAACCAAGAATATTAGAAACTGTTTTATCGGCATAAAACTAATTTTAAGTTCTTTGTTTTTATCCTCTTCTTCAGGTTTTGGATTCGCCCATCGCCACCAGCCCATTATGTTGGTTACAAAAAAGAAAACCATCAGAAACATATCGGGGTAAAGCTGGCTTTGATAGTATAAAAAGGCTGATAGGAATACATTAACAATACCTGCAGGCCAGCTCCAGATGCTTGCTTTTGCCGAAAGAGAAACTGAAATAATCCCCGTAATTACTGCGAAGAATTCCAGATAGCTCATTTTATAGCCAAGAACAGTAAAAAATATAGTGTGAGCATCGAAAAAATCCATCCTTTCCTTTTTGAAGATTTACAAAATGCTAATGTAAATAATTATTTGGGGCTAGTGGTTTCCTGTTGGCAAACAATCAAAAAATATGGCTGTTATAAGAATATCCATTAGGTGATCGCCGTATTTATTAACCACAGATTTCGTTTATGCAGTATATCGACCAGATTTTCGGTTATCCAATTCCTTTGTTTTTTAAGAATCTCATCATTGGATTAATAGCGGTATCTCTTGGCATTTTAATCAAGTTTATCATTCACAAAACTTTCATCCTGCTTTCGCGATGGTGGGATTTTATCATTATAAAATCGACAGTGAAGCATTTGAGGAGACCTGTAGCTATTTTTATTCCCTTATTGTTCCTTAACTTCTCGTTAACGCTGATGGAGATGGCGCCAACATATCGTCTTCCAATAACCAAGATATTGGAAATTGCACTTACGGTTACTTTTGCACTTATTTTGGTGAGGGCAATTAACGTTTTGGAAGATTATTTCTACCTGAAATATGACCTAAACAAAGAAAATAACCTAAAGGAACGTAAAATCAGAACGCAGTTGCAGTTTGTTCGAAAATTTATTGTTTCGCTTATTATTTTAATTACTGCTGCTATTATTTTATTGAGTTTTGAAAGCATGCGTAAAATCGGGGCTGGCTTACTTACGGGAGTTGGTATAGGTGGGATTATCATCGGTTTTGCAGCGCAGAAATCCCTTGGAAATTTATTGGCAGGCTTTCAGATTGCCTTTACCCAGCCGATCAGAATTGATGATGTTGTAATTGTAGAAGGCGAATGGGGAAAAGTCGAAGAAATTACTTTAACCTATGTGGTGGTTAATATCTGGGATCAACGACGGTTGATCTTGCCGATTACCTATTTTATTGAAAAACCATTTCAAAACTGGACCCGTGTTTCTGCTGATCTGCTTGGAACGGTTTTTTTATATCTTGATTATACCATCCCGATTGAGCCATTGCGACAAGAATTAACCAGGTTATTGAATGCTAATCCACTTTGGGACAAACGTGTAAATGTAGTACAGGTTACCGATAGTACAAAAGATGGCGCCATCGAAGTCCGATTTCTGATGAGCGCTTCTAATTCTTCAAGGGCTTTCGATTTACGTTGCCATGTAAGGGAAGCTATGATTTCGTTTATTCAAACAAATTATCCTGAAAGTTTACCGAAGAAGAGATTGGAGTTTGAGAAACAGTAATTACATGTCAGTCTGAGCCTGTCGAAGACTCCCTAAATACTTCGACAGGCTCAGTATGAGAATTGCCCGTAATTATTTAAACATGCCTTTCAGTTTTGCCAATTTCTCTTGCAAATCGCCATCAGCATCTTTTGGTTCATTACGTGGTTTAAAAATAGGCTTGCTGTTATTGGGTTTGTATTCTTGCTTAGGCTTGTGTTCTTTAGACTCCCGACTGCGGACTTCAGACTTCGGACTAACTTCAGTTTTCATTGAAAGCGAAATTCTTTTACGCGCAGCATCAACTTCCATAACGGTAACTTCTACCTTTTGATGAACTTTTACCACATCATTTGGGTTAGCCACAAAACGGTTGGCCAGCTGACTGGTGTGAACCAGACCATCCTGGTGTACGCCGATATCAACAAAGGCACCGAAGTTGGTAATGTTGGTTACAATTCCAGGGAGTTTCATGCCCACTCTTAAATCTGAAATCTCGTTTACGCCATCGGTAAAGCTAAAAGCTTCAAACTGTTCACGTGGATCGCGGCCAGGTTTTGCCAGTTCTTTTAAAATATCCGTTAGTGTTGGTAAGCCGATTTCATCTGTTACATATTGTTGTGGTTTGATCTGCTTTTGCAATTGCGTATCTTTCATTAAAGCTGAAACCGTAGTACCGAGATCTTTTGCCATTTTATCTACTACGGCATAACGCTCAGGGTGAACACCGCTGGTATCCAAAACATTTTCTGCATTGCGGATGCGTAAGAAACCTGCTGCCTGCTCGTAAGCTTTATCGCCCAAACGAGGTACTTTTTTCAGACTTTCACGGTTTTTAAAAGCACCGTGTGTATTTCTATAATCAACAATATTCTGTGCTAATGTTGGTCCTAAACCCGAAACATAGGCTAAAATCTGCTTTGAGGCAGTATTTAATTCTACACCAACAGCGTTTACCGCACTGATAACGGTATCATCCAAACTTGCCTGTAATTTATTCTGATCAACATCGTGCTGATATTGACCAACACCGATAGATTTCGGATCAATTTTTACCAGTTCAGCCAATGGGTCCATTAAACGGCGACCAATTGAAACGGCTCCACGTACGGTAATATCCTGCGTAGGGAATTCTTCTCTGGCTACTTCTGACGCTGAATAAATAGAAGCGCCACTTTCGTTAACCATTACAATGGTGATGTGCGGTAAATTCAACGCACGAACAAAAGCTTCGGTTTCTCTTCCTGCAGTACCGTTACCAATGGCTATAGCTTCAACATTATGTTTCTCGCAAAGCTGTTGGATAGTAAATTCGGCATTTTTCACATTTCCTTGTCCGGTATGCGGGTAAATTGCCGTATTTTCTAACAACTGACCTTGTTTATCTAAACAAACCACTTTGCAGCCTGTACGGAAACCGGGATCGATCGCCAATACATTTTTTTGTCCCATTGGAGCTGCCAATAACAATTGACGTGCATTTTCGGCAAATACGCGGATGGCTTCTTCATCCGCTTTTTGTTTGGTGAAAACACGAAGTTCGGTTTCCATTGCTGGTTCCAACAAACGTTTGTAGCCATCTTCTAAAGCCTGCTGGACCTGCTTTGAAGCTGCATTATTGCCTAAAATAAACTGGTTTTCTAAAATAGCAATGGCATCTTCTGCCGGTGGAAGTGCATCTAATCTTAAAATCAGCTCCTTTTCTCCGCGGCGCATGGCCAGAACACGGTGCGATGCAGCTGTTTTAACCGGCTCGTTCCATTCGAAGTAATCTTTATATTTAATGCCTTCTTCTTCTTTTCCTTTAATCACTTCTGATTTAAAAGAGGCTTTTTCCTGAAAATAGGTGCGCATTTTGGTCCGTGCCTCTACATTTTCAGAAATCATTTCAGCAATGATATCCCTTGCACCTGCTAAAGCTTCGTCAAGTGAATTTACACCTTTCTCTGCATCGATAAATTTATCTGCTGACGCCTCCAAATCAAAAGCATGCTGCTCAAATATCTGCAAGGCCAAAGGTTCTAACCCTTTTTCTTTTGCTACCGAAGCACGTGTTTTACGCTTAGGCTTAAACGGCAGGTAAATATCTTCTAAAAGCGAAATGGTTTCTGCTTCGTTGATCTTTTTTTCTAGTTCAGGTGTTAACTTGCCAAGCTCGGTCATCGATTTCAAAATCGCTTCCCGGCGCTTGTCTAAATCGCGCAACTGCAAAACCCGATCGCGGATTGCTGCTACCTCAACCTCATCTAAGCTACCGGTTGCTTCTTTACGATAACGTGAAATAAAGGGAACTGTAGCACCTTCATCTAACAGATTTATGGTTGCGGTTACTTGTTTTTCTGCAACTTTTAATTCGGCTGCAATTATTTTATGGTGGGTTAACATATCCTAAAGGTAAAAATTAAAGGAAGCAAAGCTAATCAGGATTTGCGGGATTTAATGATTTTTAGCACGAAGTTTTCCACGAAAATTTGTGAGTAAGTTTTTGAAAAAAAGCAATAATTATATTCATCAGCGTTCGATCATTTTTCCATTTATGATCAGCCAGTTGTTAGGGAAAAGTTTTATAAGTCTCTGCTTTTCAGCCGCTGTAATCTTTCCGGTGAGTTCTAATCTTCTAATTTGAATTTTACCTAGTTCATCAGGAATTGCTATATCTTTTGTGAACTTGATCCTCAATGTGCCTATGCTTTTTAATGTATAGAGTTCTTTTGGAATTTCGCTAATGTTGCTCATTGAAAGATCGTCGGCACTGGTTTTATTGCCGAAAACAGAAGTTTCGGATGGTGCACTGTCTTTATTAACTATTGCCCAGCTCATCTCCGGTTTCATAGTGAAATCTTTGTTGTTTTGGGATAAACCGATAAATCCAGCCCAGATTTCCATATTGTGCTTTGTGTGGCGTACTGCGTCTTCCAGAATAAAAGGGACTTTTACAATTTCAGAAGCCAGATTGTTTACGCTGGTAATTGGTTTTAAACCTGTTTTGTTTCCTTCTTTGGTATAAGGAAAGAACTTTACAATCCAGCCGTCGATTGTATTTACCGTTCCATATTTCTTTTCGGTATGGTATTTTACCATGTTCATCCAGAAATCTTTATTTACTTTTCCTTTTTTTGCCGCTATAATTTCTTCGATAATCGGGATAAGTTCGTTTGTCCACCATTCTAATTTATACTGAGACAGGTATTTTGTTTTCTCCAGTAATTTCTTCCAATCCTGAGTGGTGCCTTCAATGGTAATTTTCGGGATCCCACAGCCAGTGATAATCACTTTAAATTCGAAATAAGATTTTACGGTTTCCATAATCGTAACCTGGCTCACCACTTTCGAGGTGGGCGTGGTCGTGCTAAAATCGGAGGTTAAAACACCTACCAATTTTTTACCGGTATAATCGTTAATCTGCTCGTTAAACTGTGGGAAAATTGAAGCCCAATCTGATTTGGGATTACCAAGCACAATTTTGTCTGAAACAACGGTTAAAGTTTTCTTGCCTTCAAAGCCCACCATCTGTGGCCTGAGCTCTTCCGCATTTTGAGTGATATGCCGGGCAAAACCCTGACTAATCAGCAACCAAAAAATATCAGGGGAAATAACAAATGGCCTATGATCGATATAAGAATTTAAAATGCCCGTTAAAAAAGGATGTTCTCCATAATAAACTAAACTATCGGGCAAATTTTCTACATTTTTTTCAAGATCTGCCTTAAGCGTTTTAAGTATTTCCTGATTAGGAACAACAGGAATCAGCTTGACTGGTTTCGAAAGTGTTTCAATTTCTACAACTGTTGCTTTTTGGCAAAATGATTTGGCAGAGATAAAGAGAAGTAGGAGTAAAAGTATTTTTTTCATCAGGCTAACGTTTTTTAGAATGGTTTACTAGACTGATGCTTTTTTGAGCTGCTTTCCATAATCCACACATCATCTACCCGGATGAAAATACCAGAAGCGTTATGATTTCTTCTTTTTGACTTTCTCCAAATCTCTTTCTGCTTTAAACCTGGTGATTCTGGTAATCAGATCTAGCGGCAAAGGTTTATCTAAAGGAAACTGTACAGCTCCCTTGCTCCATTTATACTGTGCAAACTCTTCTTTAAATGCCTCTATTCCTGAGCCGGTTGGATAAAAGCCGATGTGTTTAGCATAACCTGCAAAATAAACCAATACGGTGTTCCGTTTGAAGGCGGGCATCCCATAACTGATTACTTCTTTGGCTTCTGGTACGGCCTGGTGGATCGTTTCGCGGATTTGCTGTAGCAACTTTTGTGTTTCTACCGGGAAATTGGCAATATACTGGTCAATGTTTTCTGGTTTGGGCTGTTCCATGGTCTGTAATTTTGTAAGCTGAATTTACAAAATTTCTTAAAAACCTATTCACTGATCTGGATATCGTATTTGTGCAATAGCCCGGCAAGCCCGGATTTTGAAAATCTTGCCTTTTTGATCCTGTTATTGTCCGGATCGATGGAGTAATGATAAGCTGTTCTAAAATCGGCCTTTTCGAGGATAGTCCTGTCGAAAGTTGCGTTTAATAAATCACAGTTGTCGAAAGTTGAATTAGCTAAATCGCTTTCTGAAAAGTCGACTTCATGTAATTGTGAATTTTTGAAATCCATTTTCTTTAGTTTTAGTTTGTAGAAGGAAGAATGATCCAGTTTACAATTGCCAAAAGAAAATGCCAGTCCAAAATCGTTACAGTTTTCGAACCTTAAGCCCAGCATTTTGCAATCCTGGAAGTTTACATCAATAAATGAGGTTTTGGTAAGGCTTGCCAGACTTAAATTACAAGAGATAAATTCGCAGTCTAAAAATTTTACACCACTTAAATCAGCGCTGGAAAAATCACAGTTAGTGAATTTACAGTTTTCGTATTCTGCTTTTGGGAGTGCCCGTAAGGTAAAATCGGCTTTTTCGAATATTTGGTCGGCTATGTAATTATCAGGCATGAATATAGATTCTTTATGCCACGAATATAAAAATTATCTGAAGGTTTTTGGTTTGAGCAGGAAACTGAATTAGGTTTCTTGTATAGGCTTGGGTTAACTAAACCCGACAGGAATGAAAATACTTTTTGATGTTGATTGCTGCAGAAGATTGCTTCGTCATTCCTGCCGGCAATAACAATAAATGGAGCTGGTAATCGGCCAAAAAGATTGCAATGGATAGCGGGGCTGCTGAAACCGAAGAATTGCTGACATTGATTTTCAAATATTTGCCACGGAAACACGGAGGGCACGGAAATGGAGGAATAAAAAAATCCCCCAAATTCCTTTGGGGGATTTATATCTTTTGGTCTTTGCCTAAGCTTAGACTAATAATTTGTAATTACTTTTTAACGTACATTACCTCTTTTACCGCTTTAACTACGCGCTCAGCATTTGGTAAGCTTGCTGCGATTAAAGTTGGAGAGTATGGAAGTGGTACATCGGCACAAGTGATACGTAAAACTGGTGCATCTAAATAATCGAATGCATGTTTTTGAACCATGAAGGCAATTTCTCCAGAAAGAGATGCCAAAGGCCAGGCCTCTTCTACCACAACCAAACGGTTGGTTTTCTTAACAGAAGCGATAATGGTATCGTAATCGATAGGACGTACAGTACGTAAATCGATCACTTCAACATTAATTCCTTCTTTCGTTAATTCTTCTACAGCCGGGTTTACAACGCGTGTTAACATTTTACCGAAAGTAACAATAGTTACATCGGTACCTTGTTTGGTTACGTTTGCTTTTCCTAATTCGATATAGTACTCTTCAGCAGGAACATCGCCTTTATCGCCGTACATTACCTCAGACTCCATGAAAATAACCGGATCCTGATCTATAATTGATTGTTTTAATAATCCTTTTGCATCGTAAGGAGTAGCTGGTACTACCACTTTTAATCCTGGTGTATTTGCAAACCAGTTTTCGAAGTTTTGAGAGTGTTGTGCACCTAACTGACCTGCGTTACCTGTTGGGCCACGGAAAACCATTGGGCAGGAGAACTGACCACCGCTCATTGATAAAATTTTAGCAGCACCGTTGATAATCTGATCGATAGCTACTAATGAGAAGTTAAAGGTCATGAATTCCACAATTGGAATAAGGCCTGCTGTTGCTGCACCAGTTGCAATACCTGCGAAACCTAATTCGGCAATCGGGGTATCGATAATGCGTTTCGCACCAAACTCGTCAAGCATGCCCTGACTTACTTTGTACGCACCGTTATATTCTGCTACTTCTTCACCTAATAAAAAAACGCGGTCATCTTTACGCATTTCTTCGCTCATGGCTTCGCGTAGTGCTTCTCTAAATTGGATTTCTCTCATTGTAAATTTTAATAACGGTGGCAAATATAATTATTAATCGCTTTGAAACCAAAGGCTATAATGCCTATGTTTTGTAATAATTATAGGTAATCTGACTAATTATTTGATGTTTTTTAAGCTGTATTTTTTGTTTATCTGTCGAAGTGGGAAATAATATTGGGTAATTGTGTTTTTGATAAGCTTATTGTATTAAAGCTTAAGCTTTTTCCGAAATATCTTCTCCAAAATGGATATGATTACCGTAGTTGTCTAAAATAGAAATCTGATAGGCTATCAACACCTATTTTTAACTTCCAGTTTAGTGCGACGAGAAAGAGTGCTGTAGCTTTATTCATTCTTATAGGTTTTCTAAATCATTAATGTCTTTTGCTCTAGCAGAAGACTTTTTAGCTAGTAAGAGATCATGATAATTTATAGTTCTTATTTTTAATCCATCTTCTTCAAAGAAAACTGAATTCGGATAACATTCTTCAAAACTTAGTCCTTTTACCAGGATCATTAAATCGATTGATATTGGCGGTCTTCCAAAACTAAAGACTTCCCAATCTGGATGATGAAGGAAATTTTCTTTTGTCATATCGAAAACTGGCATGCCGAATTGAAAAAAAGCATTGAATATCTTTCTATAATTTTCCGCAGTTCTCTCCACCCAAATATCCATATCTCCAGTCGTTCTGGAATATCCATGAAGAATTACCGAATATCCACCAACTAGAATATATTTTACATCATGATTATTTAGCGCCTGAATAAATTCCCGGAAATCATCATTGAAAATATTTCCCATTATCTTCTACTTCGAACAGAAAATACAGATTTATCCATTTTGGGAGGGTCATTTTCTGGATAGTTAAAAGCTACACTATTTAAATAGTTTGCAATTCTTAAACGCTCTTGCCACGATAGGTTTTTATAATAAATCCGATCGGCTTTACTGGCTTCTTTTGCAGTTTGTGCATTAAATGCTGTTCTATCTAAACGGTACATACTCAAATATAAAAAATGTTTAGCTGGATTTAATGATTTGGGTTTAATAATCCATAAATCTCACTATCGAGAAACTGGCCCCTGAAATAATAATCTTGCTTAAAATGTGCTTCTTTTACAAAACCATGTTTGATCAGCATTTGCCTGGAAGCATCATTTCCTACGTTAATATTAGCACTGATGGTGTGTAGGTTAACATCTTCAAATCCAAATGCAATTGATTTTTTCAGTGCTTCTGAAATAATTCCTTTTCGCCAGTAATCGGGATGAAGCATGTAACCAATTTCGGCCCTATGGTTTGCAAAATCGGTGCGCCAATAACCTACGGACCCTATCATTTGTTTAGGATTTTCTTTTAAGGCAATTACCCAGGCCAGGTTATCGCCATTTTCGTAGCCATTTCTGAAACGGGAAATAAAATCTTTGATCTCAAAAATATCTTTGGGCCTTTCCCTATCAATGTATTTCATTACATTTTCGTTGGTACGCATGGCAAAAAGGGTTTCGGCATCAGCAAGATCGTGTTCGCGTAGAATTAAACGCTCGGTTTCGAGAACCGGGAATTTTGTGAAATTTAAGGTAAGCATTTTTAAAGATCTTCTTTTTCTAAGGTAAATCCATACTTCTCTGCAAATTCTTTGACTTCAGATTCAAAAGATTTTTTGGCATGATGAATTTCTTGATTTTTAATATAATTGGTCACTGCTTGCAAACCAGATTCGCTAACGGATACAGCAAAATAATCATCCTGCCACATAAAAGGTATGTCTGTTAGCATATTTTTGTTGATCCAAAATGAGGATTCTCCTTTTATGAGCTGCGCTATTTTTGCAATTGTTTGCTCTCTTCCCAGAGATATCAGGCAGTGCATGTGTTCGGTGTATCCATTAATTGCCTGTAGGAAAATAGATTTTTCTCTACAATTATCCATAATGTGTTTTTGAACTTTATAGCGGATGTTTTTTGTTAAATAGGGATGTCGGTTTTTAGTTGAGAACACAAGGTGAACCCAAATTCTTACATACGACATAATTGATGATTTGATTAATCTAAATATAAGGAATTTTTGCAGTCTGTTAAAACAGACTGCGAGGAAATACAAATTTGCCGATAACTAAAATTTACGCTATTCATTGCAATTGGCTTCAGCCAACTGCAATGAATATTATTTTCCAAACAAAGTTTTATAAATAGAATATTTGTAATTATCCTCAACAGCGCTGGCTACAAAATAAGGTGCTTCAAAAAGTTCGGTTAACTTTTTTCTTAACTCAGCAAGAAATTCCGGCTTTATTTCTTCCAGATAAGCTCCTGATAGATTTTGCCTGCCAGACTTAAACCAAACGCCATCTACGCTCATGGTTTTCACTACATATAAATTGGGCTCTACAAAAGTTCTGCCCGAGAATTGTTCATATGCATAGGTGTATAATAAAGTCTGGATTAAAGCTTTGTTGATGTGTTTTCCATCAGAATTGAATAATTCCGGGATATCTTTAAAAGTCAGCTTATCGCTTCCGGTTTTATAGTCGATTATTTTGGTCACCCCATCTTTTACATCAACACGATCGATATAACCAAAAATTTTAACACTGGCTTCTTTTCCATTTAACGGAAAGCTGATTTCGGCCTCTACTTTTTGCTCCAGGCTAATGATGGTAAATGGCGTTTGTGCCGCATCCTGGTTTAAAATGATATTCACATAAGCATCAACAATGGATAAAATCACCTTTTGCATGCCTTTATACTCCATCACCTTATCGGGATTGTTGAACATTACGGCATTAAAAGCTTTCTGTATCAACGATGGGACTTTTTCCCGTTTTTCTTTAATGCGGTCTGCAGTAATTTCAGCAGACTTCAGATCCTGATAAAAATACTCCATCACTTTGTGCAGAATCGAGCCAATTTCATTGGCTTCAACTACAGCACTTACTTCCTTAGGTTCTTTAATCCCGGCAATGTAATTGAAGAAAAAATCTATCGGATTGGAGATGTATTGTGTAAGCGCAGAAGGTGAAAGCACTTTCTTTTTATCAAGGTATTTTTGAAGGGTTTCCTGAATAAAAGCGTTATTTGTTTTTTCGATACGCACTTCTTTAAAGGCTTCTGTTTTTACCTCGAGATTAAGCTCATTGTAGGTGAAATCGAAACCGCTTTCGTATTCCAGCTGCTTTAAAATCCTGCTGGCCTCGCCTGAAGTAGATTCGTCGGTCAAACTGTTATAAACAAAGTTGATATTCTTTGCCCTTTGCATCAGGCGGTAAACCATATAGGATGAAATGGCATCGAGGTTTTCAAGGACCGGAAGGCCATAAACACGGCGGATAGAATCGGGAATAAAACTGTTACCGATGGATGATTTAGGGATAATGCCTTCATTGAAGCCTAAAATCACCACCTTATCAAAGTTTAAGTTTCGGGTTTCGAGCAGTCCCATTACCTGGATGCCGTTTAAAGGATCACCTGAAAGCGGAACGGCAATGGCTTGCAATGATTTTTGAACCAAATAAATCACAAAAGGAATTTCTTCTTTGCCAATATGGTTACTAAAAGTATCGTGCAATCTGTTTAATTCCTGAATGGTTTTTACGAAAAGTTCGGCATCGATTTTTTTTAGTGTTTTCGCATTCGATAATCTCGTTAACACATAATCCAGAACATCCAATAAATTGGTTACCACATGTTGCGGATCGTCGATTTTTTTATAGAAAGCTTCAAATAATCCACTTTGACGCAGTAGGCGTTTATGGTCGATCTCCACTTCATTTTCTTCGAGTAATGCGGTTAAAATTTTATCGCGCATTTTCTGCGTCAGACCGGTTAAGGGGTGGGTTAAAAACGCCTCGACATTTTTGTAGGTTACCTTATCGCGTTGTAAAATTTCCAACTGACTGCCCAACCATAAATCAACCAAGCCAAAAATACTGGAGGTTGACAGGGCAAAACCCATAGTAACATTCAGGTCGATTTCTGTTCCGTTAAATGTTGTTGGAATAGTCTGTAAAGTTGGAATCAACAAACTTTCATCTGCCAAAACCACCACCGTTTTTCCAACTGTTTCGGCATTTGTATAATCTTCTTCTAAAATATTGTTTAAGATTTTGGCCTGTGCCGATTGCCCCTGCACTTTGAAAACATTCACCTGGTGCGCAGCTGTTTTCATTAAACTTTCCTGCTCTGCAAATACATTTTTTAGGCCAAGCTGGTTGATGTTTTTCCGTAAGAACAAACCTGCTTCCTGCGATACATCGTCTAAATAATAAGTATCCGCATCAAAATAAAACAAAGCTTTATCGGCATCTTGAAGCTGGGTGAATATTTTAGCCTCGGCACTGCTTAAGGCATTAAAACCAACAAAAATGATCTTACCCTGATCAAAATTCGAAATAAATTCCTGGTGATTGGTAATGTCGTCGGCCAGGTGGCGGTAAACAGAGCCATTGGTTAAATATCCCTGTTCTTTAAGCGTTGCATGGAATTTATGATAAAGTTTGGGCATCCTGCGCCACATCTTGATGAATAATTCCTGCTGTTTTTTATGTTTTCCTTCGGAATAGGAGGTCCAAAATTGTGAAAGGAACTCATATTGCTCTGGGCTTAAATAATCGAAATCTTTATTAATGACTGATATATCTTCCAGATCACGGTATAATTTTCCTGCATCAACCAGATCGGCATCAATCTGATTAAAATCACTTAAGATAATTTTGGCCAGTGGAAAAAACTTATGGCTCGAGATGCTTTCTAATTGTTCTTCGGCAAGCAGTTGGTTGTAAATCCCGTGTAAAGTGAAAAACTGGAGGTAAAAATCGGCTATTTTATAACTGGTAGAGTTGGCAAAAAATTCCTGAATGGTAAAAAATGATGGACTGAAAAAGGGTTTGCCGATGATATCAGCAAAGTGTTTCTGCAAATAAGCCGATGGCCGTTTATTGTTAAAAACAATAGCACAGTTTTCCAGCTGGTTTCCAAATCTGGTCACTAAATCTTCGGCAACTTCCTGTAAAAATGGTTTCATCTGCATATTATACTAATTTCAATTTACCCTTAACTGCGTAGAAAAGATAGGTTTTGATATTTTGATAACCCATTTCGGAAAGTAATACCCTGTAATTGTTCACCTGTTCGATATGTTTGTCGCTTTCTTCCAAAGTAAATTTATAGTCCAGAATAATTACTTCATCAGCATTAATCAGCACCCTGTCTGGACGGTGGAGTTTTCCGTGGGCATCAATAATATTTTTTTCTACGATGCTTTCACTTGCTTTACCTAAAATGATTTGAAGTTCGGGATTGTTTAATACTTCCAATGCCGAATCGATTAATTTCTGCTTTTCTTCTTCTTTGATAATGCCCTGTAGAACCAGATTGGTGCTATAATCATTTACCTCCTTTTCGGTACTGGCACTGGCCAAAATATCGTGCAATAGCGAGCCTTTTCTGCCTGATTTTTCAATATTGACCAAATGTTTTAAGTGTTTGTCTTCTGAGGGAATATAAAGCTCTGATAAGCGGGTTGTAGTAGGGTAACTTTTTAAGTTGATAAAATTGAATTCCTCAACTTTACTTTCAACAATTACATCATCTACAATTTCATATACCCCATTTTCATCAAACTGCTCATCAAAAGTAAAGTTGATCACATCGCCCATGTTGGATAATTTCAATTCCTTTTTGGCCATCGTGGCGATGTACAAATAATCCTTTGAGCGTGTGGTAGCCACATAAAGCATATTCAGGGCATCCATATTGTTATAAAGTAATTCCTCGTAATATGCTTTTGCAATTGCCGAATCGGCCAATGCCTCGTTGTATTTCAATGGAATGCCCTTGAGTTCTTTATAGACGGTTTCTTCTGAAGATACCCAAAAAGTGCCATTCGGTTTTCCTTTAATCTCCCAATTGCAAAATGGCACAAAAACCGCCCTAAAGGCCAGTCCTTTAGATTTATGTATGGTGATGATCTGTATCGCATCAGCACCTTCGGGCGAGGGTAGTGATTTTTTGATGCCGTCTTCTTCCCACCAGGTTAAAAAGGAAATAATGCCTTTTTCGCCAAGCTTGCCTGCTGACGCGGTTAAATCTCTAAAAGCCAGCAGATAGGGTAAATTGGCGGTCAGATTTTTTAAACCATAACTTTCAATTAAAATTTCTACGAGCTCGGGCAGCGGGAGCTGTAACCAGCTTTGCCAGTTCTCGCACAAGGCTACGGGTAAAACTGCTGTTAGGGTATTTAAAGGCTTATTGTTAAGATTCAGATAATGATTGGCATTGATCTCTTTATCGTGCAGCGAATGGTACAGTGCAATACAATTGGCTTTATATAATGCCGTTTGTGTTTCTAAACCAATCAGCACTTTTAAGGTATTAATGATGAGCTGTATGGCCGAGTTGTTCGAAATCAACAAAGCATCGCCCGATAAAACCGGTAAGTTATGCCCCATTAATTTTTTAACGGTTAGTAAGGCTTCACTATTCGAACGAACCAGAATGGCAATGTCTTTTAGGGCATACTGCTGTTCGTTTTTGAGGTGGTTTATTTCTTCAACAATATCGTCGAGGGCAATATCCCTGAAAACGGTTTCAGTAAAACGCGCTTCGTTAGGTGCATGATCTTTCCCAAACTTCTTAATTTTGATGGTGCCGCCCTTTAAAGTATTGGTGGCAAAATTTTGGGTCGAACCGCCATAAATATCGGTTATAATCTGCTGATAATGTTGCTCATGCCACCATTTAGAGATGCTATCAGGTTTCGTAGCCAGATTTTCATTCAGCTCATTCTGCAGGGTTAGTGGAATAGCTTTATAAAGGAAATTGTTGAAAGTGATAATATTCTCGGCACTTCTGTAGTTCTCTTCTAGACTTTCTTCCAATACATTTTCTGCGCCGACGTCTAATTTGGCATGTTTATGCAGGATGTTCCAATCGCCATTACGCCAGCGGTAAATAGATTGTTTGGTATCGCCAACAATCAGGTGATCGATTAAATCCTGACTCGGCGTAGCCATCGCATTGGTTAATAGTGATTTAAAACTTCCCCATTGGCTGGTAGAGGTGTCCTGAAATTCGTCGAACAAAAAGTTGCGGTAACGATTGCCCACTTTTTCCCAGATGAAGGAAGGGTTGTCGCCTGCATCTTCGGTAATCCCTGAAATCAGTTTCTGTGCATCGCTGATGAGGAGGTTGTCATTTTCAGCCCGATATTCTTTCAATAACACGGCAATTTCCTGCATCAACCTTAAATAGTAAAGGTTTTTATTAAAAGCGATGGCCAGGCTGTAATTGGGTAAATGGGCTAAATAATGTGCTTTTAATTTCTGGAGAATCGGATTTACGGTGTCGTAAGCTTCAGGGAAATTTGTGTTTTTTTGAAACCACTCCTCAGGTTCATCAATTAAATTAAACAGCGGTTCTATTTTAGAAAAATCGCCTCTGGCAACAAAAATAATCTTAGCCAGCGGACTACGCGATTTCCCTTTGAGGTGTTCGGTTTCTACGCCGATTACATTCAGGGCTTCGTTGGCTTCGGTAGCTAGTGCAATCAGTTCCTCTTCAAAATTTTTGATTTCGGCTTTAGTAACACTGATATATTTTTTGAATAATTCATCGATGTTTTCCAATCCGAGTGTACTTACCGCATCTTCGAAAATCTGGAAGCGCTCAGAAAATATTTCTCCGATCAGGTTATAAAGTTCGAATTTATAGTTCCAGCTTTTGTTGTCGCTGATGCGCTCGATAGCCAGATCGATGATCCATTGTAAAAGTTGTTTGTTGTGGTCTAAAGCTTCGTCGAGTTTATTCACGAGGTCATCTTTCACCTTATCATAATTCATTTCTAAATTATAATCGGCATTGAGTCCCAGCTCGAAAGCAAAACCACGAATTACTTTTTGCACAAAACCATCAATTGTACTTACCGAAAAGCGGCTGTAATCGTGCAAAATTTTGCGGTAAATCTTATCGGCTTTAAACTGTAATTCCTGTTGACTTACTGTAGGGTAAGCCTGTAAAATCAGTTTCCGATAATCGTCGATTTTTTTAGATGGATTGCCTTTCGCCAGTCCGAGCAGTACCTCGAGAATCCTCGTTTTCATTTCTTCGGTGGCCTTGTTTGTAAAGGTTACCGCTAAAATTTCGCGGTACTTATTGTCTCCACTAAAAAGCAGCGTGAGGTAATGTGCCGTAAGACTGAACGTTTTACCGGAACCTGCAGAGGCCTGAAGAATTTTGAGGGGTTGGGGCATAATGTTTTCTTTATTCCTCCGATGTAAATCGAGAGGTACCAGTAGGGCAGGGTGGTTTTAATTTATAATATTGAGTTGTTTTTATCGGAACTTTCAGGGGGGTATCAAGGAGGAATAATCCCATACTCTGCAATAATATATTTTTCTAAACCCATGATTACAAAATCCATTTGTTTCATTACATCATCAACTGAGATGCGGTATACTTTTAAACCCAAAGAAATTAAATAGTCTTCTCTTAGTTTATCATAAGCCTGTTTATCATCATGGCTACATCCATCAATTTCAATGACTAAGCCAAGCTTTTTGATATAAAAATCAACTATATAATTACCTATTATGCGCTGTCTGTCAAAATCAATTTTATGAAAGCGTTTTTTGGTTATTTGCATCCAAAATAATACTTCTGGCAAATTTCCAGCTTGGCGAAGTGCTTTTGCCCTTTCTTTTAACCGGGGTTGATAAGGCAAATTTGTAATTGGTGTTAGCTTTAAAGTTGTTCCGTTAATTATGATATCTTTTTGCAAAATGTTTTTTAACACCCCGTCCTTCGGACACCCCTCTGGGAGAGGGGAATTCTGGGCGCCTAAGCTGGCATGGGGGTTAGTTTTCTGTTGCATTTTTAAGTTGGGTTATTCCCCTCCTTTGGAGGGGTGCCCGCAGGGCGGGGTGGTTTAATCTTACCCTAACTTACAACAATTTAAAATTTTCGCGAAATCATGATATCAACAATTCATGAGGATCAGACTTTTTTGCTTTTCCGTTTATTGAGCGTTTTATGGCTAATTCTTGCAGGGCGTTCGGCCATTTCGATTGGAAGGCCAAGCAGATCGCGGATTACAACCGAAGCACAGGCCCCGCCAAATGCTGCGGGCAGATAAGAAACGGTGCCATAAGCCGAACGCTTGAAATTACTCCCATCAGTCATGATCATCGAGTTTTTATCCATTTCCTCTGTGGAGAAAACAGCTTTTATTTTTGCTGCATTGGCAAGTTTATTCAGCCTTTTGCGTACATAACTGGCAAAAACACATTGATAGGTATCAGGAAGCAGGGTAATTCTTAATCTGGTGGGGTCCATTTTACCACCAGCACCCATTGAGCTTACAATAGGAATATTCTTTTCCAGTGCCGTTCCTAACAAAGTGATTTTGGGCATTACACTGTCGATGCAATCCATGATGTAATCGAAATCAGACTCTAAAATTTCCCTGCATTTTTCCGGCGTAAGAAAAGTGTTTACCACATGGAGTTTTAATTCGGGGTTAATGGCCAGTAAACGCTCTTGCATAATTGCAGCTTTGCTTACACCATGATTGGTTGCCAAAGCTGGTAGTTGCCTGTTCCGGTTGGTCGGGTCAACTACATCACCGTCTACAATAGTCATTTCGCCAACGCCTGAGCGGCAGATAAATTCGGCTGCAAAAGAACCTACTCCACCTAAACCAATTACCAGAACGTGTTTCGATTGTAGTTTTTCTATTCCATCATTTCCTACAAGGAGGGCAGAGCGCGAAAGCCAGGTAACATCAGACATAATTTTTGTAATTGACTGTATTCTTCGACAGGCTCAGAATGACAAGTTTATATTAAATTGAATTTTTTCCAGTAGGTAAAAATACGAGCTTTAAGTTCATCAACACTACATTTTTTTAAAATGGCTGCGGCCTGGTAAATTTCTGCAATCGATATATCCGCATCGTCTGTTTCCAGGAAAAAATTATCGGTACTTTGAATGAGTTTTGCCGCACCCGAGCTTTCTTTCAACGCAGCCAAACCAAATGAAAGTAAAAATCCTTTATCCAATAATTGCTGGCCAAGTTTTTCATTTTTATTAAAACCATGGATGATCATTGGTACTTTAACTTTCAACCGGTCTTTAATCGCAATCAGTTCAGAAAAGCATTTCACGCAATGCAGAATCAACGGTTTGTTAATCTTTTCAGCCAATTCTATCTGCTTTTCTAGGATTATTGTCTGATTTCCCAGGTTTTCACCTCTTAAGCGATCTAAACCACATTCGCCGATCTGTTTAACATTCGGTTGATTGGCCACAACCGTTAAATATTTCATTTGAAGCTGCAGGTGATCAATTTTGGCAAACCATGGATGTAAGCCTACCGAAATCGGTTTTGTTTTAGGCATCGCTAAAAAGATATCGTCAGTTAACGACAGGCTTTGAATGCTGGTTACCCCTGCTTGGGTAGCAGTTTTATGGGTATGTATGTCTAAAAAATCCATTGCAGGGCAAAGATATGCAAAAATGGAAGATGGGGCATGGAAGATGGAAAATGTAAAAAATACTTATTGAACTAAATCTTCGTTCCAAATCACTTTCCATTCTACGGACTACGGACTATGAATCTCACATTTTCCATGTCTCTGTAAAGAATTCGCGAATAATTTATTGTAAGATTATACTTTATTACTTTTACTTAATTATTATTCAGAAAAATCATGAAAAGATTAGTCATTTTATTAACGGCTGTATTTCTTTCGACTGCAGCTTTTAGTCAGGCGAAAAAAGAAGGCGTTCATATCTATAACCCACAAGCCGATGCCAAAGCCGAAATTGCTGCTGCGGTTGGAAAGGCAGCTAAAGAAAATAAACATGTTTTGCTTCAGGTTGGTGGGAACTGGTGTAGCTGGTGTATTGCATTCCACAATCTGGTTGACAGCACAGCAACGCTAAAAAAATACATTAACGACAATTTTGAAACTGTTCTGGTTAATTACAGTCCTGAAAATAAAAACGAAAGTGTTTTAGCCAGTTTAGGATATCCTCAACGTTTTGGCTTTCCGGTATTTTTAATCCTTGATGGTAAAGGCAAAGTGTTACACATTGAAAATTCTTCTTATTTAGAAACCGAAGAAGTTGGCGCTAACGGTAAAAAGAAAGTTGGACATGATGTAAAGAAAATTACCTCTTTTTTAAAAGGATGGACAACCACTGCAGTTAATCCCGAAACTTACAAGTCGAAGGCCAAGTAAAGGTTTAAGGTATAAAGTTGTAAGGTTTAGGGAGAAAACCGGGCAACTTAAAAAATAAAAAGCCGTCCTGATTTTACATCGGGACGGCTTTCTTTTTAATCATCTAGATCATCTTCTTCCACTTCATCATCAAGGTTTAACTCGTAAGAAGCCCTAGATGCTTCATCGGCTTGCTCCAGCAGATCTTTGTCGTGTTCAATGCTGGTATCATCACCATTAATTTCATTGATATTTTCTACATCATCCTCTCTGCGTAAAGCATCATTAGGATCGTTTGAATAATTGTCATCTTCCGGGTCTATCATAACATTAAGATTTTATAATTAGATAATCGTTTTGAGCAAAGAATTGTTTTGAAAAAAGGTAAAAGCTGAAAGACTAAAGTAATAGATTGATTATTTCAGAGAAAAAATTATAGAAATAAAAAAATGCCGGAAGATTTAATCATCCGACATCTGATTCTTTGTATTCTTCGTGCCTATGTGGTCAATAACTAAAGCCCGTCGCCGAATTTATAAAACGGAGCCACGCTTACGGGTAACTTGCCAGTAGGTGTCAATCTGTTGTTAATCACTGCAGCAGCCGAAATCTGCATGTAATCTTCTTTTTGATAAGCAACAACCAAACCTTTACTGTTTTCTAAACCAGCTAAGCCGGCCAGATTATATGGATTAGCAAACAACGCAAAAACAGCATTTTTTGCTGATAACTCTTTAATAAAGTTTTTTACGCCTGCATTGAGCGGGATATTGTTTGCTGGTCTTGCGCGGCTATCGTGAATGCCCACAATCACCTGGTCAAATGCAGCGATTTCGCGGGCAATGTTCGAAATTTGTGTTGCATTGGCATCTTTATCCAGCACATAATAAACAGAGTTATAATAACCTTTCGAAATCTCTTTCTGGAAAGTAGTTACCGAGGGTACGCCGATACTGATAATGGCTGTTCTTCTGATTGGAATAAGACGTTTGATATAATCTTTACCTTTTAGCAGGGTTACTGACGCATTGGCCAACTCCTGCACCAAAGCATTACTTGCGTTGCGGTTTACGGCAGCAACAACACCCTGGGTTACAATGGTATCGCGTTTAGCCAAACCTGCCCAATATTTTGCAGTTAATATTTTACGCACGCTTTGGTCGATCTCGGCCATGCTTACACGATCCTGTCTCACCGCTTTACGCACCAGTTTAATCGCCCTATCGCTATTTTCCGAAAGTTCTATGATATCGTTGCCTGCAATAATACCCATCAGATCCGCTTCGCCATCTTTAAAGTATTTTACCACACCTTTCATGTCCATCGCATCCGAGATGATCAAGCCTTTAAAGCCTAATTTCTGTTTTAAAATGCCTGTAACAATCGGCTTGGAAAGGGTAGAGGGTAAATTTGGCGTATTATCTAAAGATGGGATGTTCATGTGTGCAATCATCACGCCAGAAGCCCCTTGTTTAATCAGCTCTTTGAAAGGATACATTTCTAAAGTATCCAAACGTGTAGCAGAGAAAGTAAGCTGGGGTAAATCGTAATGCGAGTCTACATCAGTATCGCCATGACCAGGAAAGTGCTTCAAGGTGGTTAATAAACCGCCATCTTGCATGCCTTTCATATAAGCGGCAACCTTGGTCGCCACATTGTATTTATTTTCGCCAAAAGAGCGGTAATTAATAACCGGATTTTTAGGGTTATTATTGATGTCGGCATCGGGTGCTAAGTTCATCTGCATACCCATGCGTTTGTAATCTTTGGCTACTTCCAAGCCCATTTTATACAACAGCTCTTTATTTTGGATTGCGCCAAGGGTCATTTGATAAGGAAAGGAAATTGTGCTGTCCAGGCGCATGCCCAAACCCCATTCACCATCATTGGCTACGATTAAGGGTACCCTGCTTAATTTTTGATAGGCATTAGTGGCTAAAACCTGCCGGCCGGGGCCTCCCTGAAAAAAGATTACTCCACCCAATTGTTCTTTTTTAATGACCTGACCAACTGAGTCGGTATATTTTTTACCCAGATTGGTATGTGCCCGAACAAAGAACATCTGCGCAATACGTTCTCTACGGTTAAGTTTGTTAAAAACCGAATCGACCCATTTCGGTTGATTGGCCAATAATTCTAAATAGGTTTTCTGTTGTGCGCTTGCCGAAAATGCAGTGCCACAAAGGGCAATAAGTATAAATAAGTTTTTTCTCACGTGTTTTGTTGTATCAGCTGCCGCTAAATTAATAATCAAAAAGCGAATTAAACAAAAACCAATCCATTAATTGATTTAATCTAATAGGTTGTAAGTCTGTTGCTTTTACCGGCAGTAATTTAGGTTGTTAATGTGTGTTATTTGTACATTCCTTTGCCTTCGATAAAATCGATCACTTTATCAGGCAGGAAAAACTGAACATTCTTTTTCTCTTTAATGGCTTTACGGATAAAGGTTGAAGAAATTTCCATTAAAGGGGTTTTGGTAAAAGTGATGGAAGGATGATTTTCCCATTCGCTTACATTTGCCTCTGGTCGGGGGTAAACGTAAATCTGGTAGTTTTTTAAAAGCACCTCGTAGTTTTTCCATTTTTTAAATGATACCAGGTTATCAGCGCCCATAATCAATACAAATTCCTTTTCAGGATATTTTTCATGTAAGTAGGTAAGGGTATCGATGGTGTATGATGGTTGAGGTAGGGAAAACTCGATATCGCTCACACGGATATGTTCTGCATTTTCTGTAGCCAGTTTGGCCATTTCCAAACGGTCGTACATGTTGGTTAAACCACTTTTGTCTTTTAAGGGATTATGTGGTGAAACCACCAACCATACTTCATCAAGCTCAGTATGGTTAGCCATGTAATTGGCAATAATTAAATGCCCGGTATGGATGGGGTTGTATGAACCAAAGAAAAGACCGGTTTTCAGTTTACAGTTGGCAGTTGACATTTTTCAGTTCGCTACATTAATTGATGAACAGTTAAGCAACACCATACTTCTCAGGATTATTGATCATGTGATTTAGCAGTTTCCCAACTTCGTCGCTTTGTAATGTTAATTTTTCGTATTGTTCTTCAGCAATATATTTACATTCGAATGCGAACTTTAGCCAGCCCTTGGTTTCACTATTTTCCATGTCACTATCCGAAAGTTTACTGATGAAGTGCGCTTTATATCTACGTTTTCGGTAGGCTTCTACTAAACAAATATTTGTAGATCGGGATGATCTTCTTATCTGATCAGTTAGCGAATAGGTTTCAGCCTTCGGAAAGGTCTTACTGATTTCAAAAATATCCATGGCCAATTCAAATGACTTTTTATAAACTAATAAATCAGAAAAATCGCCCATAAATTGATTTATATTTATTCGATTAACTCCTTATACATCCAAAACTGAAAATTGGAAACTATAAACTGCTAACTCTTCAAAAAATCCCCCACCAACTGCTCTGCTTCTGCACAAGCTGTAGCCAGATCGTAATTTTTTAAAATCACATCAAACTTATCTGCATAAAGCAGTTCTTTTTCAGCTTTAATAAAACGTTCCTGTAATTTCTCAGGACTATCTGTACCACGGCCGCTTAAACGTTCTTTTAAAACATCTAAGGATGGTGGCTGAACGAAAATAGCCAGCGCATCTTCCTCATATTTTCTTTTCAAACGGATACCGCCTTCTACATCAATATCGAAAATAACGTGTTTGCCATCATTCCAGATGCGTTCTATTTCTGAACGTAAAGTGCCATAAAAAGTTCCGTTATAAACTTCTTCAAACTCCACAAATTCCTGGCGGGCTACTTTGTGCAAAAATTCTTCTTTACTAATAAAATAGTAATCGTTTTCATGTGTTTCAGCGCCTCTCAATTCGCGGGTTGTCGCAGAAATAGAAAAGCTCAGCTCAGGAAATTTCGTTAATAAATGATGTACTATAGTGGTTTTACCTGCCCCTGATGGTGCTGAAAATATGATTAATTTGCCTTGCATTTTTAAAATTTTTGCGATTGGCGTCTGGCGTTAAGCGCTTATCGCTCTCCGCCTAACACTACAACACATTCAATAACTGTTCTTTTATCTTTTCTAATTCTTCTTTCATACCTACAACAAATTGTTGCATTTGGGCATCGTTTGCTTTAGCACCCATGGTATTAATCTCTCTTCCGATTTCCTGAGAAATGAAACCCATTTTTTTGCCGTTTGCTTCTTTGCTTGCTAAAGTTTGCAAGAAATAATCGCAATGGCTTTTTAAACGTGTTTTTTCTTCAGTAATGTCTATTTTATCAATGTAATAAATCAGTTCCTGTTCAAAACGGTTCTGATCGATATTTACTTTACCTACCGCATCGTCCAAAAACTGAGTAAATTTATCACGGATAGCGGTAATTCTTTTAGGCTCTAATTCTTCAACAGATTTGAAATAAGAAAGGATATTTTTAATTCTCAGCTCTAAATCAGCCTTTAACACAGCACCTTCATCTTCTCTGAATTTATTGAAATTGGCCAAAGCTGAAGTGAAAATCTGGAATAAATGGTTCCACTCATCTTCACTCACACTTTCTTCCTTGTAACTGATGACATCAGGAAAAGTTAAGGCAGTTTGCAATAAATTGCTGCTTCCGGCACTTAATTCGTCATTAACGGCAATAAGTTGTTTATAATAATGGCTTAATAATGCAGTATTGATGGTCGCACCTGTAACCTCACCATTGGTACGTTCTACATTGATGCTTAAACTCACCTTTCCGCGCTCGATGTCTTTGCTGCAAATGTTGCGCAGAATCAACTCTTTATCAGAAAAAGCTTTAGGATATTTTAAATTCAGCTCCAGGAATTTACTGTTGAGCGATTTGATTTCGACACTATACTTTGCATTTGCATAATCGGCTGTTGCTAAGCCGTATCCTGTCATGGATTTTATCATGCGCAAAGATAGGGTTTTCAGCCGAAAGGAGAAATAATAATGGATTGGGTGTTAGGATTATGGAAGTTGGTCGTTTAAAAAAATGATTGTTCGAATTTGGAAAACCAGCGTTCAGCATTTCTTCGGGGATTGCAGCCCCGCTTTCATTACAAGTCCTCTCCCGATGAAAATCGGGATGCGGGCTTTTCATTCCAATCGGGTTTAGGTACAAAGCAGAATTGGTTTTGGCTCTGGTCTGTTACCTGCAAAGTACAAATCAGCGTATTTAAATCTGATGGGACTGGGCTTTTATTCCTGATAAATGAAATATAATCCTACTTTTCCAGCATGTTCAAAATAGCATTAAATGTTTTTTGCTTCAGTTCTTCAATATCTTCGGCAACCAGGCCTTTCACTTCAACGGCTTCCCCAAATACTGTTTTAATTAATCCAGGATTTAATAATAATGGATCTGTTCTGGGTAAATGCGCCCTGCTGTTCAATATGGCGAAGGGTAAAACAGGGGTTTGGGTTTCTATCGCTAAACGAAATGCGCCATCATAAAAAGCATTTAAAGGTTGATCAGATTTATTCATCGTTCCTTCCGGAAAAATCAATATGGATTGACCATCAGCCAGATCTTTCCTTAGCTCGGCTACAGAATGGTCCCGGCTTTCTCTGCTGCTTCGGTCAATCACCACCACTAAACGTTTGTAAATCCATCCAAATACGGGTATTTTAAGCATTTCAATCTTCCCCAGCGGACTAAAGGCCTGTGGAATGCAGATCACAATGGCTACGGCATCTAAAAAGGAACTGTGGTTACCTACATAGATATAAGCCCGCGAAGTGTTAATTTTTTTACCTCCAGCAGAAAACCATAGAAAGGTTAAAAGACTAAAAGTCCATGCCCAGCATTTTAAAAAATAGAAGGAAATTTTTCTTCCTGTTTTCTCCTTAAAAATACCTGTACTAATTAGGATAAAAGGGCAAACAATAAGCATGAGTACGAAAAATACAATTGCCGAATAGAGTAAATAAAATCCGCCAAATAGTTTTCTCATCATTATTAACGTTTATTTAACAGTTTGCAAGGTTAACAAGTGTTAATTTTACAAAAATATTGGTAGATAGGAAAGCATTTTCCTTCATTAAGGAAGATAAATTCGTTTTCTGGCCAGGATGTAACAATTAGGCAGAAAACAAACAACAAAACCAATCTGCTGTTAAAATAGAAACCAATCTGCGCTACCCGATCATTTAACTGGCCATTTTAACGCAATGAAGCATTTGAAAATTATTCTTCTACTGATCATCTTCATGCAGGGCTTAAAAATCAAAGCGCAGGATTTTGTGCTGAAAGGGGTAATAATTGAAAAAGGTTCGAATGTGCGGATTGCTTTGGCTGGTATTACCAATATGCGCAGTAAAATGGGCGCAAGCAGTAATGATATTGGGATGTTCCAGTTAAGTGTAAGAATTGGCGATACGCTGTTCATTCAAAAAAGAAACCTGAATGAGCAAAAAATAGTAGTTAAATCAGATGATGACCTGGTTATTTATCTGGTTAGAGGAAGCACAATGTTAGAAGAGGTTACGGTTAAAGGCCAGACCAAAAAGCAGGAAATGGAAAGCATAAAAAGAGACCTGAAAAGAAATGGTTCATTTTATGCAGGTAAACCACCATTAATCTTGTTAAACCCTTTTGGTGGGAGTCCGTTAACATTTTTTTATGAGCTTTTCGGAAAAACACCGGCAAGAGCGCGTAATTTTAACCGTTATTATCAAAAGGAGCTAAGTTTAATCGAGGTGGATAAATTTTTTAATAAAAGTTTAGTCTCGAAAAATACCACCTTAACAGGGAAAGCGCTCGACAAATTTCTGCTCGACTATTACCCAAGCAGTAGCATGGTTAGTAACTGGAACAATTACGATGCTGTTAAATACATCAAAGAATCGGCTAAAAAATATACTGATACTTTGAAACACACAAATTAAAACATAAATGAAAAACTTTAAATTTACCTTCATACTCTTCGTTCTCACCGCAATTGGCTTTGTCGCTAAAGCACAGGATTTTATTATTAAAGGCGTGGTCATCGAGAAAGGCTCAAACGTTAGGATTGCATTATCACAAATTACCAACCTGCGTACCGGTATAGGGGTGGGGAGTAATGATATTGGTATGTTTCAGTTAAAAGCCAGACTTGGCGATACACTTCTGGTCATTAAAAGAGACCTGGTCGATCAGCGCATAGTGGTTACCAGTGAGAAGGATCTGGTTGTTTATCTTGTTCGCGGAAGTACTACATTAGCCGATGTAACCATTAGGGGAAATACGAAACAACAAGACCTCGACGATATTAAAAGAGAGTTTAAAAACAAGGGCGTATACAATGGAGGTAAAACTTCATTTCTATCAGCGGTATTCAGTCCGTTAAATGCGTTGTATAACCTATTTGGCAAAGATCCTAAAAATGCAAGGCGGTTTGGCCGGTATGCTGATAATGAAATTAAACAATCGCAAATCGATGTCTACTTCAACCAAAGCATCATTAAAAACAATACCGAATTAAGAGGCGATACCTTAGAAAAATACATGTTAAACTGTCGCCCTGAATTTGATAAAGCGCAATACTGGAACAGCTACGATTACATTAAATACATTAAAGAATCTTCAAAGAAATTTACGGATACACTGGGAAAGGGGAAATAGGTTTGAGTCCGGAGTCAGTTTGAAGTGATGGGTTTTGGGGGTATAAAATAAGTCCGAAGTCGGAGGTCTGAAGGGTTTAGCCCCGAGTTGAGCATTTAGCGTTAGTAGTTTTAACCCACCTGTACAATTAACCAATTATACAGTTAACCAATCTTCTATATACTCAACGCTTCGCAAGCTTTTTCTGCTGCTAATTTTTCTGCGTTTTTCTTGTTGTAATCTCTGCCGGTACCATATTTTTCACCTTCAACAATTGCGCTAATGGTAAATAACTTGGCACTTTCACCTTCACTGTTTTCGGCCAGTTCGAACATAACATCTTTGCCGTGGCGCTGGCACCACTCAATCAATTTACTTTTGAAATTGGTTTCAGTAAGTTCCAGGGTATGAATATCGATATGTGGTTTTACAATTCTGCGCAATAAAAACTCTTTGGTAAAATTGTACCCCTTATCCATATAAATGGCGCCTACAATAGCCTCAAAAGCATCGCCGAGCATCGAATTGTGTTTGGTTTGTATGCTAACCGAACGCTGGTCAAACTGAATGAGCTTATCAAAACCAATTTTCTTTGCCAACTGGTTTAAATTAGCCCGGTTCACAATTTTCGAGCGCATTTCGGTTAAAAAACCTTCTTCTTTGTAGGGGTAATGTTTAAAAAGCAGCTCTGCTATCACCGAACCTAAAACAGCATCGCCTAAAAATTCTAAGCGTTCATTGCTGCTCCTGCTTCCATTTTTTAAAACTTTCGCTACAGAACGATGTCTGAACGCCATTTTATAGAGCGTAACATTGCCTGGAACAAAGCCTAAAATGTTTTTCAGCTTTTTAACAAACTCCTTTTCAGGAGAGAGATAAAGTTTATATAATTTTAATATCGGCATTAAATAAATAACACAATTAACGGCTAATTAGCATATTTAACTAAGTTATCTATTTTTAATTAGCATACAAAATTATATAGCAGGGCTGTTTTAAATTAATCTTCGTATTTCTTAAAAATAACGGAAGCGTTATGGCCGCCAAAACCGAATGTATTACTTAAAGCAGCTCTAACGGTACGTTTTTGTGCTTTGTTAAAAGTAAAATTCAATTTAGGGTCAAATGCAGGATCGTCTGTAAAGTGATTGATCGTTGGAGGAACAATATCATTTTTAACAGAAAGAATGGCTGCAATAGCCTCAATAGCTCCGGCTGCACCCAAAAGGTGGCCAGTCATCGATTTGGTTGAGCTGATGTTTAAACGATAAGCATCTTCACCAAATAATGTACCAATGGCTTTGGTTTCACTAATATCACCCAGTGGGGTAGAAGTACCGTGTACATTGATATAATCTATATCAGCAGTTGTTAAACCAGCATCTTTTAGTGCATTGGTCATTACCATTCTAGCGCCCAAACCTTCAGGATGTGGTGCTGTGATGTGATTAGCATCGGCACTCATTCCACCGCCAACAAGCTCTGCATAAATTTTTGCACCTCTTGCTTTTGCATGTTCAAGTTCTTCTAAAATAATCGTCCCAGCACCTTCACCAGCTACGAAACCATCACGGTCTTTATCAAAAGGGCGTGACGCCGTTGCCGGATCTTCGTTACGCGTTGATAATGCATGCATGGCATTAAAACCACCCATACCTGCTTCGTTAATGATGGCTTCAGAACCGCCACTGATAATTACATCAGCCATACCCAAACGGATATAGTTAAATGCATCAATCATGGCATTGGTTGAAGAGGCACATGCCGAAACAGTTGCAAAATTTGGCCCACGTAAGCCGTATTTGATCGAGATATGCCCAGGAGCAATATCAATAATCATTTTAGGGATAAAAAATGGATTGTATCTTGGCGTACCATCTCCCTTGGCGAAATTCGAAATTTCATCCAGGAAAGTTTTCAATCCACCTATGCCTGCACCCCAGATTACACCGATCCGGTTGGTATCTAATTTTTCAAAATCAAAACCACCATCCTTCACAGCCTCATCTGTTGCCACAAGAGCATATTGTACAAAC
Organism: Pedobacter sp. GW460-11-11-14-TSB4; assembly: GCF_059423705.1. NCBI lineage: Bacteria > Pseudomonadati > Bacteroidota > Sphingobacteriia > Sphingobacteriales > Sphingobacteriaceae > Pedobacter > Pedobacter sp. GW460-11-11-14-TSB4. The sequence continues at coordinate 83,757 of NZ_JBWKYI010000009.1, forward strand.
GGATCTAGCTTGCGGGCTTCTTTTTTCTCCAGAAAGTCTTCCGGATTAAAATTTTTAACCTCGCATGCGAATTTGGTCTTGAACTTTTCAGTATCAAAACCCTTAATAGGAGCAGCGCCACTCACCCCGTTAGTCAATCCTTCCCAAAAATCGGGAACATTATTGCCTATAGGAGTGAGCGCACCCAACCCTGTTACTACTACTCTTTTTAATTCCATTTATACTGAAAAAGCGTAATTCTATTTAACGTTTTTTTCCAAATAAGCAATCGCTTGACCAACTGTACCGATGGTTTCAGCCTGATCATCAGGAATAGCTACATTGAATTCTTTTTCAAATTCCATAATCAACTCTACGGTATCTAAAGAATCTGCACCTAAATCGTTGGTGAATGAAGCCTCTGGCGTAACTTCGCTTTCGTCAACACCTAGTTTTTCTACGATAATAGCCTTAACTCTTGAAGCAATATCAGACATAATTTTATAATTTAATGGTTAAATAATTCTGTGCAAAGAAAAATAAATTCTTACAATTTTCAAATGTTTTTATTTCGATACGTAATTTTGGTATCTCAATAACACAGCGAATATAGAATTAGTTTTTTAATTTCGTTCTGTAAATAATTTATTTCGCTTTGAATAAGACTTACCTAAAACTTACCTTAGACCTTGATTTTATACTAATTGCGATCACAGCACCCCTAAAAGACTATGTGCTTTGCCACAAAATTAATACCCGATTAAATACACAATTTGAAAAAATAGAAGACCATGAAATATTTTTTAATATTGACGAACCAGCCTGGTCTTTCTCTAAATATTACTTTTTTGTAGAGCAAGGTGAGGTAGAATACTACTTAATTTGCAACAAAAGTAGCGATGGTTTTCTAATTCCGGAGATGAACAAAGTAGATTTCTTTATTATTATTAAAGAATTTATTGATAAGGAAGATTTGGATTATTTAATCAATGGTTTGAATAAACTGCCTGATATACAGGTGGCTGCAAAGATTGATCCAGCCAAGTTAAAGAGCCGTGAGAATTTGGTAATATAAAAATTATATACTTGGTGTATTAAATACACTATATTTGACGGTTACAAACAAAGAACAAAAGAACAAAATATATAAAATTTAATGCAGTTTGATTATTTTAGATAAATAATTATGCTTTCTTAAACTGCATTGCTAAAATCAATTAATTAAATGAAACCTTTTCATTCGAGAACTAAAATTGTTGCCACGCTTGGGCCTGCATCAGCAAAACCAGATGTATTATATAGTATGTTTAACGCAGGTTTAGATGTTTGCCGCTTAAACTTTTCACACGGATCACAAGCAGATCATCAGGCGGTTTTGGATACCATCCGCGATTTAAATAAAAAATACGATTATAATGTAGGTATCCTTGCCGATTTACAAGGCCCTAAAATCCGCATTGGTTTAGTAAAAGAAGGTGGCATTAACCTGATTAATGGTAAAACTACCGTAATTACAACAACCGAATGTATTGGTAACGAGGAACGTATTTACATCACTTACCAAAACTTCCCTCAGGATGTTCAGGCGGGCGAAATTATCCTTTTGGATGATGGAAAGCTTCAAATGAAAGTGATTTCTACCAATTTAAAAGATGAAGTAGTTTGTGAGGTAGTTCACGGTGGTATTTTAACTTCCAGAAAAGGTGTAAACCTTCCAAATACTAAAGTTTCTATCCCTTCTTTAACACCAGAAGACCGCGAAAACTTAGAATTTGTTTTAGAAAATGATGTAGAATGGATCGGTTTATCTTTCGTGCGTAAAGCAGAAGATATTATCGAACTTAAAAAAATTATTGCAGAACGTGGTAAAACTGCCCGTGTAATTGCAAAAATCGAAAAACCGGAAGCCATTGCCAATATCGACGAAATTATTGCGGCAACGGATGGTATTATGGTTGCCCGTGGTGATTTAGGTGTTGAATGTCCGATGGAAGAAGTTCCATTGTTACAAAAAATGATTGTTGCTAAATGTAGAGCAGCTTCTAAACCTGTAATTGTGGCTACCCAAATGTTAGAGAGCATGATCACTACACCTCGCCCAACACGTGCAGAGGTAAATGACGTGGCCAACTCTGTTTTAGATGGTGCTGATGCAGTGATGTTAAGTGGCGAAACTTCAGTTGGAGAATTTCCATTGATCGTGATCGAAACGATGCAAAAAATTATCCAGAACATTGAGCAAAACAACTATCCTTTCAATCCTGATAAGTTTTTAAAACCAAAATCGCCATCTTTTTTAAGCGATGCCATTTGCGATTCTGCTTGTTTCTTAGCGAAACAAACCAACGCGGTAGGTATTGTATCGATGACTTTAAGTGGTTATACTGCTTTTGAAATTTCAAGTCACCGTCCGGAAGCTTTAACCTTTATTTTTACCAGCAACAGGGCCTTATTAAACGCGGTAAGTTTACTTTGGGGCGTAAGAGGTTTTTACTACGATAAGTGGGAAAGTACCGATAACACTATTATAGAGGTGAACGAATTCTTAAAAAGCAAAAAATTGGTTAAACAAGGTGATATCGTGATCAATACGGCTGCTATCCCAATGGAAGCAAAAGGTAAAACCAACATGTTAAAAATTACGGTTATAGATTAATTTCTAATATCATATTTAAAAATGCTCCCGATTTTAACCGGGAGCATTTTTTTTACCAATAAAAAATATACTTTTGCAATCCACCCGGAGAGGTGTCAGAGTGGTCGATCGAGCACGCTTGGAAAGCGTGTGTACTGCAAGGTACCGCGGGTTCGAATCCCGCTCTCTCCGCAAAAGGATTTCTAATATCTAAAAAGGCCTGCAAATCGCATGATAGCAGGCCTTTTTTCGTTTCCGGTAAACACGCTTATTATCCATCCATCTTTCTTAAACCTAATGGTTCATTATTGATAAATATTTTTATGTTTGTATAGTATTAATAAACATTGTTTACAATAATTTGCTTTGATTGCAGTAAATTGTCTGCTAAAATATTGATATCGAAAAACAGACTTAACAATGGCATACCAAAGCTAAACACCCGAAAATCTTATTCTTATAGAAATGGTTTTCATGTAATAACCGGAAATCAATCCCGAAAAACAATAATAAATCTAACCAATTTAAACGTCCTAAAAAACAAACCATGAAAAACAACACCTTACGACTTCTACTTTGGGCGCCGCAAACAGGCAGCTTCCTAAAGTCGAACCAAAGCGCAAAGATGAAACTAGTTGCCGCTTGTTTAATTTCCTCCATCCTGTTTGGTTGTAGCAAGCTCGAAAGTTTTAAAACTCTTGGTGCCGGAAAAACAGAAGCAGTAGTAAAAACCAAAAAAGTCCTTATTATTGGCTTAGACGGCACATTGTGGACTGCACTTACCCAACAAAATGCCCCGCATATAAAAGCACTTATGGATTCATCGTGGGTAAGTACAAATGCCCAGGCAGAACCACCAACCTGGAGTGCAGGCGGATGGAGCGGGATATTAACCGGCACCTCCATTTCAAAACACAAAGCAACTGACAACTCTTTTACAGGAAACGATATCGCCAATAACCCATCGTTCTTCAGGGAAATAAAAACAGCACTACCCAACCTAAGAACAGGTGCAATTGTAGCATGGAGCCCGATTACAACCTATATCGTGAATGCTAACGATGTTGCTTTTCGCACAGCCTACGGCGATAGTGATTATGTATTAAGAGATAGTAAAGTGGCCACGGCCGTAATTAATGAACTCTCGAACAACAATCCTGATGTACTTTTTTGCCACTTTGACAACATTGACCACAATGGCCACGGAAGCGGCTTTTCGACCAGCAATGTTAACTATACCAATGCAATTGCAGCGGCAGATGTTCATGTCGGAAATATTCTTACTGCATTAAAAAACAGGGCAACCTATAGCAGCGAGGATTGGCTTATTGTCATGGTAACCGATCATGGTGGTACCGGAACCGGGCATGGTGGAGCAAGTTATTTAGAAAGAAATCCATTTATCATATTAAACAACAGCGCGATAACGCCTGCGGTGGTAAATACGCTCCCTGGTGTAAGTGGTTCGCATAGCGAAAATGTTGTGGGTTTTGGTAATGGGGCTTATGGAAAACTGCCCGCCTTATCTAATGTAGATTTTGCAACCGGCAATTTCACTATCGAATACCGCGTACGAAAAAACAATACATTAAGTACAAACTACCCACCTGTAATCAGCAATAAAAATTGGGTATCCGGTATTAATGTTGGTTTCGAAATGCACGATCAGATGGGGAAATTAAGGTTTAATATCAGCAATGGCACTACCCGTAAAGATTTTGATCCTGGTATAGACCTTACTGACCAGAACTGGCATTACATTACCCTGGTAATTAACCGTACAACCAACAGGGCAATGGTATATGAAGCTGGATTGATGAAGCTAAACGGAGATATTTCTGCAGTTACAGGGTCGATACAGGATCCTGCTTTAAACCTTAATATCGGTCAGGACGGCAGGGGACTTTATGGGCCAAACCTCTTTAACGGAAACATCACACACCTGCGGATTTTCAATACCGCATTAAGCCCCGCCACAATTGCTAAACAGTATCAGAATAGTAACCTTACTTCAACCAACCATCCTGATTATGCGAGTTTAAAATATTATGCAAAAGGAAATGATGGATCAGGCTCGGTTTATACAGGTATTATTGGAGGTAATGTTAATTTAATCGGAAGTGGCACAAGTGCACCATCATGGTCAAGTGCGAGCGCTGGCAATTATGTAAGTGGAAATCCGCCGTTTATTTATGGCGTTGCCCCAACCGTCCTTAAGTTTTTAAATGTACCCATTCCAGCACGATACGATGCTGCGAGTTTGGTAAATTTTTAACAGTTATACCGATACATGAATAAGTGAACACGATCTCTTGTCGCAGTTTATAAATTCATAAAATACCCGGGATTGAGTAAAGCCTGAAATTGAGAGATTTCAGGCTTTATTTGTTTTCGCCGGTGGGTATTTAACCTGAAAGGAAAACTGCAGTTGCACCTATGGTTTACTGGCATCTTTTTTCAGAAATGCGATGTTTGTTACTTTATAATTCAGTGCGCTTGTGGTACCTGCTGTTACATCGATGGTAACCCCTGTTATTTTACCAGCCATAGCCGACGCAAGAAATACGGCTGTATTGGCTATATCTTCCATGAGCGGTAACTGTTTTAACATGGTGTCGCTTTCCATTTTCTTAACGAATGCTTTCACTTCATCGCCACCGGCATCTATTGCTTCCTTAAAAACCCTTGAGTCCGGAGATCCGGCCGAACGGATGTTTATCACACGAATTCCATATGGACCCAGTTCTGAAGCCAGGTTTCGGGAGAATGCCTCTACCGCATTACAGGCAGGACCAAATCCGCCCACGTTGGCATAACCGATACCTCCGGGTGTAGCGGTGAGCGAAAGGATCACCCCGGATTTATTTTGTTTCATCACCCTTCCTGCAGCGGTTGCAGTGATGAATTGGCTTTCCATGGCAATATTTATCGGACGGAGAAAATCATCAAGCGCCATATCAACTAAAGGCATGTCTTGTGTATCCTGCCAGCCGATTGCATTGAAAGAGATATCAACCGATCCAACGGCCTGCATCACTGTTTGTACATGGTCATTTACAGATTTCTCATTCCTCGCATTTACCTCATGGAATGAAACCTTCCCTCCGGCAGATGCAATCTTATTTGCTGTTTTTTCCACACTGTGTATATGATGGCCTGTAAGAAATACCTGAGCACCGGCAGAGGCGAGCGCACTGGCTACCGCAGCGCCAAGAGATCCGCCAGCGCCATAAATAATCGCGATTTTACCTTCTAATAACATCATTCAGTTTTTTTGATGTTTAAATTTAGGTGTAAAAATTACTTTAGGTGCTGTACCGTTATGACAAATAAAGGGGCATTCGCGCCAGTATTAAATCCAAATGACTCATCTAATTCATTATAAAGCGCTTTGCTTTTAAACAAACGTTTGTGCAGTAATAAACTTTAAAAACCAATGATATTTCTACAAATTGCTGTATCAAAACCTGATATAACCAATCATGAAAAATATTTTTACGGTACTGATGCTGATGTTGGCATTCCGGAGCCAAGTATTGGCGCAAACCAGTATTATACCCCAACCCAGGGATTTCAAAGCAAACGGAAAAGTTTTTAAGCTGAATGCCCAGACAAAAATTTATTATCAAAAAGGACTCAAGGACCAGGCACTGCTCCTGGCATCGGCTTTAAGCCCGGCTACGGGTTATGATTTTGCGTTACAGGAATTTAAAACTGTACCACTTAACGGAATTATATTAGCTACTGCTAAAGGAGACACCAATAAGGAAGCCTATCATTTATTGGTCGATAACAAACAAATTAAAATTACTGGCGCTAACAGCGCAGGCGTATTCTATGGCATTCAAAGTTTGCTACAGCTGTTGCCCGCCGAAATATATAATAAAGAGCGTCAAAAAAATATAGTTTGGAATATCAAGGGCGCGGTGATTAACGATAGCCCGGAATACCCGTGGCGTGGCATGATGCTCGATGTTTCGCGCTATTTTTTCAGTAAGGAATATGTGTTGAAATTTATTGATATGATGGCCATGTATAAAATGAACGTTTTACACTTTCACCTTATTGATGATGCCGGATGGAGATTAGAAATTAAAAAATACCCGAAATTAACCTCAATTGGTGGCTGGCGTGGTGTTGGTGCAGAAACAACCGGAGGTTATTATACCCAGGAAGATATCAAAGAAATAGTAGCCTATGCGGCAAAGCGAAATGTAGAGGTGGTGCCCGAAATAGAGCTACCTGCACATACCCTCGCCGCAATTGTTGCTTATCCTTACCTGGGTTGTACAGGGCAGCAATTCGTAATGCCTACCCAGCATTCAATCAGTAAAGAAATCTATTGCGTGGGCAAAGAAAGTACCTTTAGTTTTTTAGAGGATGTTTTTAAAGAAACCGTTTCACTTTTTCCATCCAAATATCTTCATATTGGCGGAGATGAAGCCAATTACAGTAGATGGAAAGAATGTGCAGATTGCCAGCGGAAGAAGAAAGAATTGGGACTAAAATCAGAGGCCGAGCTGCAAACCTATTTTAATAACCGTGTACAAACGATACTGAAAAAATATGGTAAAACCATTGTAGGCTGGGATGAAGCCATAGAAGAAGGCCTAAAAGAGCCGATGGTAGGGATGATCTGGAACGATCCGAAAAAAATACTCAAAGCAGTTGAGGCCGGCCACAGTATCGTTCAATCCCTTACTTCTTATTGTTATTTTGATATGTCCGAAGCAAACATTCCGGGCGAAGTGCAAACTGCAACCTGGGTAGGACCAGTTTCTTTAGAACGGGTGTATTCCCTAAACCCGATGGTGAAAGGTTTAGACGAAAAATATAAGGGGCAAATCCTCGGTGCTTCAGGAACATTGTGGGCAGATCAGTTTATCCACGGAAACAAGTTGCCAGAATTTGCTCCGCTAAATGAAAACCGTTCAGAAAAATATTTTGATTACCTGGCCCTGCCAAGACTGAGCGCGCTGGCAGAGGTTTGCTGGACTCCCTTCGCCCGGCAAAGCTGGACAGATTTTGAAAACCGGATGGCTTCACATTACAGCCGTTATCAAAATGCGGGTTATGGTTTTCGCTTGCCTCAACCGAAGCTGATGAGTAAAACTAAGACAGACAGTACCGAAACCATCACCTTAAAAAATATTGTCGACCATGCGGAAATACGCTATACCACAGATGGCTCTTTCCCGAATGCTTACTCTCCTGTTTACACGCAGCCGGTTAAAGTAGGTAGACTTAATAATTTCTTAGCCATCACTGTGCTCAACCGTCAGCAATATTCCCTTCCGCTTTATTTTCCGGAAAAGTATGAACGTTACAAAAAATATGGCACCTTATTATCAGAATGGAATCCATCAAATATTAAGGCAAAAGATTTTGCGCTAATGGAAATCAATGCCACAGGTAAAATTAATTCAAATGGAAAATATGTATTAAGTTTTCAAGCTACCGGAGGCAGGAGCAAGCTTGAAATACAATCCATCGAAATTTATAAAAATGGCACCAAGCTTAATGGAGGCGTGCAACAGAACACTACAGAACAAAAAGAAAACAGTTATAAATTCGAAATCAATGAGTATGAAACCGGTGCCGCATTTACCATTAAAGCCTATGTAAGGGGCGATACCAGTAATGACACTAACGGCGCAATTTTCATCCGGAAAGAAAACTAATTAATATCCTGTTTTGCATATAGTCCGCATTTTTTGAATGCGGACTATATGTGGTCTTTCTGTTTACCGGTAAGACTTAATCATCTGCTATTGCCCAGAGATGTGGCCGTTGATCAACCGCTAATGCCTTAAAAAATTTCTTTAGTTTTTAAATCCTGCAGTTGGGGCGAAACCACCTTGCCTATTCCATTAAATACAAATTTAATCCCCATTACTTCGCCTATGGATTGTTTATATTGCGTAGTGAGCACTTTTTTTCCATCAAGGTAAATAGAAACCACTTTATTTGCTACCCTGATGGTTACATCCCCACCATGTTCGGGATTAAAGGCCAGATTACTGAGGTTTTTATCTGAACCCAGCACACGCAGTTCTGAAAATTTATAATCGCAAAAGGCCGAACAACTTGGCCTGAACAGATTGATCACATGTTTATCTTTCGAGCCCAGGATGAGGATAGCGGTTCCTACGCATTGTGTGCCTGGCCTGTCTTTTTCGGAGAAAATCTTACAGTTAAAAGAAAAATTATCGCCACTGATGTGAGAAGGCTTAACATAACTGAAGCCAACCATAAAAGGTTTTGCAGTATCGAGACCTGCCGAATCGAGTTGTTGGGGAGAGACATAAATATTTGCCGGATGGAGTGTTTTAAGCCCGATTACCGGAAAAGCGCGTGATGTATCATTCCCCGAATTGGCCACCCATCCTTTGGTCTGCATAAAGACGCTAACGGTATCGATGGCCTTGCCATTGTGAAGCAAGGTGGCATAAACCACGCCCGGATTTTTAAAAAACTTGGTTACTTCTTTCTTTCCGCTAATTTCCGACCGCATCGCTTCTTCTAAAAAATCAAGCTGAAATTTCTCGTCCTGACTATAACCTTTCATTGCTTCCAGCCTGAACGTTGCTGAGTGAGGGACTGCTCCGAAGGGATTGGTACACACCAGTTTTACATGCATCTGCTCCCCATGTTTAAACAAAATTATCGCAGCTGCACAACCCAAAACCAACAGGATACTTAGAATTGCTACAAAGCGGTAAGATTTGCGTGCTCTTTTGACGGCGCTTACAGGTAGCATTTTCTGGTCTGCCAGATTCTCCGCTGTCGCCTGGCTATTTTTTTTCGTGGTTTTATAAACCAGCTCAAGCTCCTGCCAGTCGCGGTAACCTATAAATTGTGCCAAAGCATCCCTTGTTGCCTTCTGTGGATAGTAGCGTTCTGAGGTTTTCAATTTGCCCAGTATCCGCCTGAGTGTATTTTCGCTTAAATAAACCTTGGTCTGTTTTCCTAAATGGCTACTCAGGGCCGTATAATCTGTCGAACGCCATTCGGCAACAGGCAGGTCCCCCATTTTTTTTATGATCTCGGCCACGCAATAATCCAGCAATTCGAAAAAAGCGTGAGTTTCCTTATTTCCAGAATTCGATTTCATAAAAAATAATCAGCTATAAATCAAATAGTTAAACATACAAAACAATTCAAAAACTTTGTAGCCTTAATCATTAACTACAAAATTATATTTCCAATAGTTTTACTAAACCCTTGCGATCACGTCGCAAACATAACATAATCGAATTAAATACAAGTGGGAATTTGTATTCATTATTAGCACTAAAACAACTACAAAATTTTAAATCATCATCCCTGAAATCGTTTAAAAACAAAGCAACCAATACAACCAACAAAATTATGTCTTTAATTAAACAACAGAATGCTCCACGCAATGGTGTGGAGTGGTTATCGATTAAAAAGCGATCTCAAAATCGAAAGTTGATTTTGGCACTTGCTTTCGCAATGCTTGCATTTCAATCCAATGCAAAAAACGTACTATTCGAAGTTTCGGATAGTGATGCAAACGTCGGAAATACTCATTTGTCAACCGGATACTCATTTCCAGGGAGCAGGTATCTTGATGTTAGTGGAAAAATAGTTGATGAAAATGGACAGCCCATTCCTGCAGCAACAGTAAGCGTTAAAGGAACAAAAATTGTTACCCAGGCTGATGCCAATGGCGTATTTCAGCTCAAAAACATTGAAGATGGTGCCGTTATTATTGTTTCTTATGTAGGATACAAGCCGCTTGAAGTAAAAGCGTCATCAGGTATGACGATCAAAATGATACCTCAATCTAACCTTGAAGAGGTTGTGGTGGTGGGTTATGGAACGCAGAAGAAAGGCAATATTACGGGTTCTGTCTCCTCTATTAAAATGGACAAAATTGGTTCTATTCCGGTTTCTAACTTATCTAATGCCTTAGCGGGCAGGGCACCTGGTATTACTGTTACCAATAGCTCTGGGCTTGCTGGTGCTACCTCAACCATACGTGTAAGGGGAAGTTTTAGAGAACCTTTGTATGTGATTAATGGTGTGATTAAAAACAAAGCCTCTTTCGATGCACTGGATCCAAATGAAGTTGACCAAATGAGCGTTTTAAAAGATGCAGCTTCGGCATCTGTTTACGGTGCACAGGCAGGTAATGGGGTAATCGTTGTGACAACCAAAACCGGTAAGGTACAAAAAGCACAGTTTAACTTTCAGGCATCAAATACCTTAGCCACCACGACTAAAACGCCCTTGGGCGATATTACCACCGCCGCCGATGAGCTCACCTATCAAAACAGGGTAACGAGATTTGAATGGGAGCAAGGTGCCAGAACCACGCCCTATGTGCAACCCAATAACCAGAGAGAATTCGATTATTTTAATGATAAGGTTTACAATGTAAACGATTGGGTTTGGCGCAATCCAAATTCACAAAAGTACCTCCTTAGTGTGAATGGCGGTAGCGAAAGAATTACCTATTATGCCATGGCAGGTTATACCGATGAGCAGGGTACTTACAAAAATGTAGATTTTGGTAAATTCAACCTGCGATCGGACATTACGGCACAATTGAGCAATGCCATTTCTATGAATTTAAATTTATCGGCATCTCAGCAAAATAACCACCGTTTTTTTTGGCAGGGCGATTCTGCTGATGATTTTAACGTGGGCGATTTTTATCGTGTAACCTTCAACTGGACTAAATTATATCCTTTTTATACTGAGGCTGATGGCACTCCGGCTAATCAGGTTACAGCTTTTCCGGTACAAACCCCATTGGGCAGTTTTCAAGCCTGGAGCGTAATCGATCAGGTTAATGGCGATCGGTATGTTGATACAAAAAACAGGCAATTTAATCCTATTTTAACCTTTAACGTTAAGTTAGACGCCATTACCAAAGGTCTTTCTGCTAAAATCGCAGGAAATTATGAAGCGGTGGATTACATGCGTAAAACGTTTATCACTTATCAGAAAAATTATGTTTATTCTCCTAAAGATCCATCGGGTAACCGGTTCATTCCTGCAGCACCAGATCCTGCAAAAACAAATACCTACACTTTCGGGCAAGCCCAGCCAAGCTTAGGTTATGAGATGAATAATGCCTGGAGGTACCAGGTTAATGGTTTCTTAAACTACGATAGAACTTTTGATAAACATAAAGTAACGGCACAAGCGATATTCGAACAGTCGGAGTTTAAAACGACCTATATCACCACTACGGGTTTTGCGCCTACAGCCAGTATAGATCAGATGTTTGCCTACTCTGCATCAGCGGGTAACAGAACGGGTAATGCTACAGAAGCCATTGGTGTTAACGGAGGAAATGCATTTAATTCATGGATTTCGAATATTGCATGGGTTGGTAAATTGGGTTATAATTTTGACGAAAAATACCTTGTTGATTTTTCATTCAGATATGATGGAACACCCTTAGTTGCTGAGACCAAAAGATGGGGTTTCTTCCCGTCAGTTTCTGCAGGATGGAGAATATCACAAGAAGGCTTTATTAAGGATAACGCTAAATGGTTGAGTGATTTAAAACTGCGTGCCTCATATGGTACAACAGGGAATCTGGTAAATACGAGTAATAATACTATTGGCGCTTTCGGATTTGAACAAACCTACGGAAACGGGAACTCATATATTTTTGGCAATACGCTTTTCCGTGGTGTTGCACCAGGTAGCACACCTACCCCTAACCAAACCTGGGCAACCATTTATAACTACAACATCGGTTTGGATTTTGGATTGTTAAAAAATAAACTAACCGGTTCTGTTGATGCCTTTTTGAATAACATGAAAGATATCCTCGGACCACGGGATATTATCGTGCCGGCATCTTATGGAGCAACGATAGCGCCAGAAAATTATGCCGCCAGAAGCTTCAGAGGACTAGATTTTAACCTGGAGTGGCAAGATAAAATTGGCCAGATAAATTATTCATTGTTCGGTAATTTGGGTTATGCCAAAGACCGTTGGGATGTATTGGATCAAAGTGCTGATTATTTACCAGGTGGTGTTAACGAATGGCGCTCCGCCATCGGCCAGCCCGCCAATAGAATTATTGGTTTAAAAGCAATTGATTTGATCCGTACACAGGAACAGTTAGATGCCTTAAATGCTAAAGGATTTTTGCAATATGGCAGAAAACCATATTTAGGTGCTATTCTTTATGAAGATGTACGCGGCGATGCATTTAAACCCGGGGCAAATAATAAAATTGACGACAATGACCTTCAGGTATTGAGTAACAATGCAATACCAAGAATAAACTTTGGTTTTGGTTTTAGGGTCAACTGGAAAGGCATTACTATTGATGCATTGCTGCAGGGTGTAGGTGCTTATGACAGGATGATCAGTAACCAGGAGGGTGGTGGTATGCGCCAGCATGGTGGTAACTTCCGTACCTATTATCCAATATGGGCTGGCGACGTTTGGACTGCTGAAAACCCTAACGCTAAATACCCTAGGCCGGTCGGTCAGAACTGGCAGGAATCTGGTACAGGCGCCTCTAGCTTTTGGATGGTTAATGGTGCTTACTTACGCTTAAGAAACATTAATGTCGCTTACGATTTACCACAAAAATGGATGAATAAAGCTGGCTTAGCTGGTACGCAGATTTTCTTCAACGGAACCAATCTGTTAACCTTCTCGGCTATGAAAGAATTTCAGGACCCTGAGCAGAACAACTACGATTCTTTCCCTATTATGAAAACCTTCACTTTGGGCTTAAATGTTAAATTTTAAACCGGTTGTTATAAAAAAATGAAACCGGCATGGGCATACTGCTTAAAAAGCGCAGTGATGATGCTCATGCTAGCTTCATGGCCGATAAAAAACAAATTTTTATGAAAAAAATATTCATATTCCTCATCGCCGTAACGCTGTTTTCGGCATGTAAAAAAGCATTAGATGTTGACAATTTAACGGCATATGATCCCAATCAAATTTGGAACGATCAATTATTAGCTGATGCTTATTTAACCAATATTTATCCTACTGCCTTCGGCAACTGGAATGCAAGTGCCGATCGCAACAGCGATCAGCTATCGGGTATTGCTTTTCCGCAAGATGCTGTAACCATCACCAATGGCGGTTTGGGTAACTGGAATTACGCTCCGGTTAGGTTGGTTAATCAAGCTATTTTGGATATACCTAAAGGAACTTTACCCGATGCCACCAAAAATAGAATTTTAGGAGAAGCCTATTTTCTCAGGGCCTACTTTTATTTTGGAATGGTCCGTACTTATGGTGGTGTCCCTTATATCAAAATCCCACAGGATAAAGATAAGGATGAACTTAATGTGCCTAGAAACTCAACCAAAGAGTGTTTTGATTTCATGAATGCCGATTTAGATCAGGCTATTGCCTTGCTGCCAAAACGTAATTTGCCGAGTTCTGCCAGCTGGGGCAGAATTGATGGTAACTTCGCCCTGGCTTTTAAAGCAAGAATGTCACTTTATAAGGCTTCACCACAATTTAACCCAGGCAATCCATGGGATAATGCCTATTGGGCCGATGCTTATACCGTAAATAAAAAAGCTTATGATGATTTAAAAACACAGGGTTACAAACTGGTAAGTGACTATTCGACGATAGCACTTGCTGAGCGTAATACCGAAGTAGTTTTTTCTGTAATTAATCAGTTTCCGGATAAAACGGCAAGCTGGGACAACGGACTTCGCCCCTTATCTTTAGCTAGAGGCAACACTGCTGTAACCCCAACTTACGAATTTGTAAAGGCCTTCCCCATGAAAGATGGAAAACTTTATAATGACCCAACCAGTGCCTATTTTGTATCTGATGCTGATATGCTAAAATCGTATTGGAAGAATAGAGACCCAAGGTTTGAAAAATCTATCGTTTGGAATGCAAAAACCTATCCTGTTGCAGGTACGGCTGCCGGCTATCGGCAATATACTGCATTGGGCATTGCCAATGCTTTGGATAATAACGGGATTAATCCAAATTCTCCAGACCGCTCTACCAATAATAATGTAAATGCAGGATTCTTTGTGTTAAAAGGTTGCGATTTAACCTTAACGCAAGCTACTGTATTACAATCCGGCGTAGATTATGTATTGATGCGTTATGCAGAAGTCATGTTAAACTATGCAGAAGCTGCGAACGAAACGAATCATTTAGCAGATGCATTGGATATATTGAAACAAATTAGAACCCGTGCGGGTATTGAACCCGGTGCAGACGGAAACTACGGTATAGTTGCCACCTCCCGTGAGCAAATGCGTAAAGCCATTATGGACGAAAGGAATATTGAGCTTTGTTTTGAAGGTTTTAGGTTTAACGATTTGAGAAGATGGCGTATGTTTAGTTTGTTAGATAACAAAGGCAAAACGGGCTTAGAAGCCATTGCCATAGAAGCCAATGGTACAGAAATGGCACTGGCAAAAGCGAGGTCGCTCGGCCAGGCTAACCAATTGTTAGAAGAGAACTTCAAATATGTTCCGTTAAGTGTACCACAAACCGGTAACAAACTCAATATTGTTCCTGACAAATATTATTTTGCACCTATAGCACAAAACATCATTGCAAATGCTAATAAATTACAGCAAAACAAAGATTGGGGAGGCACTTTCGACCCTACGCTCCAATAATTAACAGAAAGTATAAAGGGGTATGCTTTTTCATGGCGGCCCCTTTTTTAATAATATAATTTTAATAACAATAACACAAATGACCAAGTCCATCAAAACCTTTTCCTACTTATTTCTTGTTTTCTTTCTCCCCTCATTATTTTCAAAAGCAGCAACACCTATAGAAGATCTGGCAAAAAGGATTGTTAAACCTTATGCTAAAAACATCATATTTGAGCAAAGCCAAACCGCTTCAGGAAAAGACTATTTTGAACTGGAAAGTAAAGAAGGTAAGCTGATTGTAAAAGGGAATAGTTACAACTCGATGGCTTATGGCCTAAACCACTACCTTAAATATTATTGCAACACCTCCGTTTCCTGGTACAAGGATGATCAGATCGATCTTCCCAAATTAATGCCCGTGTTAACAAGTAAAATTAACCAGGAGGCAAGGGTTAAAAACCGTTTCTTTTTAAACTATTGCACTTTCGGTTATACGATGCCCTGGTGGGGATGGAAAGATTGGGAGCATTTAATTGACTGGATGGCCCTTAACGGCATCAACATGCCGCTTTCCATTACCGGGCAGGAAGCCATCTGGTACAAAGTGTGGTCGAAAATGGGTTTAAGTGATGAGCAGATCCGCAGTTATTTTACCGGACCAGCATTTTTGCCCTGGCACAGGATGTCGAACATCGACCACTGGGATGGCCCATTGCCAAAATCATGGCTGGATGACCAGCTCGCCTTACAAAAGAAAATCGTTAAGCGCGAACGCGAGTTAAACATGAAACCCATTTTACCTGCTTTTGCCGGACACGTTCCACAGGCCATTAAAACTAAGTTTCCGAATGCAAAAATTACTGATTTGGGTACCTGGGGAGGTTTTAGCGAAGAATATTACAGCCACTTCATCGATCCGTTCGATCCATTATTTAAACAGATACAGACCGCCTTTTTAGCAGAGCAGACTGCGGCATTTGGAACGGACCATATTTACGGTGCTGACCCTTTTAACGAGGTAACCCCACCGAGCTGGGAGCCTAAATACCTGGCCAGTGCTGCGGATGTGATTTATAGCTCCATGAAATCAGTAGACCCGTCGGCCGAGTGGCTGCAAATGACCTGGGTATTTTACTATATGCGCAAAGAATGGAACAACGAACGCATCAAAGCCTTTGTTAGGGCCGTACCGCAAGATAAAATGACACTCTTAGATTACTATGCCGAAAGTACCGAAGTATGGAAACTCACTGAGTCGTATTTTAACCAGCCTTATATCTGGTGTTACCTGGGCAACTTTGGTGGCAACAGCATGCTGGTGGGAAATTTGCAAACCGTTGAAGACAGAATGGAAAATGCATTTAAAAACGGGGGTGCGAATTTAACCGGAGTAGGCTCAACGCTCGAAGGTTTTGATGTTAATCCGGTGATGTATGATTATGTTTTTGAAAAAGCATGGAGCACCGGCAAAACAGATGTAAACAGCTGGACGAACAATTGGGCCAACAGAAGATTGGGCAGTGTAGATACCAACAATCAGGCGGCATGGAATGAGCTGATAAAAGAAGTGTATAACAGGCCTTCGCAACTGGGGCAGGGGATTTTAGTAAATGCAAAACCCACTTTAAAGGGTACCGCACATTGGACTCCGAATCCAAAGTTTAACTATAACAACAAAACACTTTTTGGAATATGGCAGAAAATGCTTGCGATTCAAAATCCGGCTCACCAATCCTTTAGTTATGATCTGGTTAACATCGGCAGACAGGTTTTGGGTAATCATTTCATTACGTTGAGAGACGATTTCGCGGCTGCTTACGAGAGAAAGGATATTGTAGGAATGACCAAAAAGAAAGCGGAGATGTTAAGCCTGATTGACGACCTGGATGAACTGTTGGCTACACAACCGAGTATGCTTTTGGGAAAATGGATAGCTGATGCCAGAAAATTAGGTAAAAATGCCCGGGAAAAGGATTATTATGAAAAAGATGCTAAAATGCTGATCACGGTTTGGGGCGGCAAACAGCGTTCGTTAAACGATTATGGCAACCGCAGCTGGGCAGGCTTAACCGGCGATTTCTACAAAAAAAGATGGGAAATGTTTTTGAATGATGTTTTACTCAGCGTTAAAGAAGGAACTAAATTCGATGAAAAGGCCTTTAAACAGAAAACATACAAATTTGAAGACCAATGGGTAAATGAGCACAAGGCTTTTAACAGTTCACCTGTTGGCAATAGTTTTCAGAAAAGCCAGTTACTGATGCTCAAATACAGCCCTTATTTCGATTAAAATACAGTTTTAAATATTTTAGTGGATATAAATAAATCTGCCAAAATGCTTTCAAAAGCCTGCAAGTCGTATGGATAGCAGGCTTTTTTTATTTTCTGCCATGAGGTGGGGCAAAGGCGTATGTTCCACTGGATAAGCTTCCACAATCCATCTTTTCAGCTCTCGTGTTTGTATACATATGAGCACCGGTTTATTGGCTTTCCTGACAGGGAAAACCCCGGAGCAGAAGGAAATCTATATAAATTATTACCCCTTTGTTGTAAGGATAACGCCAATACTTCACCCATTATTGCGCCTGGAAAAATATAGTCAAAAAACGTTGTTTTCGTCTTTTATACCTTATACTTTTGACTTTTCGTCTCTGTGAAAATTGCTGTTAAAGCGTTGATAAACAAAGTTTAAATTGTTTTTTGTAGGGTGAAGAGACAATTTCTACCAAAAAAAGGAAATGATATGAGCACATACGTAACTGGTTTTCGGGAAATCGACAAGGCTGACCTTTTGAGCGTTGGAGGTAAGGGTGCCAATCTTGGCGAGCTATCTAAAATTGAGGGTATCCATGTGCCCGATGGTTTTTGCATCAACACCGAAGCGTACAAAAAAATAACGTCGAACAATAAGGAACTAAATGGCTTAATGGATGAATTGAGTCAGCTTAAAACGGAAGATCGGTCTGCGGTTAGCAAAACCAGTGCAAAAATCCGTGCAATTATCGAAAACATATCCATTCCTGATGACATAAGCGAAGAGATTGAAAATTATCTTGCCCGTTTTGATCAACATACAGCCTTTGCTGTCCGATCGAGTGCTACCGCCGAAGACCTTCCAACCGCATCTTTTGCAGGTCAGCAGGATACCTACCTGAACATTATTGGAAAAACAGCTGTCCTAAAACACATCAGCAAGTGCTGGGCATCCTTATTTACGAACAGGGCTATAATTTATCGCATCCAGCATGACTTTGATCACCATAAAGTGCAGTTAGCCGTGGTGGTGCAGCAAATGGTTTTTCCGCAGGCTGCAGGAATCTTATTTACGGCCAATCCGGTTTCCGGAAATCGGAAAATCTTATCCATCGATGCCAGTTTTGGCCTGGGTGAAGCCATGGTTTCAGGCCTGGTGAATGCCGATAATTATCAGGTGTGCAATGGCAGGATTACAGATAAAAAGATATCGACCAAGAAACTGGCTATTTATGCCTTAAAGGATGGAGGTACAATAACTCAGGAACTTTCTGCAGAAGCGCAAAACAGGCAAGTGCTCACTGACGAACAGATTTTACAACTTGAGCAAATGGGCCGAAAAATCGAAGCACATTTCGGCCAGCCCCAGGATATAGAATGGTGTTTGGCTGATGATGTATTTTACATGGTACAGAGCCGGCCAATTACTACTTTATATCCCATTCCGGAAACAAATGACGCTGAAAATCATGTGTATATATCTGTTGGCCATCAGCAAATGATGACGGACCCGATGAAACCACTGGGATTATCGCTATGGCAATTAAGAGCGGCCAGGCCGATGTTTAGCGCGGGTGGAAGATTGTTTGTTGATGTTACCGATAGTTTGATTACGCCATCTGGAAGGGAGAATTTATTAGATGCAATGGGGCAACACGATCCGCTCATCAAAGATGCATTAATCACCATTACCGGGCGAGGTGATTTTATCAGATTGCTACCAGATGATGGAAAGGTAACCCTGCTGGCCAAAAGTACTAAAGGCATGTCGGCTTCGGCGATTTTAGCACAAGTAGGAAACGACCCGGCTATTGTTGCTGATCTGATTAAAAAAGATGAGGCATCAGTAGCAGCACTAAAGCAAGCTATCCAAACGAAATCAGGACCTGATCTATTTGATTTTATTCTGGAAGATATCGGGCAATCGAAGAAGATGATATTTGATTCGCAGCACATGGGTGTGATCATCGCCGCAATGAATGCTGCAGCCTGGATCAACGAAAAGATGGACGAATGGTTAGGTGAAAAAAATCCGGCAGATGCACTGTCTCAGTCGGCACCCAATAACATCACCTCAGAAATGGGTTTGGCACTATTGGATGTGGCAGATGTGATTCGCCCTTATCCAGAGGTAGTTAACTATTTACAGGAGGCAAAGGAGGATCATTTTTTAGATGGCCTGATGCAGTTTGATGGAGGTAAAGAAACCCGCGCCGCAATTAACGCATATCTCGAAAAATACGGCATGCGCTGTGCCGGAGAAATTGATATTACCAATACACGCTGGAGCGAAAAACCATCCATACTCATTCCCCTGCTGCTTAGCAATATTAAAAATTTTGAACCCAATGCCGGCAAGCGAAAATTTGAGCAGGGGCAAAGGGAAGCTTTAAAAAAGGAAAATGAATTATTGGATAAATTGGCATCTCTGCCAGAAGGCGAACAAAAAGTAAAGGAAACCAAACAGATGATCAACCTGCTACGGAATTTTGCAGGTTACCGCGAATATCCAAAATACGGAATCGTTAACCGCTTCTTTATTTATAAACAGGCCTTACTGAAAGAAGCCGAAAAGCTTTTAAAAGCCAAAGTGATCAGCGAGAGCGCAGATATTTATGACCTCACCTTTCAGGAATTGCGTGAAGTGGTAAGCACCAATACATTAGATATTCAGCTTGTACACCAAAGAAAAGAAACCTTTAAACAGTACGAAAAACTAATTCCACCAAGGGTAATTACATCCGATGGAGAAGTTATAAGGGGTAAATACAAACGCGAAAATCTTCCGGCCGAAGCCATTGTAGGTTTGGCGGTTTCTTCAGGAGTGATTGAAGGACGGGCACGCATCATCCTAAACATGGAAGATGCCGATCTGGAAGATGGAGATATTCTCGTTACCCCATTTACCGACCCCAGCTGGACACCCTTGTTCGTCTCCATAAAAGGCCTGATTACCGAAGTTGGCGGATTAATGACGCATGGCGCTGTGATTGCAAGAGAATATGGCCTGCCCGCAGTTGTGGGTGTAGAAAATGCGACCAAACTGATCAAAGACGGGCAGCGCATTAGGTTAAACGGAACGGATGGATTTGTTGAGATCCTGTAATTGGAGCAAAGTTTGGCCAGGTAAAATCACTAGTTCTATTATCTGAAAAAGCTTTCTATTCAGTTTATATAGCTGTGCGGGATTGATGTTCCCCAAGAACCACCTAACCAGGTTAAATAAACCTTGATCGCAGCGGCACGCAGTAGCGCGAATGAGCAGGACTTTCGGGGCCAATGCACACAGGAACCTGCTTTTCCAAAAAAAAGAAAGATTATGATGCTTGGGGAAATTATATCAAGATTAATACCAATCATTTCCTAAAACAGTCTTATTTTTATCGCAAGATTAACTAACATGATAAATAAATATTGGCTTACCGTAACGGCTTGTGCTTTAGCCATTACAGCAAATGCTCAGCAGAAAGCTTTAACCGTTAAAGATTACGAAAGAGCGGAAAGTTTTATGAGCTACAACACCGCAAAGTACATCGACCATGCCAGTGTGCAACCAAACTGGCTGGATGGCGATAAATTCTGGTACACCACTAAAACCAATGGTGCCGAACAAACTTTTTTGGTAGATCCGGTAAAGAAAACCAAAACGTTAACTACCGACTATAAAAGCAGTGCAACGCCATCACGCCGGGGCGCTGGCCGCAATGAAGTTTTGTCTCCTGATGGGAAAAAAGCCGTTTTAATTCAAGATTACAACCTGTTTGTTAAGGATGTAGCCACAGGAAAATTAACACAGTTAACCACTGATGGCATTAAAGATTATGGTTATGCTACCGACAATGCGGGATGGAAACATAGCGATGCACCGATTTTGCGCTGGTCGCCTGATTCGAAAAAGATAGCCACTTTTCAGCAGGATCAGCGAAATTCGAAAGACATGTATCTGGTAACCACTAATGTAGGCGCGCCAGAATTAAAAGCATGGAAATACCCTCTGCCTGGTGATAAACAGATTGCAACGATTAGAAGAGTAGTTATTGATGTAGAAAATGCGAAGATGGTTTCGCTAAACATCCCGGCAGATCAACATCGTGCAACCTTAAGCGATGATATTTCGAGCAGCGGTACTTTTGATGATATCGACTGGAAAGCCGATGGTACTGAAGTGGCCTTCCTCTCTACTTCCCGCGATCATAAAAATGAAAAATTCCGCATTGCCAATACTACAACAGGCGCGGTTCGCGAAGTTTTTGAAGAAACGGTAAAAACACAATACGAATCTGGTCAGGGAGCCATCAACTGGCGCTACCTTCCGGCATCAAAAGAAATTATCTGGTATTCGGAAAGAGATAACTGGGGCCACTTGTACTTGTACGATGCGACCAGCGGAAAATTGAAAAACCAGATTACCAAAGGCGATTTCGTAGTGACCCGTTTAATTAAAGTTGACGAAAAAACACGCACACTTTATTTCATGGCCAATGGCCGCGAAAAAGGCAATCCTTATTTCAGCCATTTATACAAAATCGGTTTCGACGGGAAAAACCTGGCATCGTTAACCCCTGAAGAAGGCAACCACCAGGTGGTATTTTCTCCTTCGTTTGCATATTTTGTAGATACTTATTCGCAACCAGATGTACCAGCGGTTACTGTTTTAAGAAGTATCGATGGGAAACTGATCAATACTTTAGAGAAAACAGATGTATCGAGGTTAAGCGCTACCGGCTGGAAAGCCCCTGTTCCGGTTACAGTTAAAGCCAAAGATGGCAAAACCGATATTTACGGACTGGTTTTTACACCAACCAAAATGGATGCAGGGCAGAAATACCCGGTGATCGATTATATTTACCCAGGTCCGCAGGGTGGTAGTGTAGGCAGCTGGTCTTTTGCGGCTTCGCGTGGCGATAATCAGGCTTTGGCCGAACTGGGCTTTATTGTAGTGGTAATAGAAGGAACCAGTAATCCCGACCGCTCTAAAAGTTTCCATGACATGAGTTATGGCAATATGGCCGAGAATACCCTGCCTGATCAGATTGCAGCCATCAGACAGCTTTCTGCTAAATACCCTATTGATACGACAAAAGTAGGGATCTGGGGGCACTCGGGTGGTGGTTTTGCCACCGCTGCGGCCATGTTCCGTTATCCGGATTTCTTTAAAGTGGGAATTTCAGAATCAGGAAATCACGATAACAGAAATTATGAGGACGATTGGGGCGAGCGTTACAATGGTTTGGTAGAAAATTCAGATTACGAAGCACAGGCCAACCAGAACTACGCTAAAAACCTGAAAGGAAAACTGATGCTGGTACATGGTATGATGGATGATAATGTACCACCTTACAATACATTACTCGTAGTTGAGGCATTAGAAAAAGCAAACAAATCTTTTGATCTGGTTATTTTTCCAAATAGTGCACACGGTTATGGCGATTACTCGCCATATATGACCCGACGACGCTGGGATTACTTTGTACAACATCTTTTAGGAGCAGAACCACCTAAAGATTACCAGATGAGAGGCCCCTCAGCAAGATAATTTTTTAAGAGCAACTTTAACCGGTTGCTCTTTTTGTATATTGTGCTAAACAAAGCTTCTTTTGGATCGTTTTAGTTCGTAAACAATAATCATGGGAAAAACCAGAGGTCAGAATAACATAATCATCACCGGTGCTACAGGAATGGTTGGCGAGGGCGTATTGATGCAATGTTTAAACAGTCCGGAAATTGATGGTGTTTTAGTCATCAACCGCAAGCCTTGTGGGTATACGCATCCTAAGCTAAAAGAAATTATCCATGCTGATTTTTTCGATTTTTCGCCAATTGAAAATCAGCTTTCGGGTTATAATGCCTGTTTCTTTTGTTTAGGCATTACCTCAGTAGGTGTTGATAGCGATACTTATTACAAAATGACTTATACCCTAACCATGCATGTTGCCGAAACCTTAAGCAAGCTGAACGATGGAATGACTTTTTGTTATGTTTCAGGAGGGGGAACTAATGCGAATGGCCGGTTGAAATGGGCGCAGGTAAAGGGTAAAACGGAGAACGATTTAATGAAATTACCTTTCAAACAGGTATTTAATTTTCGCCCGGGTTTTATTAAACCATTGCCAGGACAAAAATACGCACACAAATTTTATACTTATATCAATTGGTTATTTCCTGTTGGAAGGGCCATTTATCCTGGTGGATTTTGCACCATGGCCGAGCTGGGCAATGCCATGATTAATACTTTAAGCCATAATGACGAGCGACGGATTTTAGAAGGGAAAGACATTATTGCCTTGTCAAAAGAATAAGCCCAGGTACTACAATGAGTGCCCGGGCTTAATCATTTTATCAGCTCCTTATAGACCAGTTTAGGTTTGTTTAGTTGTTTTTAGCAAATTTTAATACAATGCAGCAGTGGCATCTTTATCTTTTTGTGATAATACTGTTGCGCCCGATCCACATTGGCCACCATTCATCAGTGATAAAGCATCTGTTCCGGTAACACCAGGAACGTTTGTAGCCGTAGATTCGCCCTGAGCTGACCAGTTCGTATGTCTGAAAGAAATACAGTGTCCAAACTCATGGCATATTGTTCTTGCACGTTGTGCAAAGGAATTACCTGCAATGCCTGCTTTGTTAATTCTAACCAGCGCACCAGCACTTCCGCCCGAAGGGAATTGTGCCATACCACAGGTAACATATCCCGGAGGCGCTGTTAAGGCTTCGTCTTTGATTAAGATATCGTATGGCGCTGTAGTTACGATACTAAACCTTAAGGTTGAACCTGATACACCATTCCATTGCGCAATTGCACTATTGATCTCGCTGCTCATAGAAGTCATAGATGGATCTACAAAAATTCTAATATTCAGTTTTTTAGTGCTGTTTACAATGCTTCCGGTGTAGTATTGCTCTGTTATTGCGCCAGCACCATTAGCCGGGATTTCCATGTTTTTCGGAAATGAAATATCCTCTTCTACGATAAATTCATTGCCATTATCAACAATACTTGATGCAGGGAAACCAAGGTCTTTAATGTACTGTAAAACTTTGTCAGCATTTTTTACCGTTTCTTGTGGCGCAGTGGTCGATTCCTGATTTTTTTTACAGGCGGCAATTACCAATGCCACCATGGCAACGATGGCAATCTTTTTTAGATTATTTTTCATGAAGTTTAAGTTAGTTAAGTCCTTTCGGAGCTGATAAACAAATGTAACAGAAGGTGTTACATTAATATCCGCCCATTTTATTATTTTACACGAAAACTTAATTAGCATATGATGTAATGTTGTAAAGCTATATTTGTATTTAAAAATTTACACAAACAGTCTGTTTTTATGGATTTTTTTTAATGGGATTGATTGGTAAACCGAAAATAACGTGCGGGCGGCACCGCTTGCAGGTCGAAAAAAAACAGACTACCAGTTAATTCTTCTTACCTTACCAAATTATGGCCGGAAGGCCCAAATTTTATAGTATGCAAAATGAGAGTATAGCCTTACAGGCGAAGGTGTTTTTATACCATTTAAACAATGCCAACAACGAAAATGGTTTTCGGGCCAAAGAATCTTGGAAGTTTAGCCAGGTAAGTGAGCAGGGAAAGGCCGAAATAGAACATGATTTCTTTCCGACGGTTTCTTACCGGGTAGATCCAAAAAAGATACATGATTTTGCAGCGAGCGTATTATTGCAGCTTAAAGAGCAACCTAAAGTTAATGTGCCCGATCGGAATGTCAGTATCCAAACCGGATCGGAGTATTTTATCGCCTATTCTCCTGATAGGGTGATCAGGTAGGAGGCAAAGATGGATGATGTAAGATGGGAGATGGATGATGGAAAATGGATGGGGAAATGTTTATTTTAAAAATATTTTCATGCTGATTTTTACACTGCCATAGGGTTGTCAGTGGCCTGTGTTTTCTTTGTGTAACTAAAGCAAAAAAGACATGGTACAGGAACAATTATTCGCAGAAACAATGGAAGAAACTTCCCTTGTGTATTTAATGAAAAATTATGCAAACTATAATTTCTGGGCAAATTTAACCTTGGTAAACTGGTTAAAAAATCATCCGGAACAATTATTGGAGCAGGAAGTATTATCGAGTTTTAAAAGTGTAAAGTTAACGCTCGCCCATATTTTACAGGCGCAGGAGTATTGGTATTCAATCCTCACTAAAACCGAATTCGAATTTCGCGAATATGGAAGTTTGAATGATATTTTTGATGCGCTGTTGAAACAGTCAGAAAATTTAGCCGTTTATATTACCGCAATTAGTGAAGATAGATTTAATCAGAAAACGGAAATCCAAAGCCCCTGGTTCACTTCCGACTTTCAGAATTTCGAATATGTGTTACATGTTTTCAACCACAGTACTTACCACCGTGGCCAGATCATTACGATTTGCCATAATTTAGGCATAACAGGTGCACCCATGACGGATTATAACTTCTATAATGTAATGGCGAAATAAAATGCCATTTATTAAAAAAGGCTTGTCAGGAAATCTCATTCAATAAAGATTTTCCGACAAGCCTTTTCTTTTGGTCATATTAAACGACCTTCGATTATTTTTTATTATCGTACTTCCGTTGATTATCCTTGTTAGAAGTTTGATCTGACCGCTGGCCACCGCCATTGGTTATTCCCTGGATTTTTTTATCCGTTTTAACATCGTGGTTCGCCCGATCGGCTATTGAACTGCCCTGAACGGTTGGATTGTTTTTTGGTGTGATCGTGTTTTTCATCATGCTAAGATTTAGTAAATAAATTGCAGCGCGCTATAATAACAACCAATATGTTATCGGATATGTTTTGATTTTTTGAAATTGTTCGTCATTTCGAGCAAAGTGCAACGGAGTCGGGAAATCTATATAAAAAGATCTCTCTCCCGATAATTCGGGACTACGCTTCAGTCGAGATGACGATTTTATCTTAGTACAACAAAAATATAGTAGGTTGTTTATGAAGATCTATTTCCTCTTTGCGCCAATTGTAAACACTTTGGGTTTTAATAAACTCATCTTCTGCCGTGAGGTTACTGGCTACACAAACCTGCGTATTGGGTTTGCAGCTTTTCAGCACTTCTTCAAAAAGCTGGTTGTTGCGGAAAGGGGTTTCGATGAAGATCTGGGTTTGTTTGTAACGGCTCGCCGATAAATCTAAATCTTTAATGCGTTTGGTCCGCTGTTCTTTATCAATTGGTAAATAGCCCCAAAATGCGAAACTCTGTCCGTTAAAACCTGAGGCCATTAAGGCCAGTAAAATCGAGCTTGGCCCTACTAATGGTACCACTTTAATGCCGCGTTTATGTGCTTCGGCGACAATATCAGCCCCGGGATCGGCAATGCCCGGACAACCCGCTTCGCTCATTAAACCTACATCTTTTCCGGCGGCAAGCTCAACAAAAAACTGACCTAAATCTGTCCGGTTATGTTTGCCATAATCGTGCACGATTAAATCTTTTTGAGGTGTTTTTAAACCAGCCTCTTTTAAAAACCGGCGGGCTGTTTTACTATTTTCTACAATGTAGGTATCAATCTGGTTAATGGTATCAACCAAATAAGGGGTAAAAGTTTTGTGTGCTACCTCTTCAGCCAATGGTACGGGAATAAGGTATAAAGTGCCTTTTTGCATGCTACAAAAATACTTACAATAAATAGAATTTAAGTTCTAAAATTTGCGGTACCGGCAATATAATCTCTTTTGTAAGCAAAGGTGTAGCAAATTTTATTTCTAACTGACTTATTTTCTGCACAATTAAACTCGGCTTAAAACGTTAAATATTAGTTAAATATGCCTTGTAGGGCAATATTTGAAGGAAAACGCAGAAACTATGCATGCATATTAAACCTTCTATATTTTTGGTTCTCTAATTGATACACACACATTAGGTTATTAAAATAAAACACACAAATGAAAACACTGAAATCTACGGCACTTGTGCTGGGGCTATTTGCGCTCCTTGCCGGAACCACAACCCTTGTCAGGGCACAAGACTATCAAAACGATTACCAGGACGATGGTTATAGCACTGGCAATGTTTCTTTACAGACTTTTTACGATGAACTTTCGCCTTATGGCACCTGGATACAAGATCCTCAATATGGCTATGTTTGGCGCCCGGATGTAGATCAAAGCGAATTTCGTCCATATTATACCAACGGACGCTGGGCCATGACCGAATATGGTAATACCTGGGTTTCTAATTACGATTGGGGCTGGGCACCTTTCCACTATGGCCGTTGGGTGATTAACAGTTACAGGCAATGGATCTGGTTACCAGATACCAATTGGGGACCAGCCTGGGTAGATTGGAGAAGCGGCGATGGATACTACGGATGGGCACCAATGGCACCAAGCATTAATATTAATCTGAGCTTTGGCCGTCGTTATGCTGTGCCAGATTTCTGCTGGAACTTTATCCCGCAACGCAATATCTATATCAATGTATTTCCAAGATATGATTATGGTCGCAACAATGTATATATCCGAAACACCACCATTATCAATAATACCTATGTGTATAACAGAAGAACCTATTATGGTGGCCCAAGGGTTGAAGATATCAGACGTGCAACCAACAGGGATGTAACCGTTTATAGGTATTCACAAGGTTCAAGACCAGGTGCAAGCAGGATTAATAGCAGGGAAGTATCTATTTACAGACCTAGACCAGAGCGTAATGCCGACAACCGTAGTGCAGCACCAAGAAAATTTGAGCAAGGTAATGCTGGTATTAGCAGGGGTGGTAGAAATGAAGGTTATAGCAATCGCGATCAAAGAGGTGGTAGTAACAATAATAATGATAACCGTTTTGGATCAAGAGGAGATAACCGTACCGCACAACCTGACCGGAACAATGGTACCATAAGCAGAGACAATAACAATCAGCCTAATAACAGAGGTGAAGTTTACAATAGAGATGCTAATGGTCGTGCCAGCCGTGGAAATGCCAATGGTGTAGACGGAAGAAACGGACAAGAAAACGTAAACCGCGGTCAGGATCAGCAGCGTTTAGAGCAGATGAGGCAACAACGTACGCAACAAGACCGTATGAGCCAGGATCAGCAACGTACACAGCGCGATGTTCAAACACAGCAACGTGGTCAGATAGACCAACAACAACGCGCGGCCCAAATGGAGCAGCAAAGAGCACAGCGTAATGAGCAATTTCAGCAACAACGTACGCAACGTGATGCCCAGGTACAGCAACAACGTAATGAGCAGTTGCAACAGCAACGTGCACAGCAAGCCCAGGCCCAGCAACAGGAAAGGACTCAGCGAGATGCGCAGATGCAACAGCAAAGAAATGAGCAAATGCAACAACAACGTGCGCAGCAAGCTCAGGCTCAGCAACAAGAAAGAGCGCAACGCGATGCTCAGGCACAGCAACAACGTGCCCAGGCGCAGCAACAAGAACGTGCACAGCGTGATGCGCAGGCTCAACAACAAAGAGCACAGCAACAGCAGCAGCAAATGCAACAAAGACAAGAACAAAGAAGAACAGAAGCACCACCGCAACAACAACAACAAAGGGGTGGTGAAAGAAGCGGCTCTGAAGGAGGAAGACCATCAAGAGGTGGTAGAGGATAGATTGATAAGTCCCGATGAAAATCGGGACTTTTTTTGTTTTATTTTAAATAGATCCCACTGGCATTTGCAGTTTTTCTTTTTTAAATTTCGGAGGGATTAACATGATTAACCATATTGTTGAACCTATAAAAAATGATAAAAGTGTCAGAAATAATTGATGGCTACCCCTTTTTTCAAATGGAGTATATTTAGGTATTAACAAAACAGGATTTATTGGTGAACCGGGATCAGCATGGGCAATACCTTTTTTGAAATTTTTATAATCCTTACTGTTGCCTATTTTCTGCAGATAATCAAAATTATAAATTTTGTCGTGCAGGAAACTCAGATGTGAATCTTTAAGGAACGTCCTAAACATATTATCTTTTGTTTCTTTCGTTAGTCTGTTGTTTATTTGTTTTGTCATTTGCCAGCCAAGCCAGGCTTTTGGCCGTAAATCATCTAGCTCCATCTTACCTGAAGATTTTACTCCATATTGAAGCGATCTTGCTTTTGATGGAGATCTCATTAGCGGCGGTGTTGGTTCATTGTAAATTGGAATGGCCGTATAAACTGTAAATTTTAAATTTTCGTTGTGTTTGCCAGTGGCTTTGGCTTCAACCTGTACAGCACTATGTGTCTTATCAAGATACAGATTTTGAACCTTATAAAATTTGGTGAGGTAACTTTGGTCGATGCTGCTAATTGTTTTTAATTCGGTGAGTTGGCCAACTGCGCTGGTGATATATTTCTGTGCAAAAATAGAAGGGCATATAATGGCAAACCATGCAATGATCAGGTAAAATTCAAATAAATCTTTTCCATTTTTTCTTTCCAGCCTTAAAAGCTTTAGTCGTGGCCTCAACCAAAAAATTACTGGAAGTATAGGAAGGAGCATGGGTATTAAAAACTCATAAAAAAAGTCTTCAATGGGTATAAGCTGTGTTTGAAAGAGGCATATATTTACTATTGAAAAACCAACAATTGAGCCTAATGTAATGATAAGATAACGGGAATAAATTAATTTGAGCTTATAACTTAGGTAATCCATATTGATCTGGGACGAAATAAAATTCAAAAGTATTTAATTTTGAATTAGGAGCAAGTGGGTTAGTTAAAGAAATTACTGCTTGCTGCTGGTAGGGGTTTAAAAACAAAGGCTTATGCAGCTGAGCACCCAGCCAAAAATAACACCACCCCACGAGCTATCTAGACCCGATTGGAGTGAGCACGCAATCCCGATCTTCATCGGGATAAGTAAAACGGAAAGCGGGGAGATACTTAAATAATTGTAGAAAACTGCTCTCCTATTAACTTTATAATATTTATCTGAAAATGTAAATGCAGTACTGCTTCGGGAACAACAGACAGGCCATCTTCATGCAATGGGGGTGTTGCAATAAAGATTGCTTCAGCCAATGAAAAACTGGCTTCACAATGACGGCACCTTACTGCCCTGCTGCCTTATGCAAATTACTTAAATCAATTCCCCTAAAAGTGCTTTTGGCACCTGGATGCAGGTTTTCGGGATCGAGTAAAAATGTTTCAATCCCCAGTTCCAGTCCGAATTTAATTTCCGATTCGGCATCATCACCTATAATTAAGATATCATCTGTTTTAAGATTGTATTTATCAATCAGCAGTTTGAAAGCTTCCTTTTTGTTGGTGGTCGAAACATCCACAACATGTATTTCCTCAAAATCATCAGCGATACCCAACATCTTCACCTTTGAGGTTTGCTGTTTCGGAAAACCCGCCGTTACAATAAATTTACGTCCTTTAAGGCTTTTAATGTAATGGTAATCATTGCTCGGTTTTAAGGGGCTGGTTACTTCGCGGTTTTTTAAATAATCAACCGCACGATCAACGGCTAATTGTTTAAAGCCATATTTTTTGGCTACTTTCTGGAAAGGGGTCCTTAACATATCTTTTTTCGATGTTTGATATACCTCATCAGAAACTCCTAAATCTTCCTGGTCTAAAAGCTGGTATAAACCACTCATCAACTGCTCTTCGTTAGGTTTGGTAAAATAGATGGTATTGTCCAGATCGATAAAAAAAATATGCTTCATGTAAATGGAATGATTTATGTTAGAATAAAACCAAAACAACAAGTGCCAATTAATGTTTAATTATTAAATAATAAAGTTATGACAAAGGAAACAAAAATTATAGTAGGCGTATTAGCTGGAGCAGCACTTGGTGCAACAATCGCATTGGCATTATCTTCTGATTCTACCAGCGATTTAAAGGGTAAAGTATCAGACTGGTTAGCGGATATTTTAGATAGTTCGAAAGATAAACTTGCAGGTTTAGCAGATAAAGCAACTGGTGTAGCTGATAAGGTGAAAGATAAAATAGCAGAAATAAATGCATAAAGAATTGGAAGTGCCGGAAATATCCGGCATTTTTATTCTATATATATTTTCTAACCACCATTTAGATGAACATTGCTTTTCATGGTGCCGCCCGTACTGTTACGGGGAGTAAGCACCTTATTACCTTAAAAAACGGCACCCAGATTTTATTAGATTGTGGCTTATTCCAGGGGATGGGCCGTATTACCGATAAATTAAACGATTTTTTCGGCTTTGATGCCAAAAAGGTTACCTACCTGGTTTTATCACACGCACATATAGATCATTGTGGTTTATTGCCCAAACTGGTTGCAGAAGGTTTTGAAGGTAAGATTTTCTGTACCTCGGCAACTATGGATCTGGCCCGTATTTTAATGATGGATTCTGCCAAAATACAGATGCAGGATGCCGAATTTTCTAACCGCCATCTGCGCGAAGGCGAGGAAATGGAAGAGCCACTTTACACCGATGAAGACGTGACTAAAACGGTTAGTCAGATGAAGATTGTGGAGTATGAAGAGGATTTCGAGATTGAGGCAGGCATTCGCTTAAAGTTTACTGATGCCGGCCATATTTTAGGCAGTGCTGCGGTTCACCTTACCATTACAGAAGACGGAAAACCGATACGAATTACCTTTTCAGGAGATGTGGGCCGTTATGGCGACTTGCTTTTAAAGAGCCCGCAACAGTTTGATCAGGCCGATTATATCTTAATGGAATCTACCTACGGCGATTCGCTGCATAAAGATCTTGATCCGATCGAAAACATGCTTTTAGAAATCATTAACAATACCTGCAAAGTGAAAAAGGGGAAAGTGATTATCCCGGCTTTTGCCGTTGGCCGTACGCAGGAGCTGCTTTACGCTTTAAATGGGCTGGAGTTAAAAGGTAAATTGCCTGATGTTCCGTACTATGTAGATAGTCCTTTATCATCAAAAGCAACTGAAATTCTTAAAAACCACCCTGAAGTATACAATAATGGCGTTAAGGAAACTTTAAAAGTAGATCATGATATATTT
This sequence comes from Pedobacter sp. GW460-11-11-14-TSB4, assembly GCF_059423705.1. Lineage (NCBI taxonomy): Bacteria > Pseudomonadati > Bacteroidota > Sphingobacteriia > Sphingobacteriales > Sphingobacteriaceae > Pedobacter > Pedobacter sp. GW460-11-11-14-TSB4. Next base: position 116,165 of record NZ_JBWKYI010000009.1, read on the forward strand.
GGTTTTAAAGGCCTGCGTTTTATCGAAAGTGTAGAAGAATCGAAAGCTTTAAACGCCGATCCCAGACCATGTGTGATTATTTCTGCATCAGGTATGGCAGAGGCTGGCCGTGTAAAACACCACATCAGGAATAATATTGGTAATCAGAAAAATACCATTTTGATGGTGGGATATTGCGAACCTAAATCGCTTGGTGGTAGGTTAATTGCCGGACAAAAAGTTGTGGAGATTTTCCGCGATGAATATGAAGTTAAAGCCGAAGTACGATCGATAAAATCGATGAGTGCACATGGCGATTATGAAGATTTATTACATTTTTTATCAGGTCAGGATCCCGCTAAAGTTAAACAACTCTTTTTGGTACATGGCGAATACGAAGTGCAGCAAAATTTCGCCAGCAAATTGAAAGATGCAGGTTTTAAACATGTGGCTATCCCCGACTACCATCAGGTATTTGAGATCGAATAATGATTAAGTTGGTCCGGATTTGTAGGGCGCCGTCATTTCGAGCGGAATGGAGAAATCTAAAATATAGATCTCTCCATTCCGCTGTGCTTCAGTCGAGATGACGATTTTTCTTTTTACATCCTCAAAGGTAGTTAAGAAGAGTTTGTTTCATCGGCTCCTTTTCATACCTCTTCCATTTTCCATCTCACCTCATCCATTTTCCATTTTACTTTCATTCTTCAAATTTATAGTCTGGTTTTCACTTGTCTTTTGAGGATTGGAAGTCCCTGGCTCCTAAGACGGGATTACAAATCCCGACTAACTTAAATCCCAACTAACAGCGTAATTATAAATTTCCATTTTCCATCTCACTTCATCCATCTTCCATCTTACATCATATTCAATTTCCCTATCTTTGCCCGCATGGATGTTTTTGGTAAAGCGTTAACAGATATTTACAGAACAGGCGAGGCTGATACCCTTTGGTTGCACAATTCGTATGGGGAGCCAGAAGAAATGCCTTTAGAATTCTTCTTCCGTGATGATGAAGATATGCCCGTTTTAGAACTTCAGGCCTTACACATGTGCAGCGGCAAGGTATTGGATATTGGCGCCGGTGTGGGCAGTCATGCTTTACTTTTACAGGCTTTTAATATTGATGTAACGGCTATTGATATTTCGGAAGCAGCGGTGAATATTATGAAAGACCGCGGTGTAAAAAAAGCATTCGTGCAGGATATTTTTACCTATCAGGAGAAATTCGATACCATTATCATGCTCATGAATGGTATTGGTTTAACCGGAACTTTACCTGGTTTTAAGGATTTTCTCATCAAATTAAAAGACCTCATTAACCCTAACGGACAGGTAATTTTCGATTCTTCTGATATTGCTTATTTATATGAAGATATGCCAAAACCACAAAACCAATATTATGGAGAGGTATCTTATCAGTACGAATATAAAGGCGAGAAAGGCAATTGGTTTAACTGGATTTACATCGATGAAGAAACCATTAAGCAGATTGCGAAAGAAACGGGATGGGATGCTGAATTGATTTTTGATGATGGCGAAGATCAGTATTTAGTCAAACTAACCCCAAACCCCTAAAGGGGCTTTACTTGTTTTAAAAATAAAAAAGGTGTTTTTGTGTTTTCGCTCTAAGTTCCCCCTCGAGGGGGCTAGGGGGTAATTTAAAAGTCATAAAGCTTTTCGTACTCCTGTTTTAAATGAGCAGGCTCATAAATTTGTTAGATACGAATATGAGCAATACAAAAATAAAACTAAGTGTGTTAGATCAGTCACCGGTTCGCAAGGGTGTTACTGCCCGTCGTGCCATTGAAGAAACCACTATACTTGCACAAGAAACCGAAAGGTTAGGGTACCACCGTTTCTGGGTTTCAGAACATCACAATACCACCAGTTTAGCAGGTTCAACGCCCGAGATCCTAATTGCGCATTTGGCCAATCATACCAAAACGTTAAGAATAGGTTCGGGTGGTATTATGCTGCCTAACCATAGCGCGTTAAAGGTTGCAGAAAGTTTTCGTTTGCTGGAGGTGATGCACCCTAACCGTATCGATCTGGGTATGGGGCGTGCTCCGGGTACCGACCGCATTACCGCTTCGTTGCTTAACCCCTCAAACAATTGGAGCGAGCAGGATTTTGTAGAACAACTGCGAGAGCTGCAGCATTACTTACACGATACTTCAGATGGCGGAATTCAGGCAAAAATAAAGGCTATTCCGATTGCTGAAACCATTCCGCAACAGTGGCTTTTGAGCAGTAGCGGACAAAGTGCTTTATTTTCGGCACACTTTGGAATGGGCTTTTCTTTTGCCCATTTTATTAACCCACATGGAGGGCCGCAGGCTGTTCAATACTACCGGGAACATTTTAAACCTTCCGTTGACCTGGCAAAACCAGTAGAAAATGTGGCCCTTTTTATTTTCTGCTCAGCAGATGAAGAAAAAGTTAAACAGCAGGAGGCCTTAATGGCTTATCGTTTTCTCCAGCTGGAAAAAGGAGGAGGTTTAACTTCGGTCGGCTGGAACGACATTAAAGATATCAATTATAATGCTGCAGAGCAGGAACGCATTAAGGCCAATAAACCAAGAATGATTTATGGTACCCCGGAGGTAATTAAAGAACGACTGACCAAACTGGCTGCCGATTATGATGTTGATGAACTGATGGCCGTTACCATTACTGAGCATTTTGAAGACCGTATAAAATCGTATGAGTTGCTTGCCGAGATGTTTTTGTCGTGATAAAATCGTCATTGCGAACTGAAGAAAGGGATTTGCGAAGGAGTGAAGCAATCTATTTGATGAATTGACAAAAAGATTGCTTCGGCTCGCACTTATCCGGCCATTATGAAAAGTTTGAAACGAGTAATTTTTGCGGAGCGCTGTGTGGACACAGCCCCCTGCATCAGGAACGGGCGCTTTAAAAACTAAAAAACGTTTGCCGGCCACCAACTTTTTGTCCAAAGTTTTGGATATTATAAGTAAGCGTAAGCATGCCATATCTACCCAGGTTATTACTCTGTGTGTCGATAATGCTATTGCCTGTAATCTGGATATTCCTTCGTACATTGCTCTGTAAAATATCATTCACCGAGAATTTTAATTGCGCCCTGTCGTTTTTCATGAACAGGTAAGTAAGGGCAGCATTCCAGAATTTGATGTTATTGTTATATCCGGCAATGTTTTGATCGTTGATGGTTAGAGAATAGCTGGTTTCGAAAACCAGTTTTTTGGGATAACGGATAATTAGTTCGGAAGTGCTTTGATGGGTATTGTAACTGATATTGGTGTAAAAACTGTCGTCGTATCTACTCCTGTTCAGGTTAACGGAATACGATTGGTTAATTTCTACCTTATCATTCAGGTTTAACCTCACACTTCCATTTGGCCCTACGTAAAATACATTCGCATCACTTTGGATATTATTCACTATCACCGGAGTATGATCAAAATTGGCCCAGAAACCTAAACCTACTTTTAAACTGGTTTTATCTTTTTTGAAATCTTTCGAAATATTGGCCCCGCCACTAAAATTGTATATACCGCTCTTGTTAACCGGATTGATTGTTTGGACGCCATTATTTATGGTAATCGTGTTAACCACACCATTTTTTGTGAAACTACCGTAGCCGTATAAATTATAATTGATGAGACTTTTAGGATCGTATTTGTACATATTCATGCTTAAATTCTGCGTACGGGCGGGCAATAAGTTCGGATTGCCGTTTCTGATGTAAAATGCATTGGTATTATCTGCCACGGGCTGAAGATAACTTACATTCGGCTCTGCAAAGCGGGCTGAATAGTTAAAACGGAATATTTTGTACTTCAACTGGAATGTCGGCCACATAAAATTATAACGCTGATCGATATCTGCGCTATTGGTAAAGCGGTTGTTTAACGAAATATAGTTATGTACCAATCCTGGCTGAAGGAAGAGGTCTTTAGTTACCTTGTATCCGAGGCTAATATTGGTATTGGTTTTGAAACCGGCTTGTTTAACGGTTTGCGATAAATTGGGGATTGCAATATCGTACAGCTGGTTGGCCGGATTGCGATAAAAAGTGCTGAGTGCATTTTCGTTATTAATGATGTTTCCACTTATATCGGCTTTAAAATAAAATTTTTTACTAATCGGTTCGGTATAATTGCCATATAGGTAAGACCTGAAATTATCAATGGTATTGTTCCTCAACTGATCTATTTCTGAGGTGGAAGGTGTGAGGTAAAAAACACTAATGCTTCTGTTGTAATTAAGAATTGGATTTGGTGTTGCCGAAATATCGGTGCCCAGGTTTAAAGATCTTCCTGCCTTTTTAAAGTCCTTGCTAAAATCGGCTCTAAGCTGATATTTGTTGCTCGAAGTATTCAGGTCATTTAAATTTTGGAGCGTGTTAATGAGTTGGTTGTTCGCATTGTTATTACGCGAAGAGACCTTGCTTACCGAATTGTTAGCACTTAGTACAATTGCCGGCTCGATAGTGAGCTGTGTTAAAGAATCGATTTGCCAGTCTAATTTTCCGCCTATATTATGTTTCAATATCAGTGCATTGGTGTTTTCGCTGGCATTGGTAATCAACCTGTCGGTACCTAATGTCTGGTTGGTATTGGTGAGTTTTTCTAAAAGATTGTCCGATCGGCCAAAGAAATATTGTGTGTTAATTTTGATCCCCTTTTTGGTTAGGGTGTTAAAGTTAAAACCACCACCCGAAGAAGTTTGGACACCATTATAACTGCCGCCGAAATTAATGCCATTAAACTCGAAATAACCGGTAGAATTCATCATCATGGAATTGATGCCACTGCGGTTAAAACCACCTATCCGCTGTACATCGTTAGGGTTAAAGCCTGGCTGGTTAATGTTGTTGCCATATGCCAATATACTCACCTGTGTGGTATCCCTAAAAAAGTTCATTAATCCACCGGCCTGATACAGCTCTTTTAACCCTCCACCAGCATATAATTTACCGAAAGCACCCTTTTTAATGGCTTTTTTTAGTTTTAAATTGATAATCTGCGGAATTTCTGCTGCGGTTAAATCCGGATCGCGTCTTTTAGCCTGCTTATCATCAACCACCTGCACCTTATCGATGATGTTTGCGGGCAGGTTTTTCGTTGCAATCTGCTGGTCGCCACCAAAAAACTCCTTTCCGTCTACTAAAATTTTACTCACTGCTTTGCCATTAACCTGTATAGACCCATCGGCAGCGATTGCAACCCCAGGTAGCTTTTTTAGCAGATCTTCTACCACCGCCGATGGCAGTGTTTTAAAAGACTCGGCATTAAACTCAATGGTATCTTTACGTACAATTACAGGTGGTCTTTCTCCCGAAATTACCACTTCATTTAAGTCATTCGCCTTAACAGAAAGATAAAGGGTGCCCAGATTTAAGGCGGGGTTGGCTGCAGTTAGTTCTACTTCTTTCCGGTATGTTCCATATTGCCATGCGGTTACCACTAAACGGTATTTTACGCCTATGATTAGTCCGTTGATTTTGAAAATACCTTTATCATCCGATAATTTATAAGTGTTTAATACACTATCGCCAACTTTATACACTGAAACTGTGGCGTAATTTAAGGTGATTTTGCGATTGGCACTATCGGCTAAAATTCCGGTAATGCTTCCGTTTTTTTGTGCAAATAAATTAAAAATAGTTAGGATAAGGCCGATTGAAAGCAGGAGTTTCTTCATGTACAGGTTTAAATAAGCAAACTAAAATTAGGCGCTATGTTTTTACGGTATAGATAAATGTGATGAACGATATAAAAAATGTGACAGACTAAATGTCTGGCTTAATTTCATTAATAGACGTACGGGCTAACTAAACGTTGCATTTCAACCGAAAACAACTAATCTTTTAGGTAAAAATAGCCCGCTTACCATATTTTTGCAAATACAAAACGAAAAAATTACATGGACTAAAATAAAAAAGCCTCAAGCTAATGCAATGAGGCTTAATAATAGGAGCGTATAATATATTAATGTAAATCGTTATAGTTGATAATTTTAACAGCTGGGTTTTTGGCTAAAATTTCTTCCATCCACTTGCGGTGTGATGCGCCAACACCGACCACAATCCTTTTGGCTTTTTTTGCCTTTGCCTGATCGATAATATTTTTACACATCCCTTCGTTTCTTAAAGTCCATTGCACAATCATCTCTTTAACCGTCTCGGTAGGGAAACCCGCATAACCATAAAAGTGACGGCCACCATAAAAATTAATAGATTCATCCAGTACACCGTATCTTACGGTATTCATGCCAGCATATGGATCGGCGTTAAAAACCTTTGATTCTTCATCACTATAGCTCCAGTATTTTTCCAGTGCTTTAACGGTAAGGGCCTCTGGTGAAGTGGTATCGGCCTTGGCTGTATTGATCAGGATTTTGTATAACGAATCAGTCCTGGCCCAGGCTTCGCTCCACGATTTATCGTAAGTCTGACAGTCCATATTGTAGATCTGATCTTGCTTCAACTGATAAATAAGTGGGAAATAGATTTTAGTATATTCACTCCCGGTTCTATAAAAACCAACTTTTTTTAGTGAATCTATGCTGCCGAACATTTTGGTGTATTCAGCCTGTTCTTCTTTGCCAAAGCTTTCTTTCATATAATTCTCGAGTACAAAAATCTGGTAATCGGCATTTCCCCTGTCCCAGTTTTTAGCATAGTGAACAGCTAAATTCATTCTGGTTTTATGGTAATAAGGGAATGAGGCGAGTGCTTTTTGGTGTTTTTTAATTTGTACATCAATATTTTTCGGTGATGCCGGATTTAATTTTTCTAAATAATCATGTCCTTTTCTAAACGATTTTTTAGCCCAGTTGCTTTCTTCCAGTTTGGCATAATCGCTCTGGGGCAGGTATTCGCCAAAAACCATATCAGGTTTAAAGTTTTTAAGTTTATCAATGATCGCCTGAAAGTTTTGTGCCGATTTGGAGTTGTCGTGCGAAGAGCCTACTATAACAATCTCAATGAGGTTCTGGGCATTCGATTTAACTGCAGTTGCGATTAACAATAAAAATGCAAGACTAAGTTTTGGGATGGTTTTCATAATGAATCGTTTTTGTTGATTCAAAGATGATTATACAGGCTTGATTGCTATATTTAATTATCCCAAAGGCCTGTAATATTATCCCAACCGGTGAAAAAGGAATCCAATCGTTGGGTGTTCGACATTAAAGGTTTGAATCGAAAAGAGGCTACTCCATCATTTTTTGATTGAACGCAACAATTAATTTAAACAGATCCTGATATTCGGTAAGTGGTAACGTTTCTGGCTTATCGAACACATCGTGATAGGCAGTGGGACCGCCCTGTGTGTAAATGAAGAATGCAGGGACACCTTTTTCGGTAAAGAAATAATGATCGCTGTTGGCGGCTTTACCCCTCTGGTTTATTTTGGAGATATATTGATTTTCATTGTTGATGGCGTTGAGCATGGCAAATGCTTTAGGATAAACAGATGCGTTAACTACCGTCATTCCAGCCTCGCCGGTGCCAACTAAATCCAGGTTGATCAGAAATTTTATTTTGCTTAAAGGAACCAAAGGGTTTTCTACGAGATATCTCGATCCCAATAATCCGGCTTCTTCGGCGGCAAAACAGATAAAACCAATAGAATAGGCCTGGGGATGTGCGGCATAATATTTGGCGAGGCTCAATAAAGTGGCTACGCCGGCAGCATTATCATTTGCACCAGGGAAATAAGTGTCGGCACCCATTCCGCCCAAATGATCGTAATGTGCAGTAATGATTAAAAGAGAATCAGGAAATTTAGTGCCCTTAACTAAACCGCAAACATTGGCAGCCTGAAAATCGGGAATGAATTTATTTTCGATGTCGACGCTAATTGTTTTCGGTATTGCTGTTAAACGCTTTTTATTGATCTGAATCGTTGTTAAATCGCCAACTTCTGTTGCTACAGACCAGGTTAATTTATCTTTTAACAAAATATTTAATGATGACGAAGCCTGATAATGGAGGCTATCTATCTTGTTTAAAATTGCTTTTTGTTTAATACCAGGACTTTCGTTATTCACAATGAAATCTTTACCGGGAATGAGTTTTTGGCCGTTAATGGCCACCATCATTTTTCCTGGAAAAGTATTTACAGGGAAATTAAAAACCTGTTTATAATTTGCTCCCATCGGTAATAGACCGATTTTCTGATAAGTTTCTGCAAGGTATGTCGCAGATTTTTTCATCCCATCTCGGGTATAACCCCTGCCCCAAAATTCTTTTGATGTCAGGGTGTTAATGATATTTCTGGTATAAGTAGAATCTTGTGCGAAAGTATTGATTGCTAAAAAAAGGAAGATGATGAAGCCAAATTTTTTCATCCCGAAATTTAATAAATTAAATTGGACAACAACCTTACGGTTTTTAAACGGTATAACCTTGATACACCTACAATTTAGATAGTCAATTTTTTGTAAATAAAGGTTCGGTGTGCTTCGTTTACGAAAGTCCTGCTATCGCTTCAAGTCCTCACTCGTGCCTCGTTCCGGGCTTTCCGCTTTATCAGGTTTATTTAACTTGGGCCTGTAGTTCTTAAGTTTAAAGATGAAGCTAGTCAAAGCCGTAAGGGTATTTTATTATTGTAAATCTGCGTTAGGGATTGTAAGGGTTCTGTGCCGGTTTTCACCGGTACCGGAACGCAGCGCAGCCCTGAAAAGCCCGACCCTTTCCCGTATTTCACGGGATTGGGGAACGCCCATATCATTATGTAACTAATAAGTAAAAGGTTAAAATGGCTCTTGCTTATCGCTTGTAAGGTTTAAGTAAAAAATGGTTGATAGTTAACAGACCATTGCTATTAACCATCAACCATTCGTTATAAAAACAATTATTTTACTTTACCAGATAAGGCTGTAAAGCAGTTTTAATTTTTTCTTTGTTCTGGTTTGCTGACCATTTTTCTTTAATAGATTGATCGCCCAGGTTAAAAAGGGTTTCGTAAAGCAATTTGCCGTTCGCCATGGTTTGTACTTTAAATGTATTTTGCGAGCCAATAATATCAGCCCAAACACCGCGTACATCTGCCCAATAAGTTTGCTGGCTGGCCCACCATTTTTGTGCATATGCAAAAGTTTTAGGATCTATTTTCGTAAATTCCTCATAACCTTTTTCAACAGCTAAAAGTTTATCGCCACTGGCCGAACGCACAATTTTTTTATTATCCTGCTCAAACATCCAGCCATTTTTAGTGATGGTGATTCTGCTGCCACGGTTTAATACATTGTAATCTTTACGCACAGTAGATTCTCTTCTTGGTAGTGGAGAGTCGGTTTCGCTCGACCATGAATCGTGACCGCCAACATGGCTCCAGGTTCCGTAGCCCTGGTAACGTGGACTATCATCAACCTGATAAACTTTTTGCGTCCATTTTCCTTTCACATCAGCCGGAGTTAAATTGCCCTTTTTCCACGCATTACCTTCGGTATAAAGCATGATGTTGGTATCTTCATACGTCCAGTCCTGGCGCCAGTGTTTAATAACCGTGGTGTCGTTAATGGCCAGCATGTGTTGAATCACAATTCTTTTAGGTTCATCTACAATAATTTCTGCCCATTCGTTGCCATGGCTTTCGTAAGGTTTACTGAATTTGTAGTTTGGATCTGGAGCAGTAACTTCACCATAGTTGAAGTTCACTTCATAAAAGCCAGCTAAAGATTTTATTGCTTTTCTATCCTTTTCTAGTTTTTCTTCGGGAGTGTCTGCTTTTGTTTGTGCATGAGCATTAAGGGTGATTAAACCGCTTAATACTAAAATTAGGTTTAAAAATTTCATTTTTATGATTAATTAGGGTGTATTTAGTTTTCCGCCACTGCGGTATTTTTTTTCTTTTTTCCTTTTCCCCACCAGATAATAAATCCGGTTATGGGTAAACTTGCTGCGATTAAACTGGCAAAAAAGGCCATTATTTTTCCGGTTAATCCTAAAATGGCCCCAACATGGATATCGTAGTTCATGCCAATTACCGTTTCACCACCATTTTTTTCTGATTGGTTTGTTCTATGCAATAACTTGCCCGAGTATTGATCGAACTGGATCACATCATAATTCCAATAGGTTTCTTCACCACGATAACCTGTGGCATAAATGGTTGCTGTACCAGGTGCTGCCGGCGACATCCCAATGCGGTCTTCATTTTTAAAGATCTTTTTGGCCTGATCAAAAACAATATCGAATGGAACGGCTTTAATGCTTTTTGTTGAATCTGATTTTACTTCTACCACTTTGGGTGGCGTAGTGCTTCCTGATGCCACCACATAAACTGCCCCCTGAAACCATTGGAATGCCCAAACCAAACCTGTTAACGCCAGCATTAAACAGATCAGCATAACATAAAAACCCAGTACATTGTGCATGTCGTAGTTAATGCGTTTAAATTTGGCCTTCCATTTTACTTTAAAACTCTTATCGAAGTTCGATTTTTTGAGGTTTTTCGGCCACCACATGACCATGCCTGAAATGAGCAGGAAAACAAAAATGAAAGTCGACCAACCGATGATCTGCTGACCAATGGGATGATTGATCAGTAAACTCCAGTGGATCATTTTAACGACGGCAAAAAACTCATATTTATGGTCGGCAACCAGGGTTACTTTTCCTGTATATGGGTTTACCAATACGAGATCGTAATAATCAACTGAATCGAAATACCAGAAGGCTTTAGGGTCGCCGGCCTTATAAGTGCCAAATTCCCATGCCCTTTCCGGTGTTTTGTATGTAGAAATAAAGCTGATTTTCTTTTTATTCCCTAATGCTTTTTCGGCATTGGTTTGTAGTAAACTTAATGGTAAGGTTTTAGGATTTGAAGGAACATCAACAAAATAGGCTTTGCGGTGAATCAGTTCAGTAATTTCTTTTTGAAAAACGTACATGCATCCTGTAACGCCTAACATCAATACAATTAATCCTGATGCAATGCCCAGCCACAGGTGCAGCCAGTCGCTGATCCGTCTTAGTCGCGATTTCTTGTTTTTTGATTTGGTTGATGTTTTTGTTAGTGCCATTAGCAAAGTGGTATGAATAAAAGAACCAATTAGCCTTTTTTAAGACTAATTGGCTTTAAATTTTTATAAAAATTTACGACTACTTAACTGCAGTAGTATAAGTGACTAAATGCCAAACTTTATCGTAATCTTTTCCATTTAATTTTCCGGGCGTTTTATCTTCTGTAAAGGCTTCCAGAAAATAATTTCCTTTTTGTTCTGGTTTGAAAGTGAATTTTCCTTCTGCATCGGTTTCAGTAGGTTGTGCTTTTCTTTCAGCATTTACAACCGTTAACTTTTGTTTTGCAAAAGGAGCTTTGTTGTAAATTACCTGATGAACTGAAGTTTCACCCACTTTTAAAGCATGTTTATCCGGTCTGATGGTTAATGCTGCAGTTGCAGGGAAAGCCGTGTTTACTTTAGCATTTCCTACTGCCACATCTGCAAAGGCATAATATTCAATTTTAGCTTTTTCATAAATGTCAGCAACTTCATGAACTACAGAAAGTTTATAGGTGCCATCCTGATCAGGAGTGAAACTTGCTTTAAAAAAACGTACATCCGGAGCTGTGGTTAACACCTTAGTTGTTCCGTTTGGAGCGGTTAACACCAGGCTGAATTGTTTTAAATTGCTAAACCATTTTGCGGCTGAGTCAGGTTCGTTGCTCTCGTATTCTCCGAAGAAAACTTTCACTTCCTGTGCTTGTCCTTTTTTACCTGTTGAGGCTGTTTCTATCCATAAAGCATGTGCAAATGCACTCGAAATGCTAAAGGCTAGAAAGAAAAATAATAATGAGATTTTAGTTTTCATGTTTTCTGGGTTGGGTTTTAAAACCAGGAGAAATTGATCTGATTCAATTGCTCCTGATTGATTTAATTAAAATTTATAGGCTACACTTACTCTGTAGTTTCTTGGTGCTTCGGCTTGCCATGAGTAGACTGGTAGATCGTAGGTTGGAGCATTCCAGTAATTGGTGTAATACGCACCACTATACAAATACTTGTCTAAAATGTTAAATACATTGGCGGTTATTTTTATTTTTTTATGCGACCAGAATAAGCCTCCATCCAGTTTAAAATAATCAGGAAGATTTTCGTTAGCGTTTTCTCCGCTGTATGTTCCTACTGCTCTGCCGGCCAGGTATGTAAAACCTCCAGAAATCCCTGCACCTTTGAGCAGGCCATTCTGTAATGAATAGGTTAACCATGCATTCGTGGTATGTTTTGAAAAACCTGGTACAACCTGACCTACAAAAACGCCTTCAACTCCATCTGCTACCTTTGTTACCTTCGCATCAGTATAGGCATAGTTTGCAATTAAGTTTAATCCTTTGGCCAATTCACCACGGATATCAAACTCTATACCTTGTGCTCTTTTTTCGCCAATTACAATACTGAAAGTTTCTCCGGCCTTGTTAAGTGGATCTCCGGTAATCTCATTCTGTTTGGTAATTCTATAAACGGATAGGGTGGTGTTCCAACGGCCGTCAAACCAGTCTTTTTTGATACCCAATTCTTTGTTGTTACCGGTAATGGGTTTTGCGGTGCCACCATCCCGGAAAAAGCCGGTCTGTGGGGTAAAAGCTTCATCATAAACTGCATAAACAGAAGTGTTTTTATCAACCGATACGCTTAAGCCAACCCTTGGGGTTACATGTTTGGCTTTATCAGGTGAACCACCCCAGGCCGATTGACTTACATAAGTGTAACGACCTGCAAGGGTTAAACGAACAATATTATCGAAAAAGCCTAATTCATCCTGAACGTAACCGCTTAAGTATTTTTGATCCATTAAACCTCCTGCTGCAACAGCCCTTTGTTCTAATGGAGTAACACGGTCAAAGTTTGGATAACCGTTTGACGGGAAGCCATAATTCGGATTGTATAAATTAAATGGAGAACTGGCGAGATCTAAATCGTGAGACTGACCCCAATCGGCCATATAATTTTTCTTGCCACCATCAAAACCAGCTAAAATGCGGTGTACAATGCCACCTGTTTTAACCGTTCCGTTCACAAATAACTGAGCTAATTTCATGCTGCTTTCAGCATCCCATATCCCAACATTACGAATAATGGTACCATTTGGATATACTGCTGATGGCCATGAGCTTGTGCCATTTTGTAAATATTTATAATAAGCTGCCTGTGCAGTTAATTTCCAATTCTGACCTAGTTGTTGTGTTAAGTTCAATGTTACACTATGGTCGTTGATTCGGGTAGGCTGTACGCCAGGTTGTGTTAAAGTAAACTCCCTTGGTAAGCTGGCATACCCGGCAGTATTAAAAATATAATAAGAACCTACCTCAGTCATTTTTGCATTTTGCAAGGTATACTCTGCTGTTAGCTTGGTGCTTGGTGTTATTTGATAACTTAATACGGGTGCAAAACTGTAGCGGTCATTTTGTTCGAATGGTCTGAACGATCCCTTATTTTGTGCAGCTGCGTTTAACCTGAATAAGAATTTACCATCAGCAGTTAGTTTGTGGTCAAGATCAATTGTTGTACGGTATAAATCGAAGCTTCCGGCAGTAAACGAAACCTCGCCCTGGTTTAAACCGGTAGGTTTTTTAGTCACCACGTTATACATGCCGCTTGGATCGCCATTGCCCAGCATAAATCCGGCAGGACCTTTAACAAACTCAATATGGTCAACAAAGCTCATGTCTTCGGTTAATGGCCCCCAGTAAGATGAAACCACATTGAAACCATTACGCATGGCCTGAATTTGCGATCCGCGCATTAAAATATTGGTGTACATATCTCCCCAGTGTTCAAGACGAACTGCACCACTTACATTTCTAATCAAGCCATCGCTCATGCTAATGATCTGCTGGTCTTTAAGGATTCCACTACTTACGATTTGAATGTTTTGTGGTGCCTCTAACAATGGTTCGTTTAACCTGAGTGTAGCAGAAGGTAAGCTTACTTTGTATTTTTGATTAATCCCCGCTATTGTAATTTCCTCCAGCGCCTGGTCATTTTCTTTAAATACGAAATCGATAATTTTAGTCTCACCTGCAACAATCGTAATGCTTTTTTCTGAGGCGTCGATACCAACTGCAGAAGCTTTAATTGTATAAGTTCCGGCTTTAACACGGTTTATGGTGTATAAGCCATTATCATCTGATGTAGTGCCTTGACCCTTGCCCTTTAATCCAATTGAAATAAAGGCCGCTGGTTTTCCATTAGAAGTGCTAATCTTTCCCTTTATTGTTCCAAATTGTTGCGCAAATGAGAATAAGCTAAAGAGAGAGCATAAGAACGTTAAGCTAATGGGTTTAATTTTATTCATTTTTTAATATTTATTGTTGTTTTTAATTAGAATTTGTAGGTAACGCTGCCGGTAACAGTTCTTAGGTCTTGAGGATTCATGGTGCTGTAACCTGTCCAGTATTTTTGGTTGGTGAAGTTGTCTACTTTGGCTCCGATCCTGAATCTTGAATGGTCGTAAAATACCGAGGCATTGAAAACCTTATAAGCAGGTAATATAAATACCCCCTGGCTTACACTATTTACAATTTTGTTGTCGCTTGCATAATTACCGCCTGCGCCTAATCCAAAACCCTTAAGCGAGCCGGCATTGAATTTATAACTGATCCATAAGTTTGCTGAGTAGGGTGCCGCTGAATAAGCATCTCTTCTGCCCTCTACATCTGGCGATGCATTTTCTAAATGGTTATCGTTATAAGCGAAACCTGCAATAATATTTAAACCGTCAACAGGGTTTGCAATAACTTCAGCTTCTATACCTTTGCTAATTTTATTACCATCCTGAATTTGTGCATTAGGATTACTGGCATCTTGGTTATAACCCCTAACAATATCTTTAACTTTAATATAGTAGTAAGATACAGCGCCTGTTAATTTTCCATTAAAGATGTTCGTTTTAACACCACCTTCAATTTGGTTTGCCTGCTCGGCTTTAAAAGTATCACCTTTATAATCGATACCATTAACATTGTTAAAACCATTCTGGTAATTGGCAAATAATGATAACTGATCTTTAATCGGCTGAAATACCAAACCGAATTTTGGAGAAAAAACAGTTTGCTTGTAAGCACCTTTTGGAGATGAACCTGCACGGTCAGAGTTACCTTTGTTATCAAACCGGTCTACTCTTAAAGCGGCCAGGGCAATTAACCTGTCTGTTAAGTTAATTACATCAGAAACATAAGCACTGTAGGTATTGGTTTTAAAGTTATACGGATATTTAGGAACATTAGGAAGTGCCGCATAAAATGCAGCCAGATTATGTTCCGTAAAATCATTGTAATTTGCACCGGTTCCGTTTTTATTGGTTATATCAAAAGTATCGATCGAATAAAATAGCTGATCGGAGTTTTGGCTTAAATAATCCAGACCTAAAACCATTCTGTTTTTTACCGAACCTAAGTTGAAAGTGCCATTGAAATTTTGTTGAACCTCGTAGGTAAAAACCTTACTATTATCAGTTGATTGATCTGCTCTGGATAAAACTTCGGCGCCTGGTGCGGCAGCAGGGTTAAAATAGCTGTTTGGTACCAGGAACAAATATGTGCCACGCCCATTAGAGAAACTATAATTGCTTGAAAAACTGGTGTGCGAAGACCAATTATCGTTAAACTTATAATTAGCCTGTGAGAAGAAGTTAGAACTATTGTATTTCTGCTTCATCGCGTCGCCCGTAAAGGATTTGTCGTAAGCTATTCCAGCTTGGTCTGCCCTGTCAAAACCCAGTTGTGCAACCGGGAAATAGAAGAAAACAAAAGGTTTTAGGGTGCTTGTACCATTCGCAATTTCGGCGTCGAAAACAAAGTCTAATTTATCGTTTACTTTATATGATAAGCTCGGCGCAATGAAGAAACCTTTGTCAAACACATTCTCCTGAAAAGAACCTTTGTAATTATAAGAAGTATTTAATCGGGCATAAATGTGGTTATCTTTATCAACAGGAAAATTGAAATCGGTACTAACCCTGTTAAAATCGTAGCTGCCTGTCGAAAAACTTACCGCGCCTCCGGTTCCTTCAAAAGGTTTTTTGGTAATACGGTTAATTAAACCACCATATGAGGTTAATGTACTACCAAATAAAGTAGCAGATGGACCTTTAATAAACTCTACATTTTCTAAGTTAGCAGCATCGTTACGGCCGGTTACGTTACCAGCAATTCCGTTTCTCAGTTTCGCCTGTACAATAAAACCTCTTGATGCGTAATAAGCACCACCATCGCCACCCCGCGAAGTTGATTCCCACATTTTTTGAACACCAGTGGCATTACGGGCTGCATCATCAACCGAAAACACAAGCTGATCGGCCATTGTTTCTTTCGTAATTGTGGTATATACCTGCGGGTTTTCTAAGTTATTAAGTGGCATTTTCGAAACAAATTCACTTTTCTTAGCGATATACTTATTTACGCCCTGGTTAATATTTACTTCATTAAGCTGGTTTGAATTTTGGTTGATTACAAAATCAACGGTTTTGTGCTCAC
This sequence comes from Pedobacter sp. GW460-11-11-14-TSB4, assembly GCF_059423705.1. Lineage (NCBI taxonomy): Bacteria > Pseudomonadati > Bacteroidota > Sphingobacteriia > Sphingobacteriales > Sphingobacteriaceae > Pedobacter > Pedobacter sp. GW460-11-11-14-TSB4. Next base: position 132,619 of record NZ_JBWKYI010000009.1, read on the forward strand.
CAGCGGTAATCGTCACTGGTTTTTCTATGTTTTGGATACCAACAGCCGATACCCTTAATATATATGATCCTGGTTTAACCCGCTGGATTTCGAAAATACCCTTTTCGTTAGTTACATTTCCCAGACCTTTTCCTTTTAAACCTACTGAAATATAAGCTGCTGGTTTACCGTCGGAAGTGGTAACGGTACCACTTATGGTCGCAAACTGCTGAGCAAAGGAGAGTAGACTGGTAAAAGTTAAAAGAAACGTTATACTGAAAAGTCTGATTTTAAGCATGATAATATTTATTTGGATTAATTCTAAACAGCTGCAAAATAACGGTAGAAAAACGTATTATCCAAATTATTTTGAATTATTCTAAATAGATGAATTTGAGGCCTGTATTTCGGTGTTATATTTCTCTTTTTGGGCAAAAAGAAACGAATTACTTTAACGTTTTAGTCGATATTTTATCCGTATTTAAGCGCAATTTTTTACAACTAAACTTTTGGTAGAATTTCTCCAATTTTAATTTGGTGATGGGTGAGAATATGAGCTTATTTAGTGAAATGAGGCGTTTTGAGCAGTTAGCGGTAGATTATTAATTACAAATGTCATTTTTTATGAAACAAAATATGGTATATCGACCAATTTTTAGGTTAAAATATGGTTCATTTTGATTAAAAAAAAATTAAAATTTGAGTAAAAATATTGATACTTTTAGTTTATAATCAAACCTAACTAATCATCCTATCCCAACCATCAATGGAAAAAACTTCTACAAGACATTGCTATGTGAAATTTTTAGCGGCAACTTTTTTTTATTTGCTCATTCCCTGGCTCGCTTTTGCGCAGAAAACAATCAAAGGAACCGTTTTAGATCAGAATCAAAGCCCCATCCCCGGGGTATCTATTTTAGAAAAAGGGACAAAAAATGGTACATCAACAAATGCCGAAGGTAAATATGTACTGACCATACAAAACGAGAAGGCCGTTATTGTCGCCAGAATAGTAGGTTTCCTGCCGGTAGAAAAACCGCTTAATGGAAACAGTACTTTAAACTTCACGCTGGCTGATGACAATAAGATGCTGGATGAGGTGGTACTTATTGGCTATCAGAAAATTACAAGGAAGAAAACAACTGCTTCGATTTCCAGTATTTCGGGAAAAGAACTGGCCAATTTACCTGCATCAAGTTTCGATCAGTTGTTACAGGGTAGGCTTTCGGGGGTAAATGTTCAAAATTTTACGGGTCAGCCCGGCGTATCTCCATCTGTATCGGTGAGGGGTAACTCTACAGCGAGCACCAGCTACGATCAGTATAATACGATACGATCACCTTTATATGTGGTTGATGGAATACCGCAGTCGTCAGATGATTTTGTGCCGCCTGGAACAGGAACCGGTACTAACTATTTAGCGGGTATCAATCCGAATGATATTGAATCGATAGATGTACTGAAAGATGCATCTGCTGCAGCTATTTATGGCTCCAGGGCAGCTAATGGTGTAATCTTAATCACCACAAAAAAAGGAACAGGCGGCGAAACTAAAGTTAGCCTGAGTTCTTATGTAGGTTTTGTGCAAAGGCCGGATTTAAGAGAGGCAACCATCGGTGCTACAGAACGCAGACAAAAGATGGAAGTTTTGCAAAGGCAGCTTACCTACGACCAAAGAAGACAGCTACCTTATATACTTACGGATAGTTTAAACCCGGCTTTTAACGGAAATACCGATTGGCAGGATCTGTTTTATCAGGTAGGTAAGATTAATGACAACAATTTAAGTTTAACCGGTGGCGGAGAAAATGGGATGACCTATCGTTTTAGCGGAGGCTATTATAACGAACAGGGTATTATCAAAGGGACCGGATTTAAACGTTATAGCAGCAGACTTAACTTGTCATCAAGGGCATTGAACAAAAAATTGATGATCAATCCACAGTTTTATTATTCAAGGGCTGATCGGGCCAGGGGAAATGAGGATCCTGACGATCCTTCGAAACCTACCAAAATAGGCTCGGGTAATTTACCTTCTTCTCTGCTTAATTTGTCGCCAGAGAAACTCGACTTTTTTGTAAATCCCAATAGCGAAAACCTGGATAAAAATATCAGTAACCAGTTTGGGGTAAACCTAAATTTATCTTATGAGTTTAATAAACACTTTACACTAAACTCTCAGTCATCTTACACCGCAGATAATGCACGTAGGGATGCGAGTGTGAGCAGTTTATTAAACAATGGTTTCGGTAACGCCTCTACCAGCTTCTCTTCAAGTGCAATGGGTTTGAGAACCTCTAATTATTTAAATTATAATGGTTCGATACAAAAACACTCATTCACGGCTGTTGTTGGACAGGATATAGAGTACAGTCAGTATCAAAATACACAGGCTGCCGGATTTGGTGGTGCTTCTGATAATATTGAGGTGGTCACCGGATTTCAACAAGCCAATATCAGAGCATTATCGCAATATAGAGCCCATGGTTTAATTGCCTATTACGGACGTTTTAATTACGATTATGCGGAGAAATATTTATTATCTGCAACCATAAGAACCGATGGTTCATCAGGTTTTGGTGAGAATAACAAATGGGGCGTGTTTCCATCGCTATCTTTAGGCTGGATCTTGTCTGAAGAAAATTTCATGAAAAACATCACCAATAACCCATTTACACTGGTAAAAATCAGGGGTAGTTATGGTGCAACAGGTAATGAAGATTTAAGAAATGCTTACGTACAGTATAATAAGTATGTTGTTAATAATGGTGTTTTTGAAGGCAATGGTTTTATTGCTGGCGATGGTGGCGCCACTTCTTACAACGGCGTTACTGCAATAACACCAAACTTTGTTAACGGTGTAGCCCAAAAAGACCTAAGCTGGGAGAAATCTACCCAATGGAACATTGGTACCGATGTCGAAATACAAAATGGAAAATATGCATTCTCATTTGATGTGTATAATAAAGAGGTTAAGGAGAAACTATTTAACGTAGACCTACCAGTTACTTCAGGTTACGATGTTGCTTATACCAATGCCTTTTCGGTACGTAATGCAGGTATGGAACTTACTTTTACCGCAAACCCAATCAACAAAAAGATTAAATGGTATACCTCATTTAATATCTCCTACAACAAGAACCAGATCATGAGTTTGCCAAACGGCGGTAGAGATATCATTTTGAGTGGCGACAGGTTTGATAAAACACATATTTTATCGGTGGGTAGCCCTATTAATGCATTCTATCTTTATCAAACCAGGGGTGTGTTTTCGAGAACTTCAGATATTCCGCAGAACCCTTTCACCGGCGAGCGATATAGGAATAGCAACGGAACCTTTAACGAGGGGGATTTTTACCTGGCGGATTTAGATGGCGATTATTTCGTTGATATTTTTAATGATGGTATTAACCCGGATAAGATGCCAATTGGAGATCCAAATCCTCGTTTTACAGGTGGTTTTACCAATAACCTGAGTTATAAAAATTTCACACTTGGTATTTTTACCACCTTTACCTTTAAAAGAGATGTACTCAATTTATTCGATTCCGATCGTTTTGCAAACTCTCAGGATGGAAATGCTGTAGCTAATTTTGCTAATTTTTCTACGCCAGATCTGGATCGGTTGAATATCTGGAGAAGTGCAGGCGATAATGCAGAATATGCCAAGTACGATTTAGGTACTTACAGATATTATTATACAGGAGCACAAACTTTCTTCTTAGAAAAAGGTGGTTATTTAAGAATAAAAAGTATAAACCTTGGCTACGATCTTAATGCAAGCACATTAAAGAAACTGGGCTTAGGTCAATTTAAAATATTTGCCGTAGTAGATAATGTATGGATGTTCCAGCAATCTAAAAAACTACCAGATGCAGAGGCTGTAAATGGGTATGGCGAGTATAATGGAAACGGATATCCGATTCCGAAAAAATATACTTTAGGTGTTCAAGTTCAATTTTAATATCATCAATAATGAAAAATATAATTACAAAACTCAGCATATTAAGTACTGTAATCATTATAGTTACCACCAGTGCCTGTAAAAAATTACTTTACGAAGAACCCAAAGATGCGCCATATGAGCAAACATTTTGGAAAACAGCCAAAGATGTAAGGAGTGCCATGGCTGGTAATTATGCGATGTTCCGTAGCGCTATTACCAATAAAAGTAACCGGTATTTCATGTATGGAGATGCAATCGCCAAAAATTACTTTACCATCCAATATACAGGAGATGGCCTGGAAGGTATACAGAATGGCGATTTTACCTTTCAGTACAACTTAAATAGCCTGGCAAATTATACCTTATATTATAAAAGCATTGCCATGTCTAATCTCATTTTGCAAAAAGCAGCTGGCATGAGCAATTCTCAATTGTCTTCTGAAGATGATCCTGCCGAATTTAGAAATAATATTATGGGACAGGCCTACTTTCTAAGAGCATTGAGTTATTTTATGATGGTTAGGGTTTGGGGCGATGTACCTGTTGTTACCGAAGCCTATGAAGATCCGATTAATGCACCTCAATTGCCTAGAACATCGAAAGCAGAAGTGATGAAACTGATTGAGAGCGATTGCCATAAAGCCATTAATTTGTTAAGCTGGAATTATGCCAACAGTGGCGATGCAAAAGTGACAGCCAATAAAGGGTCTGGTTATGCGCTTTTAGCTCATTTATTTTTGTGGCGCGCTACTATGTCCAATGTAGCCTCAGATGCACCAAATATGGTTGACGTGAATAGTGCCGATACCACCATTAACACCTTAATTAGTCGTGGAGGTTATACATTAACAGATACTGCAAATTATAAAAACACCTTTATAGGCCGTTCTTCAGAAGGTATTTTTGAGATCAACATCAGTGAGAATACCCTTGAAGGCTCAAATAGTTCGGTGGGTGGATTTTTCTTAAACGAATCTTATATTGTTGGAAATGGCAACAACCCAAGGTATTTTGTAGTGCCGAGGTATTTAGATGATCATTTTTACACGACTACCGATATCAGGTATAAAAAAGGATTTGATTTAACCATACCAGAAAAACCAGCGTCTTTAAAATACAGTAATGTAACCTATCGAAACCCAGGACAAAAATTAAATCCTTATTTAAGCAATAACATCATCATATTCCGTTTAGCTGATATGAGGTTGTTAAAAGCCGAAATTGCACTGTATAAAGGAGATGCGGCTACCGCAACAACTATTATTAACACGTTTAGAACAAGAAACGACCCTAATCCTGTTTTGGTAGATCCTGGCTTAACGGTAGATGAGGTGATGGATGAATACATTATAGAGCGTGGAAGAGAAATGTTTTTAGAAGGACACCTGTTTTATGATTTATTGAGAACCAGAAGGTATGGATTCCTTGTAGACTGGCTTCCGGTAGAAAGATTTAGAAAAGAGGGCTTTTATTGGCCGGTAGATCCTGCTCTGTTTAGGAATAATCCATATTTAAAACAAACCACCTATTGGTTGGGTAAAGTGTAAATAAATTAATCTTTAGATTAAAAATCATGAAAAATAATATTCTAATATATATAGCTATAGTCGTAGTCGCTTTCTCGGCATGTAAAAAAGACGACTATAAGCGCGATGGAGGGCCCAGCAACGCCTACGTGGATATGACTACCTACGATTACTTAAAATCTAACCGGAATTTTGATTCTTTGGTTAAAGTAATCGATAAAGCTGGTTTAAAAGATGCTGTAAATGGAAATGTAACTTTCTTTGCCACCACTAATTATAGTGTTGCCGATTATGTAAAGGCAAAGAAAAACCAAAAGGCTATTGAAACCGGAAATGAAAATATTAATTTCGGAATAAAGGATATTCCTGCTCAGGAGCTTAGTGATTCGTTGAAGACCTATCTTTTTGCCGGAAAAATTGATAGAGATCAGATTACGCTGGGAGGCAAACTATACAACAGCGCACTCGGTGTAATTCCCAATGTTCAGTATTTAATCAAATTCAGACGTTCTTTTGAATATGGGCAGTATGTAAATTACGTAGATTATGTTACCTATACCAAGGTAATTGGTACACGTGATGATAAAGAACCTAATCAGGATGCAATACCTGAAGATCAAAAAGACAAAGCGGTAGACGTCCAGACTTCTGGCATTATCACAAAAACAGGGATTGTTCATGTTTTAAGTGGAAATCATAGGTTGTTCTTTAATGGGCAGCCACTAGGGAATTAAATCATAAATTATTTAAATTATGAAAATTAAATATATTTTGGGCATACTATTCTTGTTGAGTATTTATGCCTGTTCAAAAATTGAGAATGGTTTCCAAAGTGACTCCATTCGCTATAAAGACAACGATATTTTTGCTAAAAGAGGCTTGATACTTTTCCAGTCTGACAGGATTAACGCAGATGGTTCAACACCACCTTATACCTTTAAAATGTTAAACCTGAGAAAAGAAGATGGCTCTCCGGCGCCGGCTGAGTTTTCTAAAGAATACGAGATCCTGGTGTTCAAGGAAGGTACAAGTTTTAATGCCGAAACTGACGTAACTGTTGAGCTGCTGAACAAGAAAAGAGAATTGGTGAAAAAATTACCAATGTATTTTAACGAAAATAGCGGGCAGCTAACTTTTAACAGGGCATCGGCTAATTTACCGTTGGGCAGATATGTGTTTGATGTTGAAATGACCAATCGTACAGGCACAAAACTTTTTCCTAAAATGGCCACCATAAATGTTGTAGATCCAATTGGAGAAGATTTATTCGTGATCACAGATAATGTTTCTAACGGTTTTAATGATGTTACGGGTGTAGCCACGCCGATGAAAAATCCAATCATTACCTGTACCAAAATATCTAACCAGGGAGCAAGGGCCATTTTAAAGATGGTTGATAAAAATGGTAAAGTTTTTAATCCTAAAGCAGGAGAAATTATAGCAAGGGGAGATAGGCCAATTTTTGAAAACTATGCTAAATTCAACCCGGTTATTCAAACTGATACCGCCATGATCTGCGATTTTGAGGTAGCACCGTTTCCTTTAACAAAATATGTTACACCAACTACCGATTGGGGTTTCTTAATGTATTACAGGATACCGAGCACCTTTGTAAAGTCAATAGATGGCTTTCCGGCATCACCAGGTTTTTCTGTAAATCCAAGATGGTCGTGGCAGTTAAAATTAGAGGGAACTTATGTCATCCAGGTGAAATTTACTGATGTGGTCAAAAAATAATTCAAGAAGAGGGCTATGTCATTAATGGTCTCTTCCTGAATTGTAAATATAAAAAGGGCAATTTTCATATCGAAAGTTGCCCTTTTTTATGGATCAATATTTTTATGCGATTATTTAATCAATATGGCCTGCAAACTTAAAGGACGTTCAGTTTCATTTGCTGGTGTTACCAAACCGCCACAAATAATGTCATAATGATAACCCGCTGTAAAAGTAGTGCTGGCAGAAGTAGCTTTAACAGTTCCCGATGAAGTTTCTTTTGCATCCAATGTATAAGTTCCTGCATCTACAGCAATAAAACCACTTGCACTTTTATAGGCTTTATTAGTAGCCAGCATGGTGGTAGCGCTGGTTTTTGCCAGGTCTAAAGCCGGTGCATCAGGTGATAAGTTGATAAAACGGATATAAGCTTTATCCGTTGATGGAATAGAAAGATCATCCCCAATGGTATAAGTATCTAATGCAGCAGGTTTGTTAATTAAATAAGAAGAATAATAAGTGCCCGGACTTAAGGTAAGGGTTTTGGTTAACAAACTCTCTGTACTGCTGGCAGTAGTAAATTTTAGACTGTAGCTGCCTGCGGGATAAGAAAGATAGGCAGCGGAGCCACCGAATGGTAAAGCTGCCGAATTAACTATGCTCCCGTTAAAGTAAGCATTGTAGGTTGCCAAAGAAGGTGATGCATTGATTACCCTTAAATAAGATATGGTAGGATCGGCAGTTTCGGTTTTTTTACAGGAAGTTAATGCTGTAAAAGCGATTAGAACAAATAAAGTGATCGATTTGAAATGAAATGGCGTAAAATTCTTCATACAGTTAAAATTTTGATTTAATATTTAAGAAGTATCCATAAAACGATAGCCAGATCGCATTCGCTACAGACGTACAAATATTGGGGTTAAACCGTATTGCAGGATGTTAAATGATGTTAAGCAGATGTTAAAGTTTGTCGCGTTTTTTTAACAATGTTAAAATTGGTAACTGTACCAATAGCCGAACGATACATTACCCGAAAATTTTTAAAAGCCATTAGCTGCCCAAATCCTCGTTTAAGTCAGATTAATTCAATAAAATGGAAAGCTTAACATAAAAAAATGACGATATTATTGTGTAACTCGATTTTTATTTAAACCTTTGCACCTCAATAGAGTTAAAGCCGTTTTAATACGCAAGAAATGATTAAACAAATTTTATATAAGCTTTCTGTTTCCTCAGCACAAAATGTGTCTGGGAAAGGTTTGTTTATTAATCATTTTCAGCCCGTATTTTATTATCCCACAAGCCGGCAAAATTTCACTCCACGTATTTAGTACCCACACTAAACGTAACGAGGAATTGATCCTCTCTAAAAACCCAATTAACAAGAATACTTATAATTTTTCGTTAGAAAACGAATGGATATTAACGAATTTATAGTGCAGGTTGCACTTCCTGAACATCGTGTATTTGCCGAAGAAATAGTAACAGAGATGGCTGAATCGGCAAAAGCTCGTGGAACAGGCATTGCTAAGCGTTCGCCGGAATATATTTCTAATAAAATGCAGGAGGGCAAATCGGTTATTGCTTTCCACAAGGATGGTTCCTGGGCGGGATTTTGCTATATAGAAACCTGGAGCCACGGACAGTTTGTGGCCAATAGTGGTTTGGTGGTAAGCCCTAAATACCGCAAAGCGGGATTAGCAAAGGCCATTAAAAATGAAATTTTCGGTTTGTCGAGAAAGTTGTACCCAAAAGCGAAAATATTTGGTCTAACCACTGGCTTGGCCGTCATGAAAATCAATTCTGATTTAGGCTATGAACCTGTAACCTACAGCGAACTTACCCAGGATGAAGAATTTTGGAAAGGCTGCCAGAGCTGCGTAAACTTCGAAATCTTAAAAATGAAGGAACGCAAAAACTGTATGTGTACAGCTATGCTTTACGATCCGGCTGAGAAAAAGCACGAAGTAGCCAAGCAATTTGCCGAAGAACTGCAAAAGAAACCCAAATTATACGAGCGCTTTATGCGCATTAAACAGCGCTTAGTTGTTAAACCTAAGCCAAAAAATGGCTTAAAAGCCCTTTTATTTTTATTTACCTTTTTATTTAAATAGCATGAAAAAAGTTGTTTTAGCATTTAGCGGAGGCTTAGATACCTCATTTTGTTGTATTTACCTGGCACAAGATCGTGGATTAGAAGTTCATTCAGTAATCGTAAATACTGGCGGTTTTTCTGATGAAGAATTACAGGAAATTGAGAAAAGAGCATATGCTTTAGGCGTAAAATCGCATGCTGTTGTAGATGAAACTGAAAGTTACTATGAAGGTTGTATTAAATACCTGGTATTTGGTAATGTATTAAAAAATGCCACTTATCCATTATCAGTAAGTGCAGAACGCGTTAGTCAGGCAACTGCTATTGCCAATTATGTTAAAAAAATCGGTGCAGATTACGTGGCTCATGGAAGTACTGGTGCAGGTAACGATCAGGTACGTTTTGATATGATCTTTAATATTCTTATTCCTGAGGTTGAAATCATTACGCCAATTAGAGATTTAAAATTATCCCGCGAAGCGGAAATAGAATATTTAGCACAACATGGTGTAGAATATAGTGCCGAAAAAGCAAGATATTCGATCAATAAAGGTTTATGGGGAACTTCGGTAGGAGGAAAGGAAACTTTAACCTCACACGAAACCTTGCCGGAAAGCGCCTGGCCAACCCAGGTTTCAGAAACAGAATCGCGTAAGGTAGAATTAACCTTCGAAAAAGGTGAACTGGTTGCCATTGATGGCGAAAAATTGGCACCTGTTAGGGCCATTCAAAAATTACAGGCCATTGCTCAGCCTTTTGGTATCGGTAGAGATATCCACGTAGGTGATACCATTATTGGTATTAAAGGCCGTGTGGGTTTTGAGGCGGCTGGTCCCATTCTCATTATTAAAGCACACCACACTTTAGAAAAACACACCTTAACCAAGTGGCAGTTAAGCTGGAAAGAGCAACTATCATCTTTTTATGGCAACTGGTTGCATGAAGGTCAGTTCCATGATCCGATTATGCGGAATATCGAGGCCTTTTTAGCCGATACACAAAAATTTGTGAGCGGTAAGGTGTTTGTAGAGTTGTTGCCATATCGTTTCCAGATTATCGGAATTGAATCTAACCATGATTTAATGAGCAATAAATTTGGTAGCTATGGCGAAATGAACAATGCCTGGAGCGGAGAAGATGTTAAAGGTTTCTCAAAAATATTTGGTAACCAGGTAATGATCTGGCATAAAGTAAATAACGAGGCATAACCTCGGAGATTTGAGGTATAAGGTTAAAGGCGTAAATTAAAGCGCCCAAACCTTAAACCTCGAGTTTCAAACCCTAAACCTTTTTAAATATGAAAATTAAAGCAGGAATAATTGGTGGTGCGGGTTACACAGGTGGCGAAATGCTACGTATTTTGGTTAACCACCCCAATGTTGAAATTGCTTTCGTAAATAGCACAAGTAACGCCGGAAACTTAATTTCCGATGTACATACTGATTTAATCGGCGATACGGATTTAAAATTCGTAAGTGATATCCCGCAAGATATCGATGTATTGTTTTTATGCGTTGGCCATGGTGATGCCAAAAAGTTTTTGACTGCAAATCCAATTAAAGATAACATTAAAATCATCGATCTTTCTCAGGATTTCAGGTTGCATGCAAATGCTAGCTTTTCGACCAAAGACTTTGTTTACGGATTACCTGAGCTGAATCGCGATAAAATTAAAGCAGCTAAAAATATTGCTAACCCTGGCTGTTTTGCGACTTGTATTCAATTGGGTTTATTACCATTGGCTGCTAAAGGATTGATTCAAAATGAGGTTCATATTAATGCAACTACGGGATCAACAGGTGCGGGACAGAGTTTATCAACCACTTCGCATTTCAGCTGGAGAAACAATAATCTTTCCATCTACAAGGCATTTGAGCACCAGCATTTGAATGAGATTAGCGAGAGTTTATTGCAGTTGCAACCATCCATTTCTGAAGCTTTAAATTTTATCCCACAGCGTGGAGCATTTACCAGAGGTATTTTAGCGGCAATGTACCTGGAAAGTGATTTGAGTTTAGAAGAAGCACAAAATATTTACGAAGCCTATTATAGTGCGCATCCTTTTACGCATGTAAGCAGGAAAAACATCGATCTAAAACAGGTTGTGAACACCAATAAGGCATTGGTACACCTAGAAAAACATGGTGGTAAATTATTTATCATCAGTATTATTGATAACCTGTTAAAAGGTGCCAGCGGACAAGCAGTTCAGAATATGAACTTAATGTTCGGTCTGGATGAAACAGCAGGACTTAAATTAAAAGCCGCCTATTTTTAATTATGGTGGAGGGTGTAAGGTTTAAGGCGTAAGGTAAAGCATGAGAGATTATAAAAAACTTGACGTTTGGAAAAAGGCACATGAGCTAAATATGTTTATCAAACAGAATATTGCAACTCAATTTCCAAAAGAAGAGCGATTTGAATTAACCTCACAACTTACCAGGGCTTCTTTATCTATCCCCTTGAACATAGTTGAAGGATGTGGGAAATTTACAGATAAAGATTTTGCACACTTCCTTGATAATGCTTTAGGCTCTGCTAACGAGATAGATTATTGCTGTTTATGTGCTTCTGAATTAAAGTATATAAGCGAAGATGATTATTTAAAAGTAAACCAATCAATTAACGAAGTTAGGGCAATGCTAATTTCATTTTTAAAATTTTTGAGAAGTGGAGGGAAAAAGCCTTAAACCCTACACCTCAAACCTTATACCTCAAAAAAAATGCAACTATTCGACGTTTACCCACTTAACGATATAGAAATAACCAAAGCAGCAGGCAGTAATGTTTGGGATGCTAATGATCAACAATATTTAGATTTATACGGCGGTCATGCGGTAATTTCAATCGGACATACTAACCCACATTACGTAAATCGCTTAACTGATCAGTTAAATAAAGTTGGTTTTTACTCTAACTCGGTGAAAATTCCTTTACAGGTTCAACTGGCAGAGAAACTTGGTGAAGTTTCCGGTAAAAAGGATTTCCAATTGTTCTTGTGCAACTCGGGAGCCGAGGCCAATGAAAATGCTTTAAAACTGGCTTCATTTTATAACGGAAGAAAGAAAGTAATTGCTTTTACGGGTGCTTTCCACGGACGTACCTCTTTAGCGGTTGCCGTAACCGATAATCCTAAAATTGTAGCACCAGTTAACCAGACCGAAAATGTAATCTTTTTACCTTTCAATAATGAAATTGCTTTAGAAGAAACCTTTAAAGCACAGGGTAATGAAATTTCGGCTGTTATTATTGAAGGTATTCAAGGTGTTGGCGGGATTAAAGAAGCCTCGAAAAGTTTCTTGCAGAAAATCCGTTCACTTTGTGATGAATATAATGCCGTTTACATTGCTGATAGTGTACAATGCGGTTACGGACGTACAGGTTCATTTTACTCGCACGATTACTCAGGTGTTGAGGCCGATGTTTATACCATGGCGAAAGGAATGGGTAATGGATTTCCGGTAGCGGGAATCTCTATTGCGTCCAAATTTAAACCTTGGCATGGAGAGTTGGGTACCACTTTCGGCGGTAACCATTTAGCTTGCGCTGCGGCTTTAGCCGTTTTGGAAGTGATGGAAAAAGATAACCTCATCAAAAATGCGGAAGAAGTTGGAAATTATTTAATTGCTGAATTGAAGAAATTTGAGCAGGTGGTAGAAGTGCGTGGCCGTGGGTTAATGATCGGTATCGAGCTACCTGCAGAACTGGCGCATGTTAAAAAAGAATTATTATTTACACACCATATTTTTACCGGCGAGGCAAAACCGAATGTAATCCGTTTGTTGCCAGCCTTAAATTTAACGAAAGCACATGCTGATGAGTTTTTAGCCGCTTTTGAAAAAGCGGTAAAAGGTGTAGGGCAAAAGGCTTAAGGTGATGAGAGACTATAAAAAACTTGACGTTTGGAAAAAAGCTCATGAATTAAATATGTTCATCAAGAAAGATATTGCAATTAGGTTTCCAAAAGAAGAAAGGTTTGAATTAACGTCTCAATTAACTAGAGCAGCACTATCTATACCTTTAAATATTGTTGAAGGATGTGGAAGATTTACCGATAAAGATTTTGCTCATTTTTTAGATACAGCGTTGGGCTCAACCAATGAAATTGATTATTGTTGTTTATGTGCTTCAGAATTAAAATACATAAGCGAAGAAGAATATTTAAAAGTTAACCAAGCAATTAATGAAGTTAGGGCAATGCTAATTTCTTTTTTGAAATTTTTAAGAGCAGGTGGAGGGGAAAAACCTTAAACCCTACACCTTAAACCTTATACCTTAATATGAAACTTTTCACTTCCGTACACGATGTTCCAAGCATCAAACAGTTTGTAAATGATGCGCTTGCGTTAAAGGCAAACCCTTATGCCCACCAGGATTTGGGTAAGAACAAAACCTTAGGTTTGGTTTTTATGAATCCGAGTTTACGTACCCGGTTAAGTACGCAAAAAGCGGCCTTAAACTTAGGTATGAATGTAATGGTGATGAACCTGGATAAAGAAGGATGGGCTTTAGAAACACAGGATGGCGTGGTAATGAATGGTTCAACCGTTGAACATATTCGCGAAGCTGCTGCGGTGATGGGCCAATACTGCGACATTTTAGGCTTGCGTTCTTTTCCGAAACTGAATAACCGTGAGGAAGATTATAGCGAAGATTTCTTCAATAAATTTGTGAAATATTGCGCGGTACCTGTAGTGAGTTTGGAGAGTGCAACACGCCACCCTTTACAAAGCTTTGCCGATATTATTACCATTCACGAAACCTGGACAAAGAAACCTGATGGTCGCAAACCTAAAGTAGTTTTAGCATGGGCGCCTCATGTTAAAGCATTGCCTCAGGCAGTACCAAATTCTTTTGCAGAGTGGATGTGCAAAGCTCAGGCGGAAGGGATGATCGATTTTACAATCGCGCAGCCGGAAGGTTACGAACTTTCGGAAGATTTTACACCTGATGCCAATATTCAGTATAATTTAGAGGAAGCTTTGGCTGGTGCCGATTATGTGTATGTGAAGAACTGGAGTAGTTATAAAGAGTACGGAAAAGTATTGACTTATCCTGACGGCTGGATGATGAATAATGAGAAATTAAAATTCACAAACGATGCTAAAGTGATGCACTGCCTGCCTGTTCGTCGTGATCTGGAATTATCATCGGAAATTTTGGACGGACCAAACTCACTGGTTATCCACGAAGCAGGGAATCGTTTATGGGCTGCACAGGCAGTAATTAAAGCGATGCTGGAAGAATTGAAATAACATTAGCTGTGTGGGAGCGCCGATGAAAAATATAACAACAGATTTCGAACAGATTATTTTGATCATTACTGAAGCCCGGAACCGGGTTTACAGTAAAGCAAATGCAGAGCTGGTAATGTTATATTTTAATGTTGGTCAAATTGTTTCTGAAAAGGTTGCGAATGGCAAATGGGGTGAGGGGACTGTAAATGATTTAGCAGATTATATTGCGGAGAAACAGCCATTATTGAAAGGATTTAACCGCCGCGGACTTTATAGAATGAAACAGTTTTATGAAGTTTACAGTGATAAAGAAATTGTGTCATCACTGCCGACACAATTTCAAGGTGCTGATATCGACTTGGATAAATTTGTGTCAGCACTGCTGACACAAATTAGCTGGACCAACCATTTGTTGATTTTAGCTAAAACAAAAACAAGTGAGGAGAAATTATTTTACCTCTATCAGAGTATAAATGAAAAATTATCTTCACGTGAACTCGAGAGGCAATTAAATTCTGCTACTTTTGAACGAATTATGCTTGGTAATAAGTTTAATTCGACAATCATCAAACAACTTCCCCAAGGAATTTTTAAAGATCCTTATATCTTTGAGTTTTTAGCTTTACCAGAAATTCATTCGGAAGACGATCTACAACAAGCATTAATTAAAAATCTCCAAAATTTCATATTGGAAATGGGTAAGGCTTTTACTTATATGGGTAGTGAGTATAGGTTACAGGTTGGAAATAAAGATTATTATACAGATTTGCTGTTTTACCATCGTGATTTGCAATGCATGGTTTTGTTCGAGTTGAAGATTGAAGAATTTCAACCTGAATTTTTAGGGAAACTAAATTTCTATCTTGAAGCTTTAGATAGGGATGTAAAACGACCACATGAAAATCCGAGTATTGGCGTTTTATTGTGCAAAGGTAAAGACATTGAAGTTGTAGAATATGCTTTGGCCCGGAATTTATCACCAGCTTTAATTGCAGATTATGAAACGAAACTCATTGACAAAAAGCTACTAGTAGAAAAACTACATCAGCTTTCAGAAATTTTTTATAGAAATGAAGAATAAACAACTCACTATCATAAAAATCGGCGGAAACGTAATCGATAATTCAGAAAATCTACACCAGTTTTTATTGGATTTTACAGCACTGCCAGGAGATAAAATCCTGGTGCACGGCGGGGGTAAAATTGCAACGGAGCTGGGCGAATCGCTAGGCATTGAAGCCAAAATGATTGATGGTAGAAGAATTACCGATATCGAAACCTTGCGTATTGTAACGATGGTTTATGCCGGACTGATCAATAAAAATATGGTTGCCCAGCTACAGGCCAAAGGGAGTAATGCGATCGGTTTAAGTGGAGCTGATGGTAATGTAATTAGAGCAAAAAAGAGACCGGTTATTACCAAAACTTACGGAGCTGAAAGCGGACCAATGGCAGGAGCTGTAATCGATTATGGTTTTGTTGGTGATCTGGACGAAAACGCTGTGTCTTCAACAACTTTAGAAAGTCTGTTGAAAGCTGGCTTAGTTCCGGTTTTATGTGCGATTACACATGATGGTGATACACAACTTTTAAATACGAATGCCGATACCATCGCCTCTTCGGTTGCGGTAGCCATGTCGGCTTTATACGAAACACGTTTGGTATATTGCTTCGAGAAAAAAGGGGTGCTTAAAAATGTAAATGATGATGGTTCAGTAGTGAGAGAAATCAAAGCTGATGAATTTGAAGGGCTAAAAGCAGATGGAACGGTGCAAGGTGGAATGATTCCTAAATTGCATAATGCTTTCGAAGCGATTAAAAAAGGAGTTTCGGCAGTGTATATCGGTAAAGCCGATGAACTGGCTGAGCTTGCTGAGGGAACTTTTGGTACAAAAATGCTGAAGTAAGGATTGAAGGTATAAAGGTTGAAGGCGGAGGGTTTTAGGCGGGACTTGTAACGAATAGCAGGACTGAACATTAATAGCAATGCTGGAATTGCTTTTCAAAAGGAAATATAAATCAGTTTAAACCACTGAAATAAAATAAAACGAACCACATGAAGAAAATAGCCATAATCGGTAGCGGAAATATCGGTTTATCTTTAGCAAAAGGATTGGTTAAAGCCAATTACACCACAACCAAAAACATTATCTTAACCAGACGCAACACAGCCAATTTATATAAGTTTGCACAAGAGCGCTACAAGGTTACAGCGAATAATGCCGATGCAGCAGCTGATGCAGATGTGATCATTTTAGCTGTTTTGCCTCAGCAATTAAATGTGGTTTTAGAGGAAATCCAATCGGCCATAAATCCTGCCAAACATTTGGTTATTTCGGTAATCTCAGGTGTAAGCTGCGCAGCGGTTAGGGAAAAACTGGATAGCAATGTTCAAATTATCAGGGCAATGCCGAATACGGCTATTGCAATAGGGCAATCGATGACTTGCATTGCAAGCGACAACGCTTCGCCACAAAATTTGGAAGACGTAACCCGCATGTTTGAAACGGTAGGTTCGGTAGTTAAAATAAACGAAGATTTAATGACTTCGGCAACGGCACTTTGCGCCTGTGGTATTGCCTTCTTTTTAAGGGGAATTAGGGCTGCAAGTCAAGGTGGGGTAGAAATTGGTTTTCATGCGGATGAAGCTTTAAAAATGGCTGTTCAAACGGCTAAAGGAGCGGCCGATTTGCTTTTATTACATGGAACACACCCAGAATCAGAAATAGATAAGGTAACTTCGCCCAAAGGTTGTACCATCGCAGGTTTAAATGAAATGGAACACAACGGTTATAGCTCTTCGTTGATAAAAGGTATTAAACTTTCGGCCTTAAAAGCGGGAAATTTGTATACTAAAGAGGGTTAGAGGTGTAGGGGTTTAGGGCATAAGGTCTTAATTGCAAACATAAAACTGAAAGCCAAAATAAAAGGTAGAAAGTTTAAAGACGGGTTTAGTCTTGATACTTAATACTAATTACTTGATAATATGTCATTAGAAAATATACAAAAAGAAAGTCTGGATTTATTGCGACAGTTGATCCGCATCCAGTCTTTTAGTAAAGAAGAAGATCGGACTGCGAATTTAATCGCCCAGTTTTTGGAGGAGAGAGGGATTAAGACTCAACGCAAAATGAACAACGTTTGGGCTTACAACAAACACTTCGATGCCACTAAACCAACATTGCTTTTAAACTCACATCACGATACCGTTAAGCCAAATTCTGGTTATACCCGCGATCCTTATGATGCAGCAATTGAAGGTGATAAACTGTTTGGTTTGGGAAGTAATGATGCCGGCGGTTGTTTAGTCTCATTAATTGGCACATTTTTATACTACTACGAACAGGAAGGTTTAAAATATAACATTTGTTTGGCGGCCACTGCAGAAGAAGAAATTTCCGGAAACAATGGCTTGGAATTGGTTTTGCCAGATTTAGGTGAACTTGAATTTGGTATTGTTGGCGAACCTACAGAAATGAATTTAGCCATTGCAGAACGGGGTTTGTTAGTTTTGGATTGTGTATCGCATGGTAAAGCCGGGCACGCTGCCCGTGAAGAGGGAGAAAATGCCATTTATAAGGCCTTGAAAGATATTGAATGGTTTAGAAATTACCAGTTCCCGAAAGTATCGGAGGTTTTCGGTCCGTTGAAAATGACGGTGACTATTATCAATGCAGGTTCGCAGCATAATGTTGTACCGGCAAATTGTACCTTTACGGTTGATGTACGCGTAACCGATGCCTATACCAATGAAGAAGTATTAGAGATTATCAGGGCAAATGTTGATTGTGATGTTACCCCGCGTTCGATCCGTTTAAAACCATCGTCGATTGATAAAAATCACCCGGTTGTTCAGGCCGGAGTAGCACTTGGCAAAACGACTTATGGTTCGCCTACTACTTCTGATCAGGCGCTGTTAGATATTCCATCAGTAAAATGTGGTCCGGGTTTTTCCGGCCGCTCGCATATGGCCGATGAATTTTTATATGTTAGAGAAGTAGCTGAGGGTGTTGAAGGATATGTTAATATGTTGCGACCTGTAGTTATTGGCTAAGCTAAATCAAAATTCTTATAATATTGTTTATCTTTACGTGATGAAAACATATCCTAATTTCATAGAGATCGATGCAAATAAACGTTTCGGCAAGCCTTGTATAAAAGGAACAAGAATTGCAGTTTATGATGTGTTGGGCTGGCTGGCCAATGGCATGACGATTAAGGGTATTCTTGAAGATTTTCCTGAAATTAGCGAAGAAGAAATATTTGCGTGCCTGGCATATTCGGCTGATAGAGAACACAATATTAGAGTGGCCTAGTGAAGTTGCTGTTCGATCAAAATATTTCTCATAGAATTATAAAGCTTTTAGCGCATGATTTTCCAGACTGTGACCAAATCCGGCGTTTAAATCTGGAAAATAAATCAGATAAAGAAATCTGGGAGTATGCAGGTCGAAACAATTATGTTATTGTTACTTTCGATGCAGATTTTTATGAATTTTCAAATCTATACAGTCATCCGCCAAAAATAATCTGGTTGCGGTTTGGTAATAACACAACAATAGGAATTGCACAAGCATTAATAAATAAAATAGATCTAATAACTGATTTTATTAAGCAGAATGAGTTTTCTTGTTTGGAACTTAAATAAATCTTAACCCTGGATAATAATAAACGCCCAATGAAAATCTGGCAAAAAAATATAGATGTAAATCAGTTTGTAGAAAGTTTTACGGTTGGAAAAGACCGTGAACTGGATCTGCAAATGGCAAAGTTTGACGTATTGGGCTCTTTGGCGCATACTCAAATGTTAGAAACCATTAATTTGCTAACCGCCGAAGAACTAAAAACCGTTCAGCACGAGTTGAAAAATATTTATGCAGAAATTGAAGCTGGAAATTTCACCATCGAAGACAGTGTAGAAGATGTGCACTCGCAGGTAGAGTGGTTGCTTACTCAACGCATTGGCGAAGCAGGTAAAAAAATCCACAGTGGCCGTTCGCGTAACGATCAGGTTTTGGTTGACTTAAAACTTTTCTTTAGGGCCTGCATTGAAGATATGGTTGGCCAAACTTCAACCTTATTTAACCAGTTAATTGAACTGAGCAATACACACAAAGATAAATTAGTTCCAGGTTATACACATTTACAGATTGCCATGCCATCATCTTTTGGCTTGTGGTTTGGTGCTTATGCCGAAAGTCTGGCAGATGATATGGAGCTGATGCTGGCTGCATGGAAAATCTGCAATAAAAACCCACTGGGTTCCGCTGCTGGTTATGGTTCTTCATTCCCTTTAAACAGAACTTTAACAACCCATTTGCTTGGGTTTGAAACTTTAAACTATAATGTGGTTTACGCGCAAATGGGACGTGGCAAAACCGAAAGGATTTTAGCACAGGCCATGAGCGCGGTTGCAGCAACTTTAGCTAAAATGGCCATGGATGTTTGTTTGTTCATCAATCAGAATTTCGGATTCATCAGTTTTCCGGCAGAACTGACTACAGGGTCGAGTATTATGCCGCACAAAAAAAATCCTGATGTTTTTGAGCTGATCCGCTCGCGCTGCAATAAAATTCAGGCTTTGCCGAATGAAATAGCCATGATGATTACCAATTTGCCATCAGGTTATCACCGCGATTTACAGTTGCTAAAAGAAAACCTTTTCCCGGCAATCACTTCATTAAACGAATGTCTGGAGATCGCTACTTTCATGTTCCAGAATATCACGATAAAGGATGATATTTTGAAAGATAAAAAATATGATTACCTGTTTAGCGTTGAAGTAGTAAACGATCTGGCTTTACAAGGTGTCCCATTTAGAGAGGCTTATAAAATTGTTGGCGAGCAGATAGAAAATGGCAGTTTTGCACCTTCTGGCCAAATACACCATACACATGAAGGAAGCATTGGCAACCTGTGTAATGAGCAGATTTCTGCAGCAATGCAAGCTGTTTTGTCGCAATTTGGTTTCGGAAAAGTGAATAAAGCAATTGAAGATTTGGTTAAATAAATTTTGCTAAATTTGTAATTATGACAACTTTAACAATAGAAATTAAGGATAAAGACGCAGGTTTTGTAAAAGAATTCCTTAGCAAAATTGGTGCTAAAGTTAAAACAGAACCAACAAGCCAGATAACTTCTGAAATTGCTCAGGCTTTAAAAGAAATTAAGGAAATGCAGCAAGGAAAACGGAAGCCTTTAAGTTTAAGAGATATTTAATGGCTAATGAGGTTATTTATTCAAACGTTTTTATAAAAAAAGCCAAAGTCTATAAAAAGAAATATCTTTCTTTAGTAGAAGATCTCTACGAACTCGAAGAAAAACTTCTTGAAAATCCGCAGCAAGGTACTGATCTAGGTGCAGGTTTATACAAAATTAGACTTGCTGTAAAAAGCAAGGGAAAAGGTAAAAGTGGAGGATTTAGGATAGTAACTTATTTAGTTTCAACTACCCCCGATGGTACAATTATCAATATGTTAACCCTCTACGATAAATCAGAAGAAAGTAGTATTGATAAGAAAGAACTTCAAAAAATAATTAAAGCATTATAAATCTGCTAACATTAGCATTCAATATATAAGTATGAAAGTTTCAGTATTAGCCAGTTCATTAATTGGCTCAGAAATTATAAAAATTGGTAACGAGGTTAATGAAATGAAACGCAAAGGCGCTTCAATTGCTAACTTAACCATAGGCGATTTTGATGCAAACATTTACCCAATCCCAACTGAACTAAAAGCCGGAATTGTGGAGGCGTACAATGCTAATCAAACCAATTACCCTCCTGCTGATGGTGTTCTGCCTTTGAGAGAAACCGTTTCTGAATTATTAAAAGATAGATTTGGACTGGAATACAACACGAATAGTATTTTAGTTTCT
The DNA here is from genome assembly GCF_059423705.1 of Pedobacter sp. GW460-11-11-14-TSB4. Taxonomy (NCBI): domain Bacteria; kingdom Pseudomonadati; phylum Bacteroidota; class Sphingobacteriia; order Sphingobacteriales; family Sphingobacteriaceae; genus Pedobacter; species Pedobacter sp. GW460-11-11-14-TSB4. The sequence continues at coordinate 153,997 of NZ_JBWKYI010000009.1, forward strand.
GGTGGCTCCCGTCCATTAATTTATGCTACTTACCTGGCTTTGATCGATCCGGGAGATACCGTGGTTTTCCCTGCACCATCCTGGAACAATAACCACTACTCACATTTAACTTCAGCAAAAACAATTGCGGTAGAAACCGATGCTGCACATAACTTTATGCCAACAGCTGCGCAATTAAAACCGCATTTAAAAGGCGCAACTTTATTGGCTTTGTGCTCGCCATTAAACCCAACCGGAACCATGTTCGATGCGGATTCGTTAGCTGAAATCTGTGATGCCGTTTTAGAAGAAAATGCTTCACGTGGTGCTGATGAAAAACCACTGTACATGATGTACGATCAGATTTATTCGCTTTTAACTTTCGGAAAAGAGCATGTAAATCCGGTTTCTTTACGTCCGGCGATGAGACCGTTTACCGTTTTTGTTGATGGTAGCTCGAAATGTTTGGCTGCAACTGGTGTACGTGTAGGATGGGGTTTTGGTCCGGAAGATATTATTAATAGAATGAAAGCATTGGTTGGTCATATGGGTGCCTGGGCACCGAAAGCTGAGCAAGTGGCGATGTCTAACTATTTTAATGATAAAACACAGGTAGATACTTTTTTGACCAGTTTTAAAGGCCAGATACAGGATAGTTTAAATGCCCTTTACAATGGTTTTAATGAACTGAAAAATGAAGGCTTTAATGTTGATGCCGTGGAGCCAATGGGTGCCATTTATTTAACCATAAAAATCGATTACATCGGAAAAACAACTGAAGATGGTCAAATTTTAAAAGACAGTGCAGATGTAAACTTCTATCTGATCAAAGAAGCCGGAGCAGCATTAGTGCCATTTTCTGCTTTCGGAAATGAAGACAGCATGCCATGGTTCAGGGCATCTGTTGGTGCTTGTACCCTGCAGGATATTAAAGACATGTTACCAAGGATTAAAACGGCTTTGAGTAAGTTGAAATAATTATCTGTAGGTATAGGACAATATAAGCGTTTTTTTGGAACGCAATTGTTGTACTAACTGGTTACTGCAGCCCTGCTTTTTGTTCCAACAAAAGCTGAAAAAGCTTTTTGTTTCCACTTCAATCAGGTTTATTTAACCTGGAGCTGAGCAAGTCGGTTTTAATAAAATATATAGAAACCCTCTTCAATTAATTTTGAAGAGGGTTTTTTGAGTTATCCTGAGAAGTACATTGATTTGTCTCTTAACCCCGACCGTCATACTGTCCCGAAGCTTGGGAATCAGCATCTTTCTTGCAAGATAGACCCTGAAATAAATTACCTTCGGTGAGCTCGCTAAGGCTCGGTTCAGGGTGACGATTTTACTATAGACTCCAGACTAAGGACTTTGGACTAAAACTCCAAACTAATCTTCACGACTTCCATCATCAGCCATTCTCACCATTTTAGGCTCAAATTTGGCAACTACATCAACCAGTTCGGTTTGTGCTGCCATTACTTTGTTAATGTCTTTATAGGCCATTGGTGCTTCATCTAAACCTGCGCCAATTAAAGTAACGTTGTGATCTTTTAAAATGGCTTTCATATCCGATTTGGTAATCGATTGAATGGCTTTTGTTCTGCTCATTAATCGCCCTGCACCATGTGAAGCCGAATTGATAGCACTCATTTCACCTTTACCGCGCACTAAAAATCCGGGTGCTGTCATACTTCCGGGGATAATCCCCATCACCCCTTTACCTGCTGGCGTAGCCCCTTTGCGATGAACAATCACTTCCTCGCCATCAAGCATTTCTTTCCAGGCAAAATTATGATGGTTTTCTACTTTAGCTAAAACTTTAGCGCCAATGGCTTTGGTTAATCTTTTATGGATCACCTCATGACAGGCCGAAGCATAATCGCCGGCTAAGTTCATGGCAATCCAATATTCTTGCCCTTCTGCAGAATTTAAATCCAAATAAGCCAGATTTGTAGCCTCTTTCGGGAGTTTACAGATATCTTTTGCCAGTTTGGTATAATGACCAGCAATGGTTGCACCCAATCCACGGGAACCTGAGTGCGTAAGTAATGCTACATAACGCCCTTTATCGATATTTAAAATTTCATCGCGTTCTGCAAAATCAATAATCCCCCATTCTACAAAGTGATTTCCACCACCCGAAGATCCCAATTGTGCCCAGGCCTTTCCATGTAAATTTTTGAGAAAAGCTGTGGAGTTGAAAGCCTCATTTTCTAAAACATCGTGGTCGGCTTTTTCACGGCCATTAAAATTCTGACCTGCACCAAATTTGGTAAAAGCAATTAACTCTCGTTTGTACATGGCATCTTTCCCGAAATAATGTTTCTCTGGAATATCGAAAATGCTCAACGCCATTCGGCAGCCAATATCTACACCTACACCATAAGGAATAATTGCATTTCTGGTTGCTAAAACACCACCAATTGGCAAACCATATCCTTGGTGGGCATCGGGCATTAATGCACCAGCTACCGAAACAGGCAGTTTCATCGCAATATTCATTTGATTCCTGGCCCCTTCTTCGATATAATCAGCACCGAAAATCGAATATTCTTTTGCGTTGTTGATCAGTGCAATGGTCTCGTCTGATTTTGGATTGGCTTCCTCAATCACAGCCGCTGCCAGTACACTTAATACTTCATCATCCAAAAAACTTTCCGGATAATCTTTTACTTTTTTAAATAAGGCCAGTAATTCTTTTTCTTCAATATCCCTGAAATTTTCATTCAGGATAGCTAAAGCCAGACCTACTATTTTTCCTTCGGAATAACCTAATGCTATAAGGTTTTTTCCTGTTATGTTGTTGTTCATTGTTTAATCTTTTAATCGGCATAAAGTTCTGCTCTGATCTCAACAAGTATCGATTCGATTAGTTGAGCATCTGGTTTTTCCTGAAGCTTACTTTTTGTTGTTTCTTGTTCTGTTTGTAGCATTAGTTTTTCTGCCATTTTTAATACTTCGTCATAATCAAGTTCCCCTCTTTTTATTAAAAGTAACTCATCCCGATTTTGTCTTTTTACATTTAGTTCTCCATCGCGTACAATCTCAAGCGCTACCTGCAAAAGTCTAATGGTATGCATCATATTTTTGGCATCGTAATCTTTGCCATGGCTTTTATTTAAGCTGTACCTATTTTCATTTCGTTTTTCTACCCAATCCCAATATTCATTGTACTCTTTGCAATAAGATGAATAGCTATCCTTGTTGAAAAACAAATAGGCGATTTCTTGTTCTCCTATAGGTATTGATGAGACTGATACTTCATTTGCCGCTTCCTTATTTGCAATCCCCTTATAATTCAATTTCTTCTCCGCATCATAAAACAAGGCATACAGATCTTTAGCATTTGGAATTTTCGACAATCCACAATCAGCTTTCGAAATAGCATTTTTTGCAAGCCAGCTTTTCGCTTTTACAGATGAATAATTTTCTGTGATGAAACAAAAATCCAATACTGTTTTTCTGGTCTTCGGCATTGGATTTAAAATCTTCTTGTTCAAACCTTTTGCTTTTCTAATCTGTGTTAAAGCATATCCGCCAAAGGTATCTTTGCACAGCTTTGATAAAATCATGTCAATATTTAGTTTATCCATTATGGGATGCTTATATAATATACATTCTTCTGGTGTTGCCAGGATTTCTACAATATTTGGATTGTTCTTAATCAATAATTCAATAAAACGGCCAATTTCATAGTAAACTTCATCATTACTTTCATTGCTTATCTGTGGGATATACTTCAAACCAAAAAACATTTCTTTTGGCATATAATATATTCCTTTAATATCAGTATCAGATTGTGGAGTATCTAACCCATAAGCCTTACTCCCGCTTAAACATTCAAACAACAGTAAATTTTTATCCTTTAAATCTTTAATCGTCATAACGGGTTATTGTATCTCTAAAAAATGTATCAAGCATTTCTGCATTAAAACTTTCTTTTGGTAAATCTTTGGCTCCTTCAGTACAGTTTTTAAATTCAGCATCAATGTATCTGCTCAACTCAGGAGCTATCTTGATGATAAAACCTTCTGCTGAGGTCGATTTTAATATGATTAAATCCCTTACCAATGTTTGAAGATGCTCGGGCATTAATGTTAAAAGCGGCCCGATGGTCATCGGCGCTATCGTGTTTTTCTCCAAGCACCATTTAGCCGAAAGTAAAGGACGAAGTACATAAAAAAGCTTCTTTATTTTAATTTCGTCTTCATTTACCACCGTTTCTAGTGCGCTGTGTGCTATTCCTAAATAATGATTGATATTTGTTTTTCTGTAAAAGTATGATTGACAGAGTGTCCATAAATCATTTCTAAAATTACCCAGTTCACTATAAATGATTGGCGATTGTAACCATTCGAAAGGAGTAGTATTAGATTTCCGTATCAATTTAAGCACCTTCCTGATGTCCCATCCGTAAATATCCAGCTCATAATTAATAGGAAAACCCAATTGATCATCCTTATCCTGAACAGAAAGATAAAAATTGAGCGGGCGCACATAAATAAAGCGGACATCGAAATCACTATCCGGTGAGGGAAATTCCCACCCCCTGCTACCTGATTCACATGCAAATAATATTTTGATATCATTTGATCTTTCTATTTCTGTAAGTCTGTTTATTATTGTGGTTTTCATTTTATTCTTCATTAATCCCCGGTAGGTAATACTCACCTAACCGAGGGGTTTCTAAATTTAATTTATTTTACGAAGATCTGCTTCAATTGATCTACAATTTGTCCACTGCCCGATAAGCTGATGTTGTTGATTTTCTCAGCGATTTTCTCTACGTATTCCATCTCTTTCAACTTATACAACATGCTGTTATCTTCCATTAATTTGGCGGTATTCAACAAACTTCTGGTCGAGGCCGTTTCTTCTCTTCGGGTAATGATATTGGCTTGCGCTCTTTTTTCGGCAACTAAAACCTGGTTCATAATTTCCTTAACGTCACCTGGTAAAACGATGTCTTTAACACCACAGTTGGTTAATTTTACACCCAAATTTTCAACCTTATCTAAAGTGATGGCCATTACCATTTCAGCAATTTTTTCCTTGCTTTCCATCAATTCGTCAAAAGTCATTAAGCCAATAGATTCTCTTAATGCCAATTGCATGGTGATGTATAATTGTTTTTCAAATTCCTTGTTCTCCAATAAGGCTTTGATGATGTCATCAACTTTATATTGAATACTGAAGTTTACCCTCAATTGTGCTTTATCTTTAGTTAAGATTTCTTGTCCGATAATCTCCATATTCAATTGCCTCATATCGGTTTTTAAAACCTGAACGGTGGTACTGTTTTTCCAGTAAACGTAGTTTCCAGCTTCCAATACGTTTTCAAATTTACCATCGATAAATAACAAGGCTTTTTCGAATGACTCTACTTTGTAAGCCCTGATGTAATTCACTAATGGTGCTTTCTCCAACAAATTTTTGTCAATGGTTTCATCGATTTTGATATTGCTGATATTTACTTTAATAAAATCATAAGTCGATAAACCTTTCCAGATGGCATGTCTGCCAGCGGTTAAAACATTCTTGAAGTTTTTGTTTTGATAAACCAAAGCCAATTCATTATCGGCCACACTTACCAAGTGAATCAAATTCACAAAATCTATGTTTTCCAACAAGATATCTAATTCAGCTACCGAGTAATAATACTCTTTGGCCATGTCGTACAAAGTAATGTTTTCACCGAAACCTAACCAATAAGTTCCTGCGGTTAAAACGTTTTTTAATTTTCCTTTTTTAAACACCAATCCAACATAATTGGTGTTAATGGTTACTCTTTTCATGTTTTCTGGAGTTAGCCCACCTAAATCCTCCCCTAATGGAAGGACTTAAATGAGTATTGTTAATTTATTTTATTCTTTTAAAAGCGTTGCGGAAGAACATTTACCTGTTTTCTGCGGAAGTAAAAGTTTGTCAAGTTTGTTTAAAAATGAAACTTTGTTTTTCTACTCAGGCCTAAGCTCATGAAGCATTTTGCCTTTTCGTTTTAACTCATTTGATTTTTAAATCTTTTCTTGCTGCACTGATCCTTGCTGAACAAAACACAGATTTGCTTGTTGGATTTCGAAAAATCCTGAAGCCAAATGCGGTTGCGCAACGCTGGTTTTGGTGGGCGGTTTGAAAAGTTGCCCTTCTTTTAAGATGGAACCCTAATCCATTGCATTACCATTTTGCTATTCCAAGTGATGGTTGGAAGCAGGATTCGAACCTGCATGATTTGTTGTTATTCTACCCCTGAATTATTCCGATTGCTCGGAAGTGGGATTCGAACCCACGACACACAACGTGTTTAGACAGTCTATCATAATCCTGATCAGCATATTCTACGCATATTGCCCGAATACTTTGGGGCTATTCCGAAACCCACAACATTGGATCAGTTTTATTTAGTATTGCCATTCCGATTATTCATCAGAATTTCTTTATTTGGTCTGATTTGCACTTACATTACCCTGTTCCACCAATCGGGAACAGGGGCTTCTGGCTAGGCCAGTAAATTGGCACAAGCTAACGGAGAGCGCGTATTATTTTAAAACAGAGAACTGCCTTTTACAAATCAGATTGCTATTATTAATATTTATCAAAGAACATTATCGACTGGCGACATTACAAAGATGCCACTACCACTACGCGACCAATTTGCGCAGTATAAATTATTTTCATGTAATATCATTAATGTGTTGATTGTTAGTTTATTAAATTTTGTTTTCCGTTTAAATACTCGTTTTTATTCTCCAATTGCGCAATTGTATTGCGTAGATGATAAACACTTTCTTATATTTAGTTCAGCTTTAATGATCAGAATTTACCCTGAAACTCAAATTGATTAAAAATGGCCGTAAATAAATTAGCGCTCATCCGGTACAAAACCATCGACGATTGTTTGAAGAATCGTTTCCGTAAATGGACATTAGAGGATATTATCGAAAAGGTATCGGCAACGCTGTACGAACTGGAAGGAATTACCACGGGTGTAAGCAAGCGGACCATTCAGGCAGACATCCAACTGATGCGGAGCGACAAATTGGGCTACAATGCGCCAATTGTGGTAAAAGATAAACGCTTTTATGCTTACGAAGACCCAGCTTTCAGTATTACAAAAGCCCCGATTAATAATGCCGATGTAGATAAAATGAAGGAAATTGTTGGCGTACTCAAGCAGTTTAATGCCTTTAATTATTTCGACGAAATGAGCGATATGATTGCCCGCTTAGAAAATAACCTTTACAAATCGACCAAACAGAGTGGCAATAATATCCAATTGGAAAGCAATAAGCTGGTTAAAGGTTTAGAGTGTATCCCACCATTGTACCAGGCTGTTTTGAACAAACAATCGCTATTGATTGAATATAAATCTTTCAAAGCGCAACAATCGCAGCAAGGGATTTATTATCCCTATCTGTTAAAAGAATATCGCAACAGGTGGTTTTTAATCTGCAAGGCTAAAAAACGGCCAGGAATATTAAACCTGGCATTAGATCGGATTATAGAATTTCAGGAATTGCCCAACGAAACGTTTGTTGCCTACCAAGGGGTAGATTTCGATCGGTATTATGAAGATCTGATTGGTGTAACGAAAAACGAACGCGATCGTGCGCAAAAAGTAATCCTCGAGTTTACCAACGATCATGCGCCTTATGTGCTAACGAAACCTATGCATCAATCACAAGTGGTATTGAGCAAAAATGAGAAAACTACCACTTTCAGGATCGATGTGGTGTTGAATTATGAACTGGAACGCGAAATTTTAGGCTTTGGAGAGTGTGTTAAAGTACTTTCGCCACGATTGCTAATCTCAAAAATTAAAAGGCGTTTAGCACAAACGCATCAGCAATACAATAGCGTTGATGAAGAAAATTTTGTAAAGCGCTCAGGAAACTAGTTAAACGTTTTAGTAATTGAATTCTTATTTGTAATTTGAATTCAATTATGTTCAAGACCAAATATATTCTCGCTTTTTTAATGTGCTGTTCGATAAGTACTTTCGCTCAACAGCCTACGCCTCAATGGAGGCCGACTTATCATTTTACAGCACCATCAAATTGGTTAAATGACCCAAACGGGTTAATTTATCTGAATGGTGAATTTCATCTTTATTATCAGTACAACCCATTCGAAAATAAATGGGGGCACATGAGCTGGGGCCATGCCACCAGTAAAGATCTGGTGAACTGGAAACATCTTCCGGTTGCTATTCCCGAAAAAATAACAAAAGATACGACTACCATGATTTTTTCGGGTTCGGCTGTGCTGGATAAGCGCAATGTAAGCGGATTGGGAAAGGGAAAAGCGCCGGTTGTCGCTTTTTATACCGCAGATCTTCCGAAGCAGCGCAACGAATCGCAGTACATGGCCTATAGCAACGATGGCGGATTAAGCTTTACCAATTATGCGAAAAATCCCATCATCGATTTAAACAAAAAAGATTTCAGGGATCCTAATGTCTGGTGGCATGAAAGCACTCAGCAATGGATCATGACTGTTGCGATGGTAGATGAGCATCAGGCAAGGTTTTATGGCTCAAAAAACTTAAAAGACTGGACCATGCTGAGCGATTTTGGGAAACAAGGTAATCAGGGGAGTGGCTGGGAATGTCCTTTTATTATTCCTCTGGCTGTTGATGGAAATAAAGACAATACTAAATGGGTGTTGGCCATTTCATTGTTCGGGCCAAAAGGACCAACAATGCAATATTTTGTCGGCGATTTTGATGGCAAGACCTTTAAAAACGATAATGATGGAAAATTAACCTTGTTGGTGGATGAGGGTGATTCTTTTTATGCGGCCATTCCCTGGAACGATGCACCAAAACGCCAAAGAATTTTATTGGGCTGGTTACAGCCCGGCGGTAAAGAAACATTCCCATGGAAAGGACAGATGTCTATCCCGAGAGATTTAGCCTTAAAAACTACACCCGAAGGAATTCGCTTGTTTCAGCAGCCTGCTAGCTTAATTGGTGATAACATGAAAAAACATTCAGGTGGTAAAGTAATCACCAGGCAAAACCTTATTATCGATCAGCATATCGACTTAGGCACCAGCCAAAATTCCTATTGGATTGATGCCGAATTTTCTGTCAGCGATGCTGAAAAAATAGGTTTTAAACTTGCTCAGCTAAAAGATGAGAAAGGAAATGTTGTTAAGGAAGTAGAAGTTGGCTATGATGCTATTAAAAAACAACTTTATGTTGATTGCACACGTTCAGAGAAAGGGATTAAAAATGATAAGAACATCATTCAAACTGCAGCCGTAAATTCGGTAAATGGTAAAATTAAACTTCAGGTGCTGTTTGATAAATCTTCGTTAGAAGTTTTCGGAAATGCTGGCGAAAAGGTAATTAGCACGATGATTTTTCCCGATGAAAAAGCCACGGGTTTAGCTGCTTTTTCCAACGGTGGTAAAGCGGTATTAAATAAGCTTAAAGTTTGGGATATGAGCGGGAGGAAATAAGGATTGAATAAGGGAATGATTGAATCTCTCATTCAATCATTCTCTTATTCAATTTAACTCTTAAACTCACTGGTTTTATGGAACTCAATATCAGGATAATCCTGTTTCGTTAAATTAATCATGTATTCACTATCTGCCAGATAAACCGGATTAGCTTCTTTATCGAAGCCGATGTGCTGTTGTTTACGTTTTACAAATTCATCCAGTTTCTTTCTGTCGGTAGAAGTTACCCAGCTCGATCGGGTATAACTCAGCGTACGGAAACGACATTTTGCACCATACTCATGCTCTAACCTGAAATTAATTACCTCGAACTGAAGTTCACCAACGGCACCAATCACTTTTCTGTTTCCGGGTTGCATCACGAATAACTGTGCCACACCTTCATCGGTTAATTGTTCAATACCTTTTTCCAGCTGTTTAGTACGCATGGGGTCCATGTTTTCCACCTCTTTAAAAATTGAAGGAGAGAAACTAGGAATTCCCTTAAACTGCAGTTTTTCGCCTTCGGTTAAAGTATCACCGATTTTAAAGTTACCGCTATCGTATAAGCCCACTACGTCGCCCGGCCAGGCCTCTTCCACAATACTTTTTTCGTTCGCCATAAAATCCATCGGGTTAGAGAACTTTAATTTCTTATCCTGACGGGTATGGTAATAGAATTTATTGCGTTCAAATTTACCTGAACAGATTCTTAAAAAGGCAATTCTGTCGCGGTGTTTCGGATCTAAGTTCGCGTGGATTTTAAACACAAATCCGCTGAAATTTTTCTCTTCCACCAATACATCACGTTCTTCAGCTTCCCTGTGTCTGGGACTTGGAGCGATATCAATAAACGTATCTAAAAGCTCTTTTATCCCAAAATTATTGATCGCACTACCAAAAAACACAGGAGCAACCAGACCATCGGTATATAAATCCTTATCTATCTTACCATAAATGCCGTCAACCAATTCAACATCATCTTTTAAGGTATTGATTTCGTTTTCTTTCAGGTAATTTAATAAAGATGGATCATTTAAATCACTTGCCGCCACAACCGAATCAGTTACTTTGGTTTTATCCGAATTGAATAAATTTAAATGTTTGTTGTAAATGCTGTAAACACCTTTAAAAGTGTGTCCCTGGCCAATAGGCCAGGAAAGCGGGCAAAGGCTGATGTTTAGTTTTTCTTCAATTTCATCTAGTAAATCGTAAGCCTCTTTACCCTCGCGGTCCATTTTGTTGATGAAAATGATTACCGGAGTATTACGCATACGGCAAACCGACATCAGTTTTTCCGTCTGTTCCTCCACACCTTTCACACAGTCGACCACTAAAATCACACTATCCACTGCTGATAACGTTCTGTAGGTATCTTCAGCAAAATCCTTGTGACCAGGTGTATCCAGAATATTAATACGTTTACCACTGTATTCGAAACCCATTACCGAAGTGGCCACCGAGATACCACGCTGCTTTTCGATCTCCATAAAATCGGAGGTATTACTTTGGTTCGCTTTGTTCCTTTTTACCGCCCCGGCAGTATTAATGGCGCCACCAAAAAGCAGAAACTTTTCTGTCAGTGTGGTTTTGCCCGCATCGGGGTGACTAATAATGGCAAAGGTTTTACGTTTTTCTATTTCAGGGTTAAGCATAATAAAATTTTGGGTGTAAAGATTGATGAAACCTTGTTAAAGGAATTTAACAGCGATAAGATTTGAATATTGTTGCTTCATCAGGCCGCAAAGATAAGAAAAAGCTTTATCATTAATTGTTAGGTTGTTGTATTGTTTTATAGTGTGGTTGAATAGATTTAGAAAAGCAGGGACAGTGGTTTTTTTGTTATTACAGTCCTGCCATACACTATAGTCCCGACGAATCCCGATGTAAAATCGGGACGGGAGCTGTCGTTTCTGTCAGGTTTAGGTTGCTTTTGCAGTAATTCTATTAAGATTTTTTATTCTGGCTAACTAAGACTGTGTTGATTAAACAAATGCTTAAATCAAAAATTATCCTCCGAAAATTTAATTTTCTCATCAATCATTGTTTAGTTTTGTGCTAAAATGTTTAGCTTTATTCATCCCTCCGTTTATTGTAAACTAAAATTTTACTGCCGATGCCCACTTTAGAAGAAACTTCTATGCCTGCAGAAATTGCGGCTAAATTTGTTAATTATACCTCGAAACACGTTTTTTTGACTGGAAAAGCAGGTACAGGTAAAACAACTTTCTTACGGAAACTGATTAAACTTACACATAAAAAAGCCTTAATTGTGGCACCAACCGGTATCGCTGCAATCAATGCATCGGGGGTAACGATCCATTCGCTTTTCCAACTTCCATTCGGTTCTTTCTTCCCAGATGCTGCCGGAGGCTTGATCAATGAAAATATCAATTTCAACTTCAATACGCCAAAAACTTTAGTAAAACATTTAAACATGCAGGGCAATAAACGCCGCATGTTGCAGGAACTGGAGTTGCTGGTCATCGACGAGGTGAGTATGTTGCGGGCCGATATGCTCGATGCCATCGATTTTGCTTTACGTTATGTACGCCGGAACAGAAATCTTCCGTTCGGCGGGGTACAGTTGTTGTTTATCGGCGATTTGCACCAGTTACCGCCTGTAGTCAAAAACGATGAGTGGCGCATCATGGCCAAATTTTATAAGAGCATTTATTTTTTCGATGCCCTGGCCCTGCAGGACAATCCACCAGTTTATATCGAACTGGATAAAATTTACCGTCAGGATGATTCGGTATTTATCGATCTGCTGAACAACCTTCGGAACAATAAAATTACGACTGAAGATACCGCTTTACTGAGACAGCATTTTAAGCAAGATTTTAAACCTGCGGCCGATGAAAACTACATCACATTAACCACGCACAACAATAAGGCAGATAGCATTAACCGCGAAAGACTAGCCCAGCTGAAAAGTAAATCTTACTTTTTTGAAGCAAAAATTCAGGGCGAATTTAATGAATACGCTTACCCGAATGATAAAAGTTTAGAGCTAAAGGTTGGTGCACAAGTGATGTTCATTAAAAATGATATGACAGCCGAGAAAAGGTACTACAATGGCAAAATCGGCGTGGTACATCATATCGAGAAAGATATCATTGAAATTGAACTCCCTGAGGATAGGACAGTCATAGAGATTTCCCGTTATACCTGGGAAAACGTAAAATATAAGCTGGATGAAGCAAGCAACGAGATTAAGGAAAATGTAGCTGGTTCATTTATTCAATATCCTATTAAACTAGCCTGGGCGATAACCGTACATAAAAGCCAGGGTTTAACCTTTGATAAAGCCATTATAGATGTTGGTGATGCTTTTGCGCCAGGTCAGGCTTATGTGGCCTTATCGCGCTTACGCTCATTAAAAGGTTTGGTTTTAACTTCTCACCTGCGCGATAGTGGTTTACAACAAGATCAGAATGTGCATTATTTTTCTAAAACGAAGCAGCCATCAGAAGTACTGAACGAACAGATCAGTATAGAAAGTTATACTTTTATCCGCAGTTACCTGCTTGCTGCATTTGATCTGAATCTGATCCGCTACTATTTAAAAGAGCACCGTCAGACGTTTGATAAAAGTGAAAAATCGGCCAAGCAGAAACATGAAGATTGGACCGATACTATTTATACCGACTTTCAAAAAATAACGGCAACAGCGGATACATTTGTGAATCAGCTGAAAAATCTCTTCGCACAGCAAACCGAACATACTTTATTTAATGTATCGAAAAGGGTAGAGGCTGCTTTAAAATATTTTAATCCGCTGGTTAAGGAGATTTCAGATCGTTTTTTGGCTCAAATTGAAGTGATAAAGGAAGAAAAGCAAATTAAAACTTATGTTACCGAACTGTTAGAACTCGAAATTCTGGTATATGAGCAATTGAAAAAAATGCATAAAAGCAAAGCCTTGTTGCAGGCACTCATTGCAGGGAAAGAGTTTAGCAAAGCCGATACCGATGCATTGTTAAATACAGTTGAAAGAAATAATCAGCTCCAAAAGGCAATCCAGTTAAAAGGCGAAACACTTAAAGTAAAGTCAGCAGCTGAGAAAAAGAAAAAAGAGCCAAAAACCGACACCAAGCTGGTCAGCTTTGAGCTTTACGAGCAGGGCAAAACCATTGATGAAATTGCAAAAGAACGTGGTTTTTCTGCCGGTACTATTGAGGGCCACCTGGCTTATTATGTTTCAACCCAACAATTGGATGTAACCAAACTGGTAAAGGCAAATAAGATCAGAAATATCAGTGATGCGGTGGAGAGCCAGAAAACAAAATCAATGGCTACAATAAGGGAGTTTTTGGGGAAAGATTATTCTTTCGGAGAGATTAAACTGGTGCTGGCATCGTTGTTTCCATCAGAAGAATAGGACGAGTTTTAACCACAGAGAGAACAGCGTGAGGCACGGAGAACACAAAGGATCATGGAAGAGGATTTATTAACTAGAATATGATCGGGCTTGCTATAGATATTTATACTGGTCTCGGACCAGATTTGCTAGCGCGCGTTTATAAAGAATGATTGTTCTATAAATCTGATCGTCATGCTGAACTTGTTTCAGCATCTTTTCTGCCAGATAGACCCTGAAATGAATTACCTTCGGTGAGCTCGCTAAGGCTCGGTTCAGGGTGACGACTGTATGTTTAAGAATTACAGCACATTTTTCCCAAAATAGATTATTTATCTATTGAGCTTATAAACTTTATTGTTAATGGGTACTAAAACATCTCCGTTTTCTCTGGGGCAAACTTAGCCCACTCTGTGGTTTTAAGCTACAAGAAGATTCTGTTTTCTTGTGTAAAACTTTGTCTCTTTTGTGGTTAAACCTTAAAATTATTTATCTTAGCATTCGTGGAAAAGGTTAAAGTTTTAGCGCAGTACATGCCCGAGCCAGCGGCACCGCTAATTGCAAAGTGGATAGATTATTTTCAGTGTGAATTTAAAATTGCCAAAACCCGTTCTACAAAACTAGGCGATTACCGTCATCCTTATCAAGGTAAAGGCCATCGCATTTCGGTGAATTTTAACCTCAACCATTACGCTTTTCTGGTTACTACCGTACATGAGTTTGCCCATTTACTCACCTGGAACGATTTCAAGAATAAAGTAAAACCACATGGCTCAGAGTGGAAGAAGAATTTCCAGCGCATGATGGTTCCTTTTTTTGACATGAATATCTTTCCTGATGATATCCATAGAGCGATTGATAACTATATGTCTAACCCGGCGGCTTCAAGTTGTTCCGATCTGCATTTATCGCGTGCTTTAAAAAAATACGATAGCAATAAAACCGAGACTTTACATTTAGAACAATTGCCCATTAATACCACTTTTAAAATCAAAGATGGCCGGCGCTTTACCAAAGGCGAAAGAATCAGGAAACGGTATCGTTGTATTTGTTTGGATGATAAACGATTGTATTTGTTTAACCCTTTAGCCGAGGTTCTTGTGGTGGAATAAGATTAGCTGATATTAAACTAATTGATTAACTTTAAGTTATGGAAAAGATTTTTGACCGTATATACATTGATGCAAATATTTGTAGTGGTAAGCCAATTATAAGAGGTAAAAGAATTACTGTGCAAACGATAATGGAATTTTTAGCAGCAGGTGAGACTTCGGAGGAAATCTTGAAGCAATACCCATCTTTGGAAGCTGAGGATATTACTGCTTGTATGCTATATGCAACTGAATTAATGAACCATAGTTTTATAATTAAGCAAGCTGTAGCTTAATGCAAAAAGTTTTTCTTATTGATGTAAATTTGCCAAGATTCTTTTCTTTGTGGAATTCTGAAGAATATGTCCATCAATATGAGCTTGGCGATGAATGGTCGGATACCGAAATCTGGAAATATGCTCAATTAGAAAACTTAACCATCATTACTAAAGACAGTGATTTTTCCTCACGTATTTTGCTACACAATCCTCCCCCAAAAGTTATTCATATTAAGTTAGGAAACATGAAAATGAACCGGTTTCATGATGTTCTTACTAACCTTTGGCCTCAGATAATTGAACTTAACAAAGATTTTAAATTGATTAACGTCTTTATTGATCGGATTGAGGGGGTAAAATAATTTAAACAAACTTAAACTCATCCCCATCAAATAAGCCCTTATCACTCAATTTTAAGTGAGGGATCACCAATAAAGCCATAAAAGAAAGCGTCATGAAAGGTGCAAGTAGGGTAGAACCCAGGTCCTTTGCAAACTGATCTATGGAGGTATAACTTTTTGCAACCTCGTAGCCATTATGATTGCTCATCAAGCCTGCTACCGGTAAGGCCAGAACTTCTTTTTTCCCATTGCCCAATGCCACTACACCACCAGTTGCTGCAATTACCAGATTTACGGCTTCGCAGATACTTTTATCATCGGCACCAAGGGCAATAATGTTATGACTATCATGGGCAACACTTGATGCAATGGCACCCTGTTTTAAGCCAAAGTTTTTTACAAAGGATATTGCAATAGGTGCATCGTGATAACGGTTTACCACTACCATTTTCAAGACATCGTTTTCCAGATCACTAATGATATTTTGATTTAAAACTTTTGGTTTGGCCGATAACCTGTTGGTAATCAATTGCCCGTCTAATGCTTCAATAACAGGGATTTCTTTTTGTCCGGTAAATGGATATGTAAAATCTTCTACCTTTTTCAAACTGCAGTCGAAGTGGTTTACCGACTCGCGATCCTCGACATGTTTTACCCAATTACCTATTGTTTTTCCATTTTCGGCAAGCAATAACCCATTGATATAGGTTTGTTTTACCTTGAAGTTTTTTAAATCTTCAAGTACAAT
This sequence comes from Pedobacter sp. GW460-11-11-14-TSB4, assembly GCF_059423705.1. NCBI lineage: Bacteria > Pseudomonadati > Bacteroidota > Sphingobacteriia > Sphingobacteriales > Sphingobacteriaceae > Pedobacter > Pedobacter sp. GW460-11-11-14-TSB4. Next base: position 170,235 of record NZ_JBWKYI010000009.1, read on the forward strand.
AAAATCAGCATCATCATTGATCTGGAGTGAACCAACATCCAATTTATAGTGTAGGATAGGGTTAATGCAGGCTGCTTTAAGGATATGGAATATGTCGATTCCTTTTTCTACTGCCCTTGCGCAAAGCTGATTAATATGATTTTCAACTAAACTATCAGGATGTTTATCATCGCTGCAGAACATCATCATTTCTGGCCAGTCGTTCAGCAGATCGATCAGTGCTTCGAAATTTTTGGCGGCGCTTCCTTCGCGGATCAGGATTTTCATGCCACGTTGCAATTTATCCAGTGCCTCTTCTGCAGTAAAACATTCGTGATCGGTAGAAATTCCGGCATTAATGTATTGTTGAACCGCATCACCGCGTAAGCCTGGGGCATGTCCGTCAACAGGTTTTCCCAACTGGTGCGCAGCGGCAATCTTTTTTAAAACTTCTTCATCTTTATAAAGCACACCTGGGAAATTCATCATTTCGCTGAGGTATTTTATTTCCGGACGTTCTAAAAGTGCCTTTACATCATCGTGATTTAATTCAGCGCCAGCCGTTTCGAAAACCGTAGCCGGAACGCAGCTTGGCGCCCCAAAATTAAATTTAAAAGGAACGGTATTGCCATTTTCAATCATAAATTCCACACCTTCCATCCCACAAACATTGGCAATTTCGTGCGGATCGCTAATGGTTGATACTATTCCATGAACAACCGCCAACCGCGCAAATTCACTTGGAATTAACATGCTGCTTTCGATATGCACATGGCTATCGATAAAGCCTGGGGAGATAAAATGCGCTCCTTCTTTCTGTTCAGAAATTTTGGTGATTGATTTTATTTTTCCATCTTCAACGGCTACTTCGCCAAAGAAAATATTCCGCTTGGTGATGTTGATGATATTCCCTTCGACTTTGAAATTGCCCATATATTCTTTATGTTTAACTGGTTAATTGTATAAATTGGTTAACTGTAGATTTACCTTAGCAATTAACCGATTTGAACAGTTTATACAATTAACCTTCTCAATATTTCAATAATTTATCAATCGTTTCGGCTAGTCTTGCTTTAGCTAGAAAATCTTCTTCTAATATTTTACTCATTGGAATGGCGGTATCTAAGCTCGCACAGCGCATTACAGGAGCATCCAGATAAGCGAAACAGTGTTCGCCAATCCAGGCAGATAGCTCGGCCCCAAAACCATTTGTTAAGGTATCCTCATGCAAAATTAAAACCCTTCCGGTTGCTTTAACTGCTGCGCTTACAGTTTCCTTATCCCAGGGCTGTAATGTACGTAGGTCAATTAATGTAGCACCACTTTCCGGATATTGCTCCATATAATCTAAAGCCCAGTGTACGCCCAGTCCGTAAGTAATAATCGTGAATTTATCTCCTTCAGCAAGCCTAACGGCTTTACCAATTTCTGTCGTATAATAACCATCAGGAACAGGAGCGCTTAAACTTCTGTAAAGGTATTTATGCTCAAAGTAGAGCACTGGATTTGGATCTTCGATTGCAGCAAGCAGTAAACCTTTCGCATCTTCGGGGAAAGCTGGATAAACGATTTTCAACCCTGGTGTTTTGGTAAACCAGGCTTCATTGCTTTGTGAGTGGAATGGACCAGCACCTGTTCCGGCACCTGTAGGCATACGCACCACCACATCAGCTTTTTCGCCCCAGCGGTAATGTGTTTTGGCCAGGTTATTCACAATCTGATTAAAGCCTACAGTTACAAAATCGGCGAATTGCATTTCTACAACTGCTTTATAACCATTTATAGACAGGCCTAAACCTGCACCGACAATGGCCGATTCGCAAATTGGGGTATTGCGCACTCTGCCTCTGCCATATTTGGCTGTAAAACCATCTGTAATTTTAAAAGCCCCACCATAATCAGCAATGTCTTGTCCCATTAAAACCAGATTAGGATACTTTTGCATGGCCAGGTCCAGTCCATCTGTTATCGCATCCAGGTATCTTTTTTCAGTTGAAGATTCATCGGGCTGAATAACCTGCTGCCTGTATGGGAAATACATATCGGTCTCTTCCTGATCAGCATTAGCTATCGGCTCATCCTCGTTAAAAGCTTCTTCAATTTCCAGCTCTATATCTCTTTTTACTTGGATTTTGATGTCGATAACGGTATCCGGTGTTAAAACACCCTGCTCAATTAAATACGCTTCATAATTATTCAACGGATCCTTCTTTTCCCATTCATCAAATAATTCTTGCGGAACATATTTAGTACCTGATGCTTCTTCATGTCCACGCATTCGAAAAGTAAGGCATTCTACCAAAACCGGCCTTGGATCTTTTCTGATTTCCATAGCCAGTTGGTTGATGGTATCGTAAACTTCTAAAATATTATTCCCGTCGATCTGTATGCCCTCTACGCCATAACCAATGGCTTTATCCACCAGGTTTTTGCATCTGAACTGCTCTGATTTTGGAGTGGAAAGGCCGTATCCGTTATTCTCAATTAGAAAAATAACGGGAAGATTCCAAACTGCGGCAACATTTACCGCCTCATGAAAATCGCCTTCGCTGGTTGCGCCTTCTCCGGTATAAACCAAAGTAGCGTGGGGCTGGTTGCGTAAAACATCCGCCAGCGCGATGCCATCGGCTAAGGCCATCTGCGGACCCAGGTGGGATATCATCCCGATGATTTTATATTCTTGCGTACCGAAATGAAAGGAGCGGTCGCGGCCTTTGCTAAAACCGGTAATTTTGCCTTGCCATTGAGCCATTAATTTTTTTAAAGGAATATCACGTGAAGTGAAAACACCCAAATTGCGGTGCATGGGTAAAATGTACTCATCACTTTGCATGGCTAAAGTGCTGCCCACTGCAATGGCTTCCTGGCCAATGCCCGAAAACCATTTACCAATTCTGCCCTGACGCAAAAGCTTGAGCATTTTATCTTCAACCATCCGAGGGTAAAGTAATCTTCTGTATAAGTTCAGTAAGAACTTGTCGTCTTTATCACCTCTTTTAAATTGCATATCTGGTTATTTTGACTAATGAGCCTTAACTTAAGATTCCTTACTTTTTTTCATTTCTTCCCATTGTTTAGCAAAAGATTTATCGGCAACTTTAGGCATCTCCCGGTATTTACCCCAGCTCTTCTTGAAGAACCTTTTGAGCATAAAGTTTTTAAACTTCCCACCAAAGAAATCCATCCATTTGCGTTTTTGCATCATTCTGCTGAACATGCTCCAGCCAATTTCCTCCTTTTTGCCATTTTCGTGCCCTGCAGCAGCATCTCTACGGTTAAGTAAGAGCATTTTATGAATATCGATTTTTACCGGGCATACTTCCGAGCATTTGCCACAAAGGCTGGATGCATAGCTTAAATGTTTAAACTCCTCCATACCCTTTAAATGCGGGGTGATAACCGAACCGATTGGCCCACTATAGGTTGTATTATAAGTATGGCCACCAATATTTTTATAAACCGGACAAGCATTTAAACATGCACCACAACGAATACAGTATAAGCCTTGGCGCTGGTCTTTTTGGGCTAATAAATTGGTACGCCCATTATCCAGTAAAATCACATACATTTCTTCCGGCCCATCGGTTTCATTGGGCTGGCGAGGACCACTTAAAATGGTGTTGTAAACCGTTAAGTTTTGCCCGGTGCCGTGCGATGCCAGTAAAGGCCAGAACAGATCCAGGTCGGCAATAGAAGGAATTACCTTTTCGATGCCTACTATCGCAATATGGATTTTAGGAAATGTGGTGCTTAAACGTGCATTGCCTTCATTTTCGGTTAAGGCAATACTTCCCGTATCAGCAATTAAAAAATTCCCGCCGCTAATACCGATATCGGCATTCAGGTATTTATCGCGGAGTAATTCTCTTGCTTTTTGTACCAGCTGCGGAGGCGTAGCATCGATAGGTGTGCCAAATTTATCGTGAAACAATTGGGCGATATCTGTTGCACTCAGGTGCATGGCCGGGGTAACAATATGATATGGCGCCTGACCAAGCAATTGAACAATGTACTCGCCCAGATCACTTTCTAAAGATTCGATGTTGTTCTTTTCCAGAAAATCGTTTAAGTGGATTTCCTCGGTAGTCATCGATTTTGATTTGATAACCGTTTTACCGTTGTTTCTTTTGATGATATTGAGGATTTCCTGCTGAGCTTCTTCGGCATCATTTGCCCAGATTACCTTACCGCCACGCCGTTGGAAATTTGATTCGAACTCTGGCAGGAATTTATCGAGGTTTTCCATTACACGCCATTTAATTACGTGTGCCTTTTTTTTAGATGCCTCTAAATTTTCGAATTTTGATAAACCGCGTTCAACAGCTGCATTATATTTACCAATATTATAATTTATGGTTTTACGATGCGGTAGATCGAAAGCTTTCTCGTCAGATTTCTCTAAAAATTCCTCGGCAATATTCATCAATAGTTATTTTGTAATAGGGTAACGAATATTAACTGATTTTAGTTTTTAACCATTTCGTTATCACATCAAAGATAGGAAACCATGTCGATTTTATTTTAGAAAAGTAATACAACGAAAATTGTTATTTTTTGAATAGACTATTCCCAGATAATTCTGGTGGTATATTTTTTAGCTATTTCATCACTGGAAATAAGGTCTAAACCTAATTCCATACTCGTCGCGATAATAATCCTGTCAAATGGATCGCGATGTAGGAACGGCAAAGCCTTAAGTATCTTTAATGTTCCGTAATCTATAGGAAGAATGGTAATATTACTTGCGTAGCAAGAATTGATAAGTTCGTCTAATGAATATTCTAATTGTAGCTTGCCCAGAGACTGTTTTATTGTGATTTCCCATAAACTAACTATGCTTAAATAGATTTGGGTAGTTGAATCTTCTAAGATTTTCCTTGCCGTTTTAGATAATGCAATATTGTCATCCAACATCCAAAGCAAAACATGGGTATCAAGCAAATACTTTTTCACTACATATAATCTTTGAAATCATCCAATGGTGCATTGAAATCATCACTCATTTTCATTTTTCCTTTCAGTAGGCCAAGTTTCCTTTTGGTTTTTTCTTCATCTTTTTTCTTTACTTTCTTTTGTAAAATAAAATCAATGAAGTCTTCTACCTCTTGCTGATAGGCAACAGGGATCATTTTAATTTTTTCTAAAATATGCAACTGATCCATAACTCGGTTTTATCAAAAATAACATTTTAATCTTGAAATAGAAAGCTACATCATTAAGCATAAAAAAGTCCCGATGTTAGATCGGGACTTAAATTTAGAATTATTATTTCTTTGGATTACCTTTTCCATCCATATCTACTGCGGGACGTTTAGCTCTGTTGGCTAATTCCCATGCGGTAAAGTAAGTTAATTTTGCTCTTTTCGCCAGAAGCGGGAAGTTGATTTTACTTACTTCATCACCAGGTTTGTGGTAATCTTGTTGCAACATTCCATCGTAATAGAAGATGATCGGAATGCCTAATTTCGCGAAGTTGTAATGATCTGAACGGTAATAAATTTGCTCAGGATCTTTTGGATCATCGTATTTATAATCCAGTTTCATTTTGGTATAGGTTGCGTTAACCTGCTCGCTGATGTTGGCTAAATCGCTGCTCAACATTTTCGAACCTACCGAATAAATGTAGTTTGCTGAATCTGCTTTGCCTAAATATTCTTCACCTGTACGGCCAATCATATCGGTATTTAAATCAGCAATAGTATTTTCGACAGGGAAAACCGGATGCTCCGAATACCATTCAGAGCCCCAAAGACCTTTTTCTTCACCAACAACCGTCATGAAAAGGATGCTGCGTTTAGAACCTTTTCCAGCTTTTTTAGCATCTGTAAATGCTTTTGCCATTAATAAAACGCCGGTAGTTCCTGATCCATCATCATCCGCTCCGTTGTTTACTTTATCTTTAGCATTCGGATCTGTTTCTAGTCCAATGTGGTCGTAATGGCCGGTTAAGATCAATACTTCTTTTTTAAGTACCGGATCAGAACCTTCTAAATAACCCAGTACGTTTTCACATCTAACTGGTGTTTCTGTTTTGGCTGCACTAGCAGAGAAAGGTACATTCAATACCTGTGAGGCAGGAGCCTGGCTATCTACTATTTTCTTTTGTAGGTCTGCAACGGTAGTATTCGATGCCTTTAACAATTCGTTGGCTAAAGCAACCGATATCGAGATTCGTGGAATGTCGTTTTGCTTTTGCGCTTCGATAGCGGCATTGGTTTTCACCATTACCTTACCATTTTTAAGGGTTTGTTTCGTGTTTTCGGTTATTCTATCCACTGCCGGATCGATCAGAATAATGGCTTTAACATTGTTTTCTGCAAAATATTTTGCCCTTGCCTCAAGTGTTGCACGGTAAGCTGCTCTATCAATTCTTGTACCCGGTTTTATGGTTGGGTCTCCACCATTGAACATGATAACCACTTTCCCTTTAATATCGGTGCCTGAAAAATCGTTATAGTTGTCTTTTTTTAAACCATAACCAATAAATACAAGTTCGTTGGCCGAGAAAGTAAAACCTTGATCGCTGATTAAGCTGGGTGATACTAAATAATCTTTCTGGTATTCTTTAGGCTGACCATTTACTGTTACCTGACTTTCTTTCAATGTAACGTTAACCAAATCAATTTTTTGGAAATAACTGCCATTTACTGGTGCTTTTAAACCCAAAGATTTGAAATAATCGCGGATATAATCAGCAGCCATCCAGGCGCCTTTTGTTCCCGTTTCACGGCCTTCGTATTCATCTGAAGCCAGTACTGAAAGATGTTTGTATGCATTTTCAGGACTAATGGCCTTACTGAATTTTATAGCATCCTTATTCGGTATAAGGGGCTTTACCTGGCTAAAGCAACTTGCGGTAACAAGCGATACCAGGCCAAGGGTTAAAAATTTTTTGTTCATTATGATAATAGTTAGTTAAGTTTCTGGTTAACACGAAATTTTTTCAACCCTGTTCTGGTGACGGCCGCCCTCAAATTCAGTGCTTAAAAAAGTTGTGGTAATCTCTTTGGCTTGTTCTGCTGAAACAAATCTTGCCGGGATACATAAAATGTTTGCGTTATTGTGCTTACGCACTAATGAAGCAACTTCATTTTCCCAGCATAAACCTGCCCTGATCTGCTGATGTTTGTTAGCCGTAATGGCTACACCGTTGGCTGATCCACAAAGTAAAATTCCGTAAGTAAATTCTCCGTTTTCTACTGCAGAGGCCACCGGATGGGCAAAATCCGGATAATCAACAGAATTCTCTGAGTATGTACCAAAATCTTTTACTTCGTAATCCTGTAAAAAATCTTTTAATATTTCTTTGTATTCAAACCCGGCGTGATCCGCTCCAATAGCAATTTTAATTTTTGTATCAGACATTGTCAAATTTATAGAGAATTATAAAATCTATTCGTAATGTTTTTGTTAGTTAGCATAGAAAGCAGCATCAGCCTTTTTCTTCTTTTTTTCTATATAGGCCGAAACAAAAATACTCAGCTCATAAAGTAAGAACAATGGCGTAGCTACAATCAGCATCGTCATAATATCAGGTGTTGGCGTAACGATAGCAGCAATAATCAGAATAATTACCGCGGCATATCTTCTGCTTGATCTCATCAGCTTTGGTGTCATCAACCCAAGTTTCGACAAAACGAAAATAATAACCGGAAGTTCGAAGATAATCCCTGTACCTAAAGTTAAAGTGGCAACAGATGATAGATAGGAATCTACTGTGAATGTATTTTTGATTTCGGCACTTACCGTATAACCCGTTAAAAAGTTAACTGACAATGGGCATACCACAAAGTATCCGAAAAAGATACCAACAATGAAAAGTACCGATGCGAAGAATACAAAACCACTGGCCGATTTGCGTTCATTTTCGTGTAAGGCTGGTTTAATAAAACGCCAGATTTCCCATAATAAATAAGGAAAACCAACCACAATACCGCACATTACACAAACATTAAGCTGGAGGTTAAATTGTCCAGCCATCTCGGTATTAATAATTTCACCATTAATTTTGGTGATACACATATCCTTACCCAATGATGGAAAATGCTCCACCAGTTTACACATCATGCGGTAGGTCCAGAAATCTGGTTTTTTAGGTCCGAAGATTATTTTATCCAGAATTTCTTCATTGAAGTAAAAAGCGATACCCGTAAAAACGGCAATGGCAATTACGGCTCTGATTAAATGTTTACGGAGAACATCCAGGTGATCGAAAAAAGACATTTCTGCCTCTAAGGTGGTGCTCTTTTGCCCGATAGCTTTTGTAAGTGAAGTTTTTTTAGTGTCGCTCATGTTGAAAACAAAAATACCATTCTATTTGAATAGAATGGTATTTACGTGTTAAATATAGAAATAGTTTATATTATTATGAGAAATGACTGCAAAAATTGAACCCAGCTATGGCAGTAGTTTTAAAGTTGGTCTTTAATTAAGCTGAGTTGCCTTAATTTTGCCGCATCGTTATAATTAAATTGATATACGCCATCTTCTCCTGTAACGATTAAGGATTTAGGACCAGCAATCACATCAAAACTTTTAATAGTACTTAAATGCTGCAACATGTTGTCGCCAATTTTGGTTTTATCGGTAATATTAAAGCTCTTTATTCCATAGTTACCTTCGCATAGAAATAAATAATTACCACTGGTGCTTAGGCCATGAGGATTTTGCATAGGGTAAACCGCAATCTGTTTAGGCTTGGTGGGATCTTCTATATCTACCACTTCCAATTGATTGCTGGCCTGCCTGCACGTATTGCCTGTACGTAAAGTAACGTAAGCATATTTTCCTTGAACAACCACGGGATCGCAGGCAAAAACATGGCTATAGGTAGAGAGTTGAACAGGATTGGCCGGATCGGTAGCACTAAAAATATGCATACCTCTATTGGTGCCTATAAATAATTTATTTTCGTAAGGAAAAATGGTTTCGACACCCCAACCTAAATTAATTACCTTCAGAAAAGTTGGATTTGATGCTGTTTTAACGTCAAATAAACTTAAATTATTGATACCAACAGTATATAAATAATCATCCATCAAGGTAAACCTGGCCATCGATCCCCCTTGACCGGAAGAGCTACTGCTGTTAGCGACCACGTCATTATAATATACTTTACTTGTCTCTTTCTTTACCAACGTGTCTTTATAGATGTAAATATACTTTTGAGCGCCGGTGGTACCCAATTGATTGAAAACATCAGTTACTCGCTTAACTTGTTTGATATTGCCCATGTTGGAGAGATCAAAAGCGAGCAAATCAATAAAATTGTCGGCATAAAGGATATTGTTACGGATTGCTAAATCTACATTTCCTGGAATTTTTAGAAAGCCCATATTTACAGGAGCACTCGGATTAGCATTGTTGTAGATATGAATACCTTCGTTGGGCTCATTAATGAAAAGATAATCGTTGTAAATGTATATTTTTCCGGTTCTTTTGGCAGGAATAGCTTTGGTCATCCCTACAGGCAATGCCCTCATTTGCTGAACAGAAATCATTTTTGCGATCTGTATCATTTCATACTCGTCTTTTTTGCATCCTGTAAATACAGCGAAAACAAGTAGGAGGAGTAACGCGTTAATTAGATTTTTTTTCATATTTGGAGTGTTTTGTTATTAAACGTAGCGAATTAATTAAACGCTACAGCATTGGCGTTAAATATTAATTATCAGGCGTTTATCCGGCAATAGTTGAAATCTAAAGCAATAAAAAAGGCTATCCAAATGATTTGAATAGCCTCCTTGTATGATTAAGTATAGAAATACTTTTATTATTCTGAAAATTCGAACGTTTCCATGAATTTCGTAGTGAAATTTCCTGCTCTGAAGTTTGGATCTTTCATCAACTGCAGGTGGAAAGGAATGGTTGTTTTCACCCCTTCAATTACAAATTCGCCTAAAGCACGCTCCATTGTACAGATTGCCTCTTCGCGCGTTTGTGCAACGCAGATTAATTTAGCAATCATCGAATCGTAGTTAGAAGGAATTGAATAGCCAGCATAAACGTGTGTATCAACACGAACACCATGGCCACCCGGAGAGTGGAAATTGGTGATTTTACCTGGTGAAGGACGGAAGTTGTTTGCTGGATCTTCGGCGTTGATACGGCACTCAATCGCGTGCATATCAGGGAAGTAGTTTTTACCCGAAATCGGAATTCCGGCAGCAACTTTAATCTGTTCTTTAATTAAATCGAAGTTAATCACTTCTTCAGTAACCGGGTGCTCTACCTGAATACGGGTATTCATTTCCATGAAGTAGAAGTTACGGTGTTTATCAACCAAAAACTCGATTGTACCAGCACCTTCGTAATTTACGGCCATTGCACCTTTAATAGCGGCTTCGCCCATTCTTACGCGAAGTTCATCGGTCATGAAAGGAGAAGGAGATTCTTCTACCAATTTCTGGTGACGGCGTTGGATTGAACAATCGCGTTCTGATAAGTGACAGGCTTTACCAAACTGATCTCCGATAATCTGGATTTCGATGTGGCGTGGATCTTCAATGTATTTCTCTAAATATAAACCATCGTTACCAAAGGCGGCACCAGATTCCTGACGGGCACTATCCCATGCATTTTCGAAATCTTCGTCTTTCCAAACCACACGCATCCCACGGCCACCACCACCGGCAGTTGCTTTTAGGATCACCGGATAGCCCATTTCATTTGCAATTGCAATACCTTCTTTAACGCTGGTAAGCAAACCTTCTGATCCTGGAATGGTTGGTACACCGGCAATTTTCATGGTTTCTTTTGCAGAGGCTTTATCGCCCATGCCATTGATCTGCTCTGGTGTTGCACCAATAAATTTGATGTTGTACTCGCGGCAAATGTTAGAAAATTTAGCATTTTCTGATAAGAAACCATAACCTGGGTGTATGGCATCGGCGTTAGTTAATTCTGCAGCCGAGATAATATTTGGAATATTTAAATAAGAATCTTTACTAGGAGGGGGGCCAATACAAACAGCCTCATCAGCAAAACGTACGTGTAAACTTTCGCGATCTGCGGTAGAGTAAACAGCAACCGTTTTGATGCCCATTTCCTTACAGGTACGGATAATACGCAAAGCGATTTCACCCCTGTTGGCAATTAGTATTTTTTTAAACATAATTTTTTACGTTTCGTCTCTGTTTTAAAATAATCGTCATGCTGAATTTATTTCAGCATCCATTTAAAAAGAAGACCCTGAAATAAATTCAGGGTGACGTCAATCTTTAAATAGGTTCTACTAAAAATAACGGTTGATCGTATTCTACTGGTGAAGCATTATCAACCAAGATTTTAACGATACGACCAGAAATTTCACTTTCGATTTCGTTAAAAAGTTTCATTGCCTCGATAATACAAACTACTTTACCTGTGCTAATTTCGTCGCCAACATTAACAAACATTGGTTTGTCTGGGCTAGCCGAACGGTAGAAAGTACCGATCATCGGAGATTTGATGGTTAAGTATTTTGAAGTGTCTTCTGCAGCTGGTACAGCAGGTGTAGCTGCAACCGGAGCAGTAGGAGCTGTAGCAACAGGGGCAGCAGCCTGTACAAGCGGAGCCTGTGGTACGGTAGCATGCACAACTGTTGGTGCTTGGTTTGTTTTGATCGTGATTTTGAAGTTTTCCTGCTCAATAGCAACTTCATTTACTCCAGAACGAGAAACAAATTTAATCAGTTCCTGTATTTGTTTGATATCCATTTTTTAGGCTAGTTATGTAAAAAATAGTGTTTATTGAATTAACTAAGTTATACTTTTTTTGTTTTATTTTTTTATTGCTGAAGGCCATTAATCGGACTCCGGACTAAGGACTTCTGACTAGTTAGTGTCGTAAGCCCATTTAAGGTATACCGAACCCCAGGTAAAACCACCACCGAATGCAGCCAAAACGATGTTATCGCCTTTTTTCAGTCTGCTTTCCCATTCCCATAAACATAAAGGAATTGTGCCGTTGGTTGTATTTCCGTAACGTTCGATGTTGATCATTACTTTATCGGTAGTAACGCCCATGCGGTTGGCAGTAGCATCGATAATGCGTTTGTTCGCCTGGTGAGGTACTAACCATGCCACATCATCAGCAGTTAAGCTGTTGCGTTCCATAATTTCGGCAGCAACATCGGCCATATTGGTTACCGCAAATTTAAATACTGTTGGGCCTTCCTGGTGTGCAAAATGTAATCTGGCATCAACAGTTTCGTGTGTTGCCGGCATAACCGAACCACCTGCTTTCATGCCTAAGAAATCTCTTCCTGCACCATCTGTTCTCAGGATAGAATCCTGAATACCAAAACCCTCTTCATTTGGCTCTAATAAAGCACAACCACAACCATCACCAAAAATGATACAGGTTGTACGGTCTTCGTAGTTGATGATTGACGACATTTTATCGCCACCAACCACTAAAACTTTCTTATGTCTTCCCGATTCGATGAACGATGCACCTGTAGAAAGCCCGAAAATAAAGCCAGAACAAGCGGCCTGTAAATCGTAACCCCAGGCATTGGTAGCACCGATTTTATCAGCTAAAACGTTTGCTGTTGCAGGGAAAGTAAAATCAGGAGTAGTGGTGCAAAAGATAATCAGTTCAATTTCTTTTGCATCAATTCCTCTCTTTTTAAGTAAACCGTTTACAGCGTGAACAGCCATATCGGAAGTACCTAAACCTTCTCCCTTTAAAATTCTACGTTCTTTAATTCCCGTTCTGCTGGTAATCCATTCATCCGAAGTGTCAACAATGGTTTCTAACTCTGCGTTTGTAAGCACATAGTCGGGAACGTAACCATTTACTGCTGTAATAGCAGCGTGAATTTTACTCATTTTAAGAATTTTAATAAATTATTTAAATGCCATTCTAATTTTTTCTACTAATCCTGTGGTGATCATTTCCCTGGATTGCAGAACCATATTTTTAACAGCTAACGGACTAGAAATTCCATGTCCGATAACAACGGGAGCGTTAACACCTAAAACCGGACTTCCACCGTATTGTTCATAATTAAAACGATCGAAGAATTCATCTTTAAGTCCCTTTTTAATGGTCAGTACATAAAACGATTCTGCTAATTTTAGCATTACATTTCCGGTAAAACCATCACATACAATTACATCGGCTTTATCGTTAAATAAATCTCTTCCTTCCACATTACCAACAAAGTTGAAGAGGTTGGTGTCTTTCATTAACGGAAAAGTAGCCATGCTTAACATGTTTCCTTTCTCATCTTCTTCGCCAATATTCATCAGGGCTACTTTCGGATCGTTTATCTGCAAAAGATTTTCTGCATATAAACTGCCTAAAACGCCAAATTGTAATAAAATATCGGGTTTGCAGTCGGCATTTGCACCTACATCTAACAGTAAGCCCGTGCCGCCTTTAATTTTCGGAAGAATGGTACATAAACAAGGGCGGATAATGCCCGGGATGGTTTTAACGCTAAAAACTGCGCCAACCAACATGGCTCCAGAGTTACCAGCACTTGCGAAAGAATCGATTTTACCTTCTTTTAAAAGGTTAAAACCAACTGCTATGCTCGAATTTGGTTTCTGAACGATTGCTTTGGTGGGATGTTCGCCCATACCAATTACTTCATCAGTATGAACGTATTCAAAATGATCTGGATTAAAACCTTCTTCTGCAAGAATGGGTTTAATCTGTTCGGTATCGCCAATAAGAACTAAATGCTCTCCAGCGTTAAGCGATTGATGAGCAGCTATTGCTCCCAAAACAATTGCTTTGGGAGCATAGTCTCCGCCCATTATGTCGAGGCCTATTTTCATAGAAAAAATCTGTTTGTGTTAAGTCAGGTGTAATCCTGAATTTTTCAGTTGACTAAGGTATGACTAAAGCCGCTGAAAACACAAACAATTTTTTAAGAAAATTACCCTATCTGAGTATTTTCGATAACCAGTTTGCCGTTGTAGTATAAGTTACCATCAACGTTGTAAGCACGGTGAGGTACGTGAATAGCACCTGTTGCCGAGCATGTTGCTAAAGAAGGAGTAACAGCTTTATAGTGTGTTCTTCTTTTATTTTTTCTCTGTTTCGAGATTTTCCGTTTTGGATGTGCCATTGGTGTATAATCTAATTATTTTTTTAACTTATTAAGGGCTTCCCAACGTGGGTCGCTTGTTTGTTCATTTTCTTCAGCCTGCTTCTCGATCGATAATTGATTTAAACGATCAATCATTTCCTGATCACAATCTTTATCTGCCTGCTCGCAGTTTTTGATATAAGGTACCGCTACGTTAATCATCTCGTATAAAGGACCAGATATATCAATCTCGGTATCTTTACGGCTTAGCGAAATAATTTCTTCGTCGTCACTCTCCAGTTCATCTTCAGCAAACTTTACAATCTGCCTTTCATAAAGATTTACCGGTAACGAAAACTCAGATAAACATTTATCGCAATCTAAATTTACGGTACCAATAACTTTGAATTTTAGAAGCAACATGGTCTCTTGTTTCTCAAGTTCCAGGTCTACTTTTAAATTTCCGCTTTTAATTAACGAATACTCAAATGCATTAAAAAAGCGGTCATCAAGCTCATAATCAAACTGATGAGTTCCCAATTTTAATCCGGTAAACGGTAATGAAAATTGTTTTAGTGGGTTCAAAGTACTGTAAAATTTTAGCCTGCAAATGTAGGGATAAAATAATTAGATTAAAAATGTTTTTTAAAAATTGTTGATGTTAATCGAACAGGTTTTCAGAATGTTAATTGAAATACTGTAAGACCTTACAGGTTTCAGAAACCTGTAAGGTCTGTAAGAAGGCTAATCTGCCAAAATCATTTCTTTGTTATTCCTGCTCCATTCGCTCCACGAGCCAACATAAAGTTTAGGAATTGGTAAGCCTGCATAATCCATTGCTAATAGCGTGTGGCAGGCGGTAATGCCCGAGCCGCAGTGTACAATTACATTTTCGGGTTTAACATGTGCCAGGGCTTCAGCATATTTTTCTTTCAATATTTCGGGAGCGAGGAAAGCACCTGAAGCATCTAAATTTTCGGTATAGGGAATATTTGCCGCACCTGGGATATGGCCTGCAATTAAATCGATCGGTTCAGTAAGGCCTGCAAAACGGTTGGCATCGCGCACATCAATCACGATGTGATCGTCGGTTTTGGCTACTTTTTCAACTTCGTTGATATCTGATAGTGGCAGGTTCCAGGCTGTGATTTCATATTGCTCAACAGATTTTGGGATTTCTATTTTATCAGTTGTTGGGAAGCCCGCTTTAACGGCTGCCTGAAAGCCTCCGTCAATTACCTGTACCTTTTTATGGCCGATAGCTTTAAGCATCCACCAGAGCCTTGCAGCTGCGTTACCACCGTTTTTATCATCGTAAACAATCACATGGCTGTTTTTGGTAATGCCGAGCCGCTGTAAAACAGCTGAAAATTGCCCGAAAGTAGGTAAAGGATGTCTTCCGCCCACCGCAAAATCTACGATGTTAGCTAAATCGTTATTTACATCGGCAAAGAGGGCGCCGGCCAGGTGTTGTTCGTCGTATCTGGCTTTTGACCCGGCACTTGCATCGATAATTACGATTTCATCGTCTTGGTTTAACCAGGTTAATTCTGCTGGTTTTATGATAGGTGATTGTGAATTCATTTTGATTTTTTTCCTTTTAATATCTTTTTTATCTGATCTTCTTCTGATTGGTTAGACAGCATGGTTCTGCTACACTGATCCGTCCAATAGGTATTGATGTCTTTTGATTTTCGCTCAAATTTGCTTGACATAAATGTCGTGTCGTGGTTGGTTGCATATACAATATATTCGTCGCCGATTTGAAAGTTAAAGTCACAACTTGCGCTCATTTTCGGAGTGATCATTGTGATAGTGTCTGAGGAAATTTTTCCTTTGTAAAGCTTGTTTATTTTGATTTTCACCACTGCCATTAAAATCCTATGAGCCATTACATAATGAATATTTGTGGTATCGCTGGTTTTTATTGTGCTTATATCAGAAAGGTTATGTGTTAAAATTTTTGAAATAACTTTCCCCTTCATTACAATCTGCGCACCGTTAATAGCCTGCTTTGTTGTGATTTCATAGCATGTACAAGCAAATGCCTGTATATTGATTAGGCATAACAAAGCAATTATGAGTTGGAATTTCTTCATTTTACATCATTATGCTTTTTTAATAGTGCCACAATACCCAAAACTGGACCAATAGCCAAAACCATATAAAGATAATGGGAATTTATTTCTTTAGCTAACAGATTAATCGCCTGGATACTGACAATTGTGATGGCAAAACCGATACAATTTACCAGGGTTAACGAAGTTCCCCGAAGGTTTTCGGGTGCATGTTTGGCAATTAAAGAAGAGAACAATGGCGAATCTGCCGTGCCAGACAGACCCCAGCAAAATAAAAATATCATAAAAGGATAAACCGAACCGCTGAATAGAAAAACAGGAGAGAGCAAGCAGCATAGGCCAGATAGGCTTAAGGCAATGGTGGCAATCCGTTTTGCCCCAAATTTTTGGGAGAGCAAACCGCCAATCATGCAGGATAGGCCTCCTGATGCGATAATTAAGAAGGAAAACAGTGGGATATTTAGCGTAACATGAGGATGTGTAGTATTGAAAAGCAGCAACATGCCGGGTAAAAATGCCCAAAAGGTATAAAGTTCCCACATGTGCCCGAAATAACCGAAAGCAGCAGATCGAAAATGCGGATTTTTGAAGCCATTAAAACAAGAATGGAAATTAAATTTTTGCCCGACAGTTCTAAACGGACCATTGGGTACAAACAACAAGATCGCCAAAGCGCCAGTTGCAGATAAAGCAGATGTAGCAAAGATTACATATTGCCAGGCAAAATTTGCTGTAAATGTTTTTAACAAATGCGGAAATGCAGTGCCAAGTACCAATGCACCAACTAAAAAACCTAAGGATTTTCCCAGTCCATCTTTAAAGTAGTCGGATGCTATTTTCATACCAACGGGGTAGATTCCAGCCAACATAAAACCAGTTAAAAAGCGAAAAAGCAATAATAAGTGAACATTGGGTAATTCCACACAGATGCCCAGGTTAAATAACGCAGCTGCTATGCCGCAGATAAAGAACACTTTTGAAGGTGAAAAAATATCGGAAATGGCAAAAAAAGCGAAAACTAATGTTCCACTGATGAAGCCAAACTGCACCATGCTGGTCAGATTGGCCAGCAGATTGGTTTCGGTAGGGAAGTTTTTAACAATATCGGGTAATACCGCATTGCCTGCAAACCACAAAGAAGTACATAGAAACTGCGCAATAACAATTGTGGGGAGAATGTAACTAGGTTTTTTAGTGCCGCTCATTTTAAATTTGATGCACAATTTTAACTAAAATAAACCTGATAGAAGTGGAAATCCTTTTTTGTTGCAGTAATTTAACAGCACAGCCTGGCAATTACAAAAAAGATTGTAACGCATAGCAGGGCTTTCGGAACCGATGAAAAACAGGCCTTGCTTTGCAAAAAAAATTGACCACCTAAGACACCTTAATACACCTAAGTTTTCAATAAGTCAGGTGTCGGGTGTCCGAATTCGGAAGACAGGTGCGCGATTTGCAAACCTTCCACCTTTCTACCCTCAGCCTTCTACCTTAAGAAGCATCATCCTTAATGTCAAACTGTGTTTCAACCACTTTACCGCCTGTGCGTAATTGATTGCCCAACATTTCTTCTTGTTCTCTACGGTTTTTTACAATGTGGATAGCTGAGAATAAAGCTTCGGTAAATGAAGTCGAATCCGCTAAATCTTTACCTGCAATATCGTAACCTGTTCCGTGATCGGGAGAAGTACGAACGAAATTTAAACCAGCGGTATAGTTTACACCATTATGGAAAGCCAGTGTTTTAAAAGGAATTAAACCCTGATCGTGGTACATGGCCAAAACTGCATCAAACTGTTTGTAGCTGCCATTGCCAAAAAAGCCATCAGCCGGGTATGGACCAAAACAAACGATACCTTTATCGTAAGCTTCCTGAATAGCTGGTGTAATAATTTCTGCTTCTTCGGTGCCTAACAAGCCATTATCGCTGGCATGAGGATTTAAGCCCAGAACCGCAATTTTTGGTTTTTCGATCCAGAAGTCTTTTTTTAAACTTTCGTTAATCAGCTTTAATTTGCTGATAATTTTTTCTTTTGTGATTGAGGTCGGAACATCTTTCACCGGGATGTGACCAGTTACCACACCCACGCGTAAATTTTCGCTGATCAAAAACATCAGCACATCTTTACTGCCGCTTTTTTCCTGCAGGTATTCGGTATGGCCGGGAAAAGCAAAAGTTTCTGACTGAATGTTATGTTTATTGATCGGGGCCGTAACCAGCGCATCAATATCGCCATTTACCAGATCGGCTGTGGCACGCTCTAATGATAAGAGGGCATATTTTCCGCCGGTTGCCGTAACCTGACCCAATTCGATTTTTACATCTTCTTCCCAGCAATTAATCATGTTTGCCTTTTTTGGCTGTGCCTGGTTGGCATGGCTAACAACATTAAAACTAAAATCGCCCAGGTTATTTGCCTTTCTATGAAAAGATGAAACCTTGGTGTGGCCATAAACAATTGGAGTACAATAATTTAAAATGGCAGGATTGGATAATGTTTTAATGATTACCTCTAAACCTATACCGTTCACGTCGCCTATACTGATGCCAATTTTAAGTTTATTGCTCATAATTACTGGAAAATTTTAGCGCAAATTACTGATTTTCGTTTAAACCCTTTAAAAAAAATGAAACCGCAAAGTACGCAAAGTGATTTGCAAAGAAATAATAAGCCTATCTTTGCAAAGAATTTTAATTTTTAAAGCCCCTTCAGGGGTTTGGGGTATGAGTTTAGTAAAAGCGAAAAAACATTTAGGTCAACATTTTTTAACCGATAAAGGCATTGCCAACCGCATTGTGGAGGCTTTGGTGAATACCGATAAATATAAACAGGTTTTAGAGGTAGGGCCTGGAATGGGGATCTTATCTGATTTTTTGTTGCAACGTACAGACTTAGAAACTTATCTGATTGATATCGATACCGAATCTTTCCATTTTTTGAATGAAAAATACCCTCAGCTTGGCGACCGGTTGATTAATGGCGATTTTCTGAAACTCGATTTCGATGCTATTTTCCCAGGTCAGTTTGCCATTATCGGCAATTTTCCATACAACATCTCTTCTCAGATTTTATTTAAGATTTTAGATAACCGCAACAAGGTTGTAGAAATGGTTGGCATGTTCCAGAAAGAAGTTGCCCAACGTTGTGCGGCGCCTGCGGGTAACAAAGAGTACGGGATTTTAAGTGTGTTTCTTCAGGCTTATTATAAGATTGAGTATCTGTTTACGGTTAAACCGGGTACATTTAATCCACCGCCAAAAGTGCACTCGGCAGTGATCCGCTTGACCAGAAATGAAGTGGAGACTTTAGACTGCGATGAAAAATTATTCTGGCGGGTGGTTAAGGCTGGTTTTAACCAGCGGAGAAAAACTTTGCGTAATGCGGTTTCTGCGGTAATGCCTAAAGATAAAATGGACGATCATATTTATTTTGAGAAACGTGCAGAGCAGTTAACCGTTGCAGATTTTGTAGCCTTAACACAACATGTAACTAAGTTGATGGAAGCTTAGTGATGCAATCGTCACCCTGACCTGTAGCGCTGCGAAAAGCCACGCAGTAAACCGAGCTTTAAGCGGGCTCACCGAAGGTAATTTATTTCGAGATCTTTTTTAAACGCGAATGTTATAAATACGAAAAGCAGGTTTCTGTTCATTTCGGTTGCAGCGGTCCCGCTATCCGCTTCAAAGCCTTGGTTCGTTCCTCACCTTCGTGTTTTTCGCTCCTATCGGGTTTAATCAAAAATGGGACACTACAAAAATCAGCATTTATACGATCATAGAATTCTTTTTCTTGCCAGCTGAAACAGCTGTGTAATCCCAAAATCTGTGCAATTAATCGCCTGCGTTTTCTTGCAAATCCGTGATTATTTTCATTGAATTTCTCCTTTCCTTTGCGCTGTAATTTTAGGAAATCTTATGATAAATTATCGCGAAATTTTTGAGGAACAAGGCATAGACTATTTAACCTACCGCGCATTGATTGACCAACTTCTGTTAGAGGGAAAGGCTACTGGTGATGTAACTTACGATTTGCACTATACTAAAATGAATGTGCAAAGGATGAGTCGTGTGGATAAAACGATCAGCTTAACTGATGAGTTGATTTCAACCATTGATCACCTTAAGGGGAATTATAAATTTTTGGTGATTACTGAAGGGTGGTGTGGCGATGCTGCTCAGATTGTTCCGGTATTTAATAAAATCGCGACGGCCTCATTAGGTAAAATTGACCTGAAATTTGTGCTTAGAGATAAAAATCTGCCATTAATTGATGCGCATTTAACCAATGGAGGAAGAGCTATTCCGGTTTTAATTGTGTTAAATGAATCAACAGACCAAGTTTTAGGAACCTGGGGTCCAAGACCACAAATTTTGCAGGAGCTTTTAAAAGAGTGGAAAAAAGAAAGTACTGATATGCCAATTTTAGCCGAAAAACTTCATGGCTGGTACGCTAAAGATAAAACGCAGACTACACAGGCTGGATTAAATGAACTTTTGAAGGGCTTGGAAGGGTAATACCTGGCTGCGTTTTTTGTAGCTCGTCACCCTGAACCGAGCCTTGGCGAGCTCACCGCAGGTAATTTATTTCAGGGTCTATTTTGCAGGAAAGATGCTGAACCAAGTTCAGCATGACGATTCGCCGGAAAATAGCCTTAATCAACAGAAACCGTTAATCCTTCTTGCTGTAAAATTTTACGGTAAACTTCCATTTCGGTAAATGAGCCTTCCAAAACCGGGCATTTTCCATCATTATGCACTTTCCATGCAATTTTTTCGGCCTGCGATTCGTTATAATCCAGGTATTTCATCATACAATAAATCACATGATCGAAAGTATTGATATCATCATTCCACAAAATAAGGCGATGTACGGTTTTTAGGGAAGTTAAAATTTCTTCGAGCGTAAAGGTCTCTTCTTTGGTTTCTGTAGACATGGTGCAAAAATAACTATTTTTATGGAAGATGTAATAGTTTTAATGTAAGATGGAATAGGTAAAATGGATGAGGTGCAGTAACATAAGTCCATACAACATCTTACATCGTACATTTTACATATTCTTCCGTCCCTTTTAATACATTTGTTAACCAAATAATATACGAGTATGCACCAGTCTAAAATAGCCGGAATAGGTTACTACGTTCCGAAAAATGTATATACCAACGATGATCTAAGCCGTTTTATGGATACCAACGACGCCTGGATTCAGGAACGTACGGGTATTAAAGAACGTCGTTTTGCCGATCGCAATGAGGAAACCACTACCACCATGGGCATCGAGGCGGCCAAAATTGCTATAGAAAGAGCCGGGATTACCGCTAAAGATGTCGATTTTATTGTTTTTGCTACCTTGAGCCCCGATTATTATTTTCCGGGATGTGGTGTGCTGCTGCAGCGAGAAATGGGCATGGGCGAGATCGGTGCTTTGGACATCAGAAATCAATGTTCTGGTTTTGTATATGCACTTTCGGTGGCCGATCAGTTTGTAAAAACAGGCATGTATAAAAATGTGCTGGTAGTGGGGAGCGAGAAACATTCGTTTGCCATGGATTTTGAAACACGAAGCCGTAATGTATCGGTTATTTTTGGTGATGGTGCTGGTGCTGTGGTACTGCAACCTACAGACGAGCCGGGGAAAGGAATTTTAAGTACACATTTACACAGCGATGGTGCCGATGCCGAAATCCTGGCCATGTATTATCCAGGCGCTCATGCCAATAAATGGTTGAAAGATAAACCTGCCTATCCTGAGCAAGAATTAGGTGGGTTATTTATGACGCAGGAAATTTTAGACAGTGGCGCAGCTTTGCCATATATGGATGGTCCGTCGGTTTTCAAAAAAGCAGTGGTGAAATTTCCTGAAGTAATTAAAGAGGCCCTTGCGGCAAATAACCTAACGGAGAAAGATATTGATATGTTGGTGCCACATCAGGCCAATTTGCGTATCAGTCAGTATGTGCAACAGTTGTTAGGCCTAAATGATGATCAGGTTTTTAATAATATTCAAAAATATGGCAATACCACGGCTGCTTCTGTTCCGATAGCTTTATGTGAAGCCTGGGAAGCTGGCAAAATTAAAGATGGCGATCTGGTTTGCCTCGCGGCATTCGGTTCAGGCTTTACCTGGGCCAGTGCGCTGATTAGGTGGTAGTTTTAAGGTTTAGGGTTTAGGGTTTAGGGTTTAGGGTTTAGGGTTTAGGGTTTAGGGTTTAGGGTTTAGGGTTTAGGTAAAATAGTCAGGCAAGTTAGGATAAAATAAGTAATTGTCTCATCAATATAAATTCGTCATTTCGAGCGGAGTGCAACGAAGTCGAGAACCACGTAGTGCTCAGCGAAGCTAAATCTATAGCTAAAGATCTCTCCACTCCGCGTTGCTTCGGTCGAGATGACGACTGCATTTTTATTAACTAACTTAACTTCTTAATGGTCAAACGTGACTATTGCGTTTTTGGCCTGATAAAATCTCCCAGATAACTGCATTCGCCAGCTGCGACAGCATAAAAAGGCGTTTTTGCATAACTAAACCTTAATTCTTTAAGATAAGGGTTGTTATAATTTGCCTTGATAAAATTTCTCCATTTCACATCTTTTTTATCGTAATAATAAAATGATAGCGGATTGGCATTCATGATAATCTGCTTTTGCAAACATTTAGCCAACATAAAAGTACATTTTGCCTTAAAATCGGCATTGGTACTTAATGCCCTGGCTTTTAAATACCAGGCTTTTGCTGTTTGCGCTTTTTTATAATCGCCATCATATACATATTTTGCCGGGTTGCTGTTGTCATATGATGACCAGTCGTAGCTGATTAAAAACCAGCTGTTGCCATAATAACCAGTTTGATAAACAGCATTCGCCATTTTGTAATAATAAAGCGCAGCGTTCTTTTTATCGCTAATGCTTAATTTCTGTAAGCGGAGCATTTCGGCCGCAAAAGCTTTTTTGGTAATGGATGCTTTCGCCGTTACATACTTTTTCGGATAATCGTTTATCGTTTCGATGAAAGGATTAGCATAAAGTTTTGCATTAGATTCATCTCCATACCAGTTTTCTGGATTAAAATATTTATAGTTTGGAGAAACCTTTGCAAACATTTGAACAGCCTTATCGTATTGATGTGTACGTAAATAAGTAGTACCGTACAATTCATAAAAGTCATCATTTTTAAGTTGGTTTAAGGCTGAGGCCAATAAAGCAGTAACATCATTACCAGCTGCTTTTGTTTTGTAAACGGCCAGCCCCTGCATACTTTTCGGGCTCAAATTTTTCTGCCAAAAAGCAATGCTTTGATAACTCATATTCTGGAAAAGCGAATTCTCTTTTAAGGTTTTGTATTCCAGGTCGCCTTTAACCATGGCTAATGCTGCTTTTGCGGTATCGCCCATACTCAAATAAGCTGGAGCCAATAACTGCTGATAAAAGTTTCTGGTCGTTCTGCTAAAGCGTTTGCTGGCGCGATCAGTATCATAATAATATGGCCCTTTTGGTTGCTCACTGTTTTCTGCAAAACGTTTTTCATCAAGCCATTTTAAGGTCGGCAATAAATCGTTCTCATTAAAAGGATTTCCTTTTTTGATGTTTTTGGCCTTGATCAATAAATCGGTGATTCGATATTGATCGCGTAATCTTTCCGGTAATTTATCTGGTTTTAATATGGCCAGGTAATTTGAGGCTAAGAAATCTTTATTCTCCATCCATGATAAATAAGCGGCGGTTAAGGTACCCAGTTCAGGCTGAGGATATTTCTTCTCCGTGGCCAGTTTTACAGCAAAATTCCTGATTTCATTCAGGTGTTTTAGGTTAATATTTTTTAAACTGTCTTTATATTTCGGATTGCCATTATCAGAAAAATAATAATTATAGCCAATTTTGGCAATATCGTTTGCCTCGATAAGATCTTGCTCTAATTTGTTTACTTCGCGCACCAGCAGCGTGCCGTTAAGCTGGCTTTTCGGTTCGTACTGATAAACTTTATTCAGGCTTTCTATACCCGAATCAGCATCACCAAATCCATTTATTGCCCAAATATTGGCTTTCTCGTTATTGGTTTTGGCATATTTCAATGCCCCATTAACGGGCGAACTGGTATAATAATAATTTTTATAGGCCTGGACTCGTCGTTCGGGATTACTCGCAAAAACCTTCGAGAATAAAAAGGCCGATTCTTCAGGATTGCCCAACCTGCGCGTCGATCCGGCATACAATGCCAATGCCCAGCCCTTAACCGAACTGTTGAGCTTGCTTGTTTTAATATATTTCTCGTAAGTTGATTTACTTTCGCTGTGATAACCGGCAAAATGGAACATACGTTGCGATTGGTAAGCATAACGTAGTTTCAGGAAATCGTCTTTTTCAGCTTCTGTTAATTTCAAAGCTTCTTTGGCTTTTGAGCCCATCGTTGTGGTATCGCGTGGTTTTGGGTCCCAAAGACTAAAATCTACATTGGCCAGCGGTTCGCAGCTTTTGGCGAATTGATAATACTTTAAAGGTTCTTTGCGTTTGCTTAAGGCCTGGATAAAACTGTTCTGTTGTAAGCTATCCGGTAATTGAGAAAGATTTCCATCAAAATTCACCAGTTTTACATCAGTGGCACTGTCGGTTTTGTACATTACTTTTAGCACATCCTCCTTTTTTACGTTGAGGTATTTTGCCCATTCACGGCTGTTGATATCAGGCTCGCTTTCTATATCCGTTTCACTGTTCAGGTACACCATCTGGTTATAGGCGAAGGGAGAATATTCATCTCCTTCAATATTGTTGTGGAAATAAGAAATGTAATAATCGTAGGGATCTATCTCACCGCCACAGGCAAGATTTACGGCAATTTCGCCGAAAAAAGTAATCAGGAATACACTAAAAATTAGCGATAACTTTTTGAAGGTCTTCATGGGTAAAATGTTTTAATAGGTCGGTGTCTAAATGGTAGAAAACAAGATTCCGGTCTCTGGGGGCTAAATATCGTGATAAAAATTTAGAGGTATGTAGTAAATCTTCAGGAGAAATCTGTTCCCATCTTACCACATCGCCCTGTTTTAATCCAGCTGCGGGATAATCAGCCAGCAAGTCGTAGAGAATGGAATTTCCCCTCTGCTTAAAAAGTTTTTTATCCTCGATCTGGACTTTGCCAATCCGCTTTGAAATACCTCCGTATTGTTCGTTCCTGAATACCACTGCCCATTCGAAAATGGGTAAGGCAACATCAAGTGCTAAGGGATATTGCTCCAGATAATCCTTAAGGTAAACATCCATTTCGTGCTGATCCAATATCGAATTCTGTTCGCCGTATTTACGCAGGTTACCCATGTTGTAACACATTAACATGCCTTTCTCTACCGGGGGAACCCCGCTCGACACCATATTTTTGATTTGGTGCAATCGCAAGGTTACCGAAATGGTTTTGCCCTTTAAAAGTGGGTTATCCATTAATTGCGCTAAAAATTTAAAATACCTGTTTCTGGTGCCTTTGGTCCAATCGCAATCTATCTGAAGCTCTTGGTAGTTTTGTTGTCCAGACTGTTTTACCTTAGCCTCCACAAATTTAGCAATGCGATTGGCCATCACCGCTGTTTGCATGGTGTCAATCTTGTCAAAAACCTGGTTTACGATAAATACAACAGGAATAATATGAACCTGTTTAGGTAAAGGATCTGAAAATTTAATCGGCGAAACAGGCACTGGGAGTTGCAGATCAGGATTAAAATCTACATCCATAATCCGTACGTATAAAGATTTCGACTTAAATTGATCGAGATAACCGGTTTCTGCTTTTTTGTTTTTATAATCAGTTTTCCAATAATAAAAAGTTGGATGAACAATTGATTTTTGCCTGCAACCAAAGAAGAGAAATACAGAAACCACTAAAATACTTATCTTGCGCATATCAATTTTATTGAGCAAAAGTAGTATAAAATGCGAGCAGTTTTACAAAGAGTTACACAGGCAAGTTGCACGGTTGATGAAGTGGTAACAGGAGCAATTGAAACCGGATTTTTAGTGTTGTTGGGTATAGAAGATGCCGATACTTTAGAGGATTTGGATTGGCTGGCGCAGAAAATTATCGGTATGCGTGTTTTTGGAGATGAAAACGGATTGATGAATAAAGCACTCGCTGATGTTGGTGGCGACATCCTGTTGATCAGTCAGTTTACATTATTCGCCTCAACAAAGAAAGGGAACCGTCCGGGTTTTACGAGGGCTGCACGACCAGACATCGCCATTCCGCTGTACGAGAAAATGATCGAGAAATTATCCGGATTGTTAGACAAAAAAGTAAAAACAGGGATTTTTGGGGCCGATATGAAAATCGCTTTATTAAACGACGGTCCGGTTACGATATTGATTGATACGAAGAATAAAGAATAGGCCAAATTCGCCCAGGTATGGAAAATAAGATGAATCATAAAAAGTCGAAGTCTGCTCTGGTAGATTTAGGGATTCTTGTTTTTTTCGTTATTTTAAAACTGATTTTACCTTTCTTATTGGTCAATGCGGCTTATAGCTTACACCGTGATGAGTTTTTGCACTTAGATCAGGCCAATCATTTGGCCTGGGGCTTTCAGTCTGTACCACCGGTAACTTCCATATTTGCGCTGATTATTAAATTATTGGGTAGTAGCGAGGCGGTAGTCCGTTTGGTATCAGCCAGCATCGGCGGGGCAACCCTGGTATTTACCTGGAAAATTGTGGAAGCCTTAAAAGGCAATTTATACGCTAAAGCCTTGTCGGCCATTGCCTTAATCTGTTGTGCTATTGGGCGCTTAGACTTACTTTTTCAACCGAATGCATTCGATATTTTAAGCTGGACAGCTGTTTATTTCATCCTGATCAGGTTTTTTGATACGAAAGAAAATAGATTTCTTTATTTCCTAGCCATTGCACTAGGGCTGGGGTTTTTAAACAAATACAGTATTGTGTTTTTGGCTGCGGGTTTAATTCCAGCTTTGCTGATCTCGAAGCAACGAGCGGTTTTCAGGAATAAACATCTTTATTTTGCGGCCTTGCTGGCCTTGTTCATCATGCTGCCTAACCTCATCTGGCAATACACGCATCATTTTCCGGTAGTTGGCCATATGAAAGAATTGGCCGCAACACAGTTGGATAAAATTAACCGGATCGATTTCCTGAAAGATCAGTTGCTCTACTACTTTAATGTTATTTTTATTGTTTTGGCTGGGATTATCGCATTGCTGTTTTATAAACCTTTTGCAGCTTTCCGTTGGGTAATTTTTGGCTTTATAATTTCCCTAGGTTTGTTTACCTGGTTTAGGGCAAAAGGATATTATGCTGCTGGTTTGTACCCTGTTATTATTGCAGCAGGATGTGCATATTTTAGCCTTGTTCTTCATAAGGGTTGGAAAAAATATCTGAAAGTATTGATGATTGTTTTGCCCATTGCACTATTTAGCATTACCATGAAGTTTGCCTATCCGGTTTTAAGTCCGGAGCAGATTATAGCCAAACACGATAAGTTTGGTAAAATAGGTATGTTGCGTTGGGAAGACGGTTTACAGCACGATTTGCCGCAGGATTTTGCCGATATGCAGGGCTGGAAAGAAATGGCTGCCTTAACTGATCTAGCCTATGCAAAGGTTAAAGATAAATCTGCTTTGCTGGTTCGGGCTGATAATTACGGAGAGGCTGGGGCCATCAATTACTACTCGAAGTTTAAAAATATCAACGCTGTAGCTTACAACGCCGATTATTTGTACTGGTTTAAAATGGATAAACCGATTAAACATTTAATTTTAATTAGAGAGCTAGGTGAAGAAGATCCTCAGCGTAAAAAAGAACAGCCGTTTTTTGGGAAGATTACCAAAATTGGTGAAGTAACTACGCCATATGCCAGAGAAAAAGGCGCAAGTGTCTTTTTACTCGAAGATGCCCATATCGATATTAACAGTAGAATCAATTCAGAAATAGAAGAAGAAAAACATGACCATTAACGAAGCACAGGAAACCGTAGACCGTTGGATTAAAACTACAGGCATCCGTTATTTTAACGAACTGACCAATACCGCCATTCTGATGGAAGAAGTTGGAGAAGTTGCCCGTATCATGGCCCGTAAATACGGTGAACAGTCGTTTAAAAAAAGCGATGAAGAGGTAAACCTCGCCGATGAAATGGCTGATGTAATGTTTGTTTTAATCTGTCTGGCTAATCAAACGGGCATAAATCTTACCGATGCTTTAGAGAAAAATCTGGAGAAAAAGAGCATCCGCGATGCAGACAGACATAAAAATAACGAGAAGCTTAACCCCTAAATCCCCTAAAGGGGACTTTATATTTCTAAGGCTGTAAGCCCCCTCTAGGGGGTTGGGGGTACAAACTCCATCAAAGTTCTGTACGCCACAAAGCGGTTTTTGTATCTTTCGTTTAGCTCAGCCTGTAAAGCAGGTGCAAATACTTCCTGGTATTTATTATAGTTCTCTAATGTTTCAGCAACATATTGTGCACAGTAGGTTACGCCTTCATTCGGCGAATCTACCACCTTTAATAAACGGTTAGAAACAAACATTCCCGTAGCCATAACCTGTGGGATATGGATTTCCTGCATCCACTGTAACCATTCTTCAGCTGCTGCATCATCTAAGATGAGCGTAACATTATATAAAAACATGGCACAAAGGTAGATAATATATAAATGCTAAAAAATTGATGAAGATGGATTTTATTCTTTAAAGTGATGTGAATCGTTTAAATTTGCCAATTCCCATTGTTTTTAAGCATGATACGAACTAACAGCTCTCAAAAAATAGACAACTCGACACGCAATTACATTTATACAGGTTACCTAACTGCAATTTTCGGCGGCATTCTAGGGCTGGTTATTGGTTGGGATTTAATGAAAAAGCGGAAAACACTGATTACAGGTGAAAAAGTGTTCTCTTATTCGTTAACCGACCGGCAGCATGGAGCAAGAATTCTGATCTTAGCCGGTATCTGTTTCATTTTATTATTAACGCTGACTATTATTGCACTGGATGCTTAGCGTTGAGCGTTAGGCGACAAGCGTTTGGCGGTTGGGTACAATTAACCCCCTGAGCGTAGCCGAAGGGTATACCATTAACCGATTAACCAAGAATACAGTTCTCAGTTAGCAATTTGCAGTTACCAATGAACCAATGACAAATGAACTAATTAATCTGCTATATGCCTGATTT
Organism: Pedobacter sp. GW460-11-11-14-TSB4; assembly: GCF_059423705.1. Taxonomy (NCBI): domain Bacteria; kingdom Pseudomonadati; phylum Bacteroidota; class Sphingobacteriia; order Sphingobacteriales; family Sphingobacteriaceae; genus Pedobacter; species Pedobacter sp. GW460-11-11-14-TSB4. The sequence continues at coordinate 199,478 of NZ_JBWKYI010000009.1, forward strand.
TTTAACCTTCCAGCGATTTAATGATAAAGCAGCAGCTTTGGCACTGGCCGAAACATTTAGAGAAAATAGGATTGAGTGCGGGTTGGAAGATGTTTCTGAAAATTTTGATGTCTCGTTTGCCAATAATGAAATCAATAAAGATTTTAGAATAAAGTTGAAGCCTGCAGATTTTGAACGGGCCGACACTCTGCTGCTTCAACTGGCGGAGAAAGGTTTAGCAGATATCGATCCGGGATACTATATTTTTGATTTCAGTGACGAAGAACTGAAAGAAATTATTGAAAAACAGGATGAATGGGGCAGCCTGGATTTTTTACTGGCAAAAAAAATATTAAAAGAACGCGGTGTAGAAGTAGAAAGAAGGGTCGTCGAAGATTAAAAATAGTACAACTTGGGGACGCATGTACAAAAGTAAATTTGATGGACTTTGGTGGTCTGTTGACAAAACAGGGCATGGAGGAAGTAAATTTGAAGTTTTTACAGAAACACCAAAAGGACTGGAATGGTATAAAGATGCTGATGGATTTGGAAATTTTATACAAGATAAATACAAGGGAGAGACTGGGAAATTTATTCCGTGGAGCAAATTAAAATCGGTTCAATAAAAATGACAATACTAAACTCAACTAATAATCAAGATTTTCCATTTGAGTGGGTCAATCTTGATTTTTTCCCAGATAGCAAGGGAAGTAGATATGAGATATATCTAAATAAAAACAATAATCTTTTAGAAGATTTATTGCAGATGTTCCGTTCTTTATTTCAAAGTGTAGACAATAATATTAAAATATATAACTATTCTTGGTGGGACTTTTGCTTAGATACTTGGGATATAGAAAATGATGACTACAATTACGAATTAACAGGTAAGTCTAATGAATCGAAAGCTTATTTAAAAATGCTGCAAAGTTCCTTTATTGAGAAAGACTATTCTGGTATATGTACATGTAATGATTGGAACAAATTCTTACCATTAGTTCTAACCTGTATCTTAACTCATCAGGCTCCATATAGTCCGCTATTTTTTAATACTGAAGAAGATTTTTTCTTTTATTTTCATCATACTGGTAGCATTGGATTTTATCATAACTCTGAGAGGACTTCGGTAAAAAAAATAATGAGCATTGCTGAAAGAGAATATCGAATAGTGGCTTATCCTCCTCCCTGCTAGTCCGAGCGGATTGCAATTAGACAAATGGTGCTGGTGCGAGTTTTTAACTCGTACCAATAAAAAACCTCACTAGCGCAAGTCTTAGTGGGCCAGATGACTTGTGCTTTTAAAATAATCTTAGCCTGGCGATTGTGCCGGGCTTTTTACTTTTCCAGCATTTCGAGTTTGATGAGCCTGGCTTTAATATATGCCTATACAATATGTGGATTTAGATGGATTAGAGCCAGCAAAAAAATCTAAAGAGCCAGGCCTAGCAGAAGCCGATGTTAGTCAGATCCAAACACTAAAAGAAAAAAGGTTAGAAGCGTTAGCTGAGCCTGAAGAAAGTCCGAAGGTGCTGATTGTAGCGGGCTATATTTTGGCTGTTGTTGGAGGATTAATAGCCATCATCATCGGAGCTTATTTACGAACGCATAAAAGAACATTGCCTAACGGAGAATGTGTATTTAATTACGCTCCGGCAGACCGGGCACATGGCGAAAGGATTTTGATTATAGGTATTTTAGCGTTAATACTTTCTGCTGGGTACCAGTTTATGAAGTATATTTAATCTGGTTTAGTGTTCGGCGTTAATTAATCTTTTATTGACCATTAAGAAGTTAAGAAAATTAAGGTTTTAATGATTTTTATGAGTCATTTATTAATGAATAATTGAGGGGAGTAAATCGCTTGCTGGCTGACGTTTCGCCGGTAGCAATCATAACAATAAAACAATTAGCGCAATACGATTAACCAATACTGCAGTTTATTTTATCATCTCAAGATAGATCTCTCCATTCCACTGCGTTCCAGTCGAGATGACGACCACTTTTGTCATCCTGCTCATCGGTTTCATAACGACGAATGGAAAGATTAGGTGAGTAACAATTAACCAGTTTAAACAGTTAACCGATTAAAACAATTAACCGATTAACAATTACGAATGAACTAATGACTAATGAACCATTGAACCAATCAAACACCATCTCCGCGTAAGTTCCTAAACCTTTTTCTGGCTTCGGCACTGAACATGCTGCCCGGGTAATCGGTAATTAACTTCTGGAAATAAATTTTGGCCTGCGCGATATCGTTCAATTTCTTTTCATAAAGATCACCTAAGGTAAAAAGGGCATCGTCTGTCCAGATACCATCTTTAAAGTCCTCAGTTACTTTTTTCAGTATATCGGCGGCTTTTTGGAAATCGTTGGCTTTGATGAAAATTTTTGCTTTGCTCATCATTATCGCATCTGTCAAACTATTTTGTGGAAAGGCTATCGCAATACTATCCATTTTTTTAACGGCGCGTTCGGGCAGGTTCCTGAATAAAAGCATCTCGGCATCAGCATACATTTTTAGCGCATTACTATCTGCAGGGGTTTGAATATTATCGTTAATCAGTAAACTCAGGTTCAGGGCATCGTTTGCAATGAGTTGTGAGGTTGCAGCCTTTAAAACCAGGCATTGGCCATTGCTGTAGTCAAAATTACCCTGATAAAAGGAAAGTTTAGCACTCCTGAAACGTGCTTCATTTCCCACAGGTTGTCCTTCAAACTGTTTGCTCACCTGTTCGTATACCAAAAAAGCTTCCCAGGGCTGGTTGGTTAAAATATAAATGTCGCCTAAATCGAGTTTTAGCTGGCCTAAGTCCTGATCGCTAATGCCAGGCATTTTTATCGCTTCTTCCAGTTCTTTTTCTGCATTGCCGGGTTGATTTAAATAATAAGCCTGCAAATTTGCCAGTTTTTTTATCGCGAACAGGGTGTTCCTATTTTTGCCATTTTCGCCCAATAAGGCCTGATAATCTTTCGCTAACAAATCAAGATCAGCTACCGTATATTTCCCGTTGGTACGCAGGTTATACTTCGTATTCAGCATTTCTATTTTCGAAGGAAGATAATACTGGTTATCCTTTCCTTTGGTTAGCAAGTAATCGTAGGCTTTAATTGCGGTTTCGTAGGCACCATTATCCACAAAGGTATAAATGGCATTAAATAAAGTGCCGCCATCAGCTTTGGTTCGTTTATCGTAGGCAATAAGCTGGCGCAGGGCCATGTCAAATTCCTGTTGCTGAATATAGTTCCAGGTAAGTAACTGGATATAAATTTCGGCGTCGGGCTCTTTCTGCACTTTTCTTAAAATGGCCGCCTGAAAGGTTTGGTAATCGTTTTTATCTTCAAAAATAGAAGCCAGTACCGCTTCAGCCTGCGGTAAAAGCTGCGGCATTGTTCCAAGCGCATCAAGATACTCCTGCATGAGCATGGGTTTATCCTTTTTAAAACGGTAGATGTTTAATAACTCAAAGGCAAATAGCTGATCGTTGCCCAACAGTTTTCGGCCCTGTTTAAAGGTTTGAACCGCAAACTCATAATTTTCAAAACGGTAAAAGCTATTGGCTAAATTTCTGATCTTAAACTCATCTTTGGGAAGTTTGCTGATCACATCGCTGAAAATTTTATTTGAATTTTGCGTATCGCCTTTCTCCTGATAAAGTTTGCCTAATGCTATGGGATAAATATCGTTCTGCGGATTTTTTTTGATTTCCCGTTTAACCACTTTTTCTGCCACATCATAACGCTTCAGTTTTAACAATGTATTAAAGTAAATATCGAAATAGGCTTCGTTATTGGGAATGGCATAGAGTTTTTCCAGTAGCACAACTGCCTTTTCATAATCTCCATCCTGGTAGTATTGTATAGCCAGACTACTTTCATCAGGGGCAATCTGTTGGTTGGGACGAAAAATCTGTGCATTGGCCCCAAGCGATAGCAATAAGAATATGATGAAAAACAAGCGGTTCATAAACCCTAAATTATAAGTTTTAAATGTAACATTTTAATACATCTTTAGCTAAACCGCCAATTGATATTAAACGTATTTTAAATGTTACCTGTATTTTATTTTGTAGGTATTTTATAAATACTAAATTGAACCACGACTTATTATTGATTGCATAAGTAACATTGTTGGTGTAAATCGCGGTTAAGTTGTTGTGATACTTATTTTTGTCATCCCGTAAAGGATTTATTTATGCTAAAAAAGATTTTTCTATTGTTAATGGTTGCATTGATTTGGGCTTGTAAAGGCACGGACAATGATACTATTCCTGTGGACGATTTTTTTAAAACGCAGGATAAAGCCTATTATCGCATTTCTCCGGACGGGAAAAGTCTTTCTTATTTAAAACTCCATGATAAAAAACTTGATCTTTTTGTGGAAGATCTGGCCACTGGAAATAGTGTTCAGTTAACCCATTTGAATGGAAAGAATATCAGTTTTCATTTCTGGACCAGCAATAATGAGTTGATTTATTATACTGAAGACGAATCTAAAGAGCGTAAATCGGATATTTTCGTCATCAATAAAGATGGAAGTAAGCAGGTTCAGCTGAGTGCCAACGAGAAAAATAGGCTGAGGGTAATAGAAGATCAGTTAATTGATGATAAATATATTATTGTTGCATCCAACAAACGCGATTCGACGGTTTTCGATGTTTATCGCTTAAATGTTCGGAATGGTAAGATGGATATTGCGGCCAAAAACCCTGGTAACATTACCGAATGGATGACGGATAACAGAGGGGTATTGAAAATTGCAGTAGCGAGCGACGGGGTGAATGAAACCTTAATGTACCGCGAAAACGAAAATCAAGCCTTTGCTCCGGTAATTACCAATAATTTCGAAACCACTTTACAGCCAATTGCTTTTTCAGAAGACCAACCGAATATACTCTATGTTATTTCTAATGTAAATAGGGATAAGAATGCACTTGTGGCACTCGATTTAAAAAGTGGTAAAGAAAAACAGGTGCTTTTTGCAAACGATACCTTAAACGTAGTTGATGCCAAATACTCGCGACCACAAAAGAAAATGCTTTTTGTAACCTGCGAAACCTGGAAAAAGGAAAAATATTACCTTGACGATAGTACCAAAATTACCTATTCGAAAATAGACCGGCTTTTGCCAGGCACCGAATGGAAGATTATGGATAAAGATAAAATGGACAAGGTTTTTGTAGTAAGAACATTTACCGATAAAAATCCAGGCTCTTATTATCTATATACGGTTAGCGAGAATAAACTTAAAAAACTAACTGATATTAGCCCATCTATTAAACAGGGCGATATGAGTGCCATGAAACCCATCTGTTTTAAAAGTTCTGATCATTTAACCATTAACGGCTATTTAACCTTACCCAAAAATAAAAAGGCTGTTAATTTACCTGTTGTGGTTTTGCCACATAATGGCCCTGCAGGAAGAAACAGCTGGGGTTATAATGCAGAAGTTCAGTTCCTGGCTAACCGCGGTTATGCTGTTTTGCAGGTAAACTATCGTGGATCTACCGGTTATGGAAAATCTTTTTATGCGGCTGGTTTCAAGCAGTGGAGCGATAAAATCCAGGAAGATGTTAATGATGGCGTAAAATGGTTAATTGCCAAAAAAATTGCCAACCCTAAAAAAATCGCCATTTATGGCAATGGTTTTGGTGGTTATATCGCATTAAATTGTTTGTATAAAAATCCCGATCTTTATAAATGTGGTGGATCAAATTCAGGTGTAATCAATTTGTTTAGTTACCTGAAAACCATTCCGCCGTTTTTAAAAGCGAATCTGCAGATGTATTATGAAATTGTTGGCAATCCGGTAACCGATACCGATTATATGCGGTTTGCATCGCCTGTTTTTCATGCCGATCGCTTTAAATCTCCTGTTTTTATCGCACAAAATCCTAAAGATCCGCGTGTTAATGTAGCAGAAGGCGTTCAGTTTATTAAAGAACTGAAAAAACGAAATGTTCAGGTTACCTATATCGAAAAGGAAGAGGGACCAAACCCGATTGTCCGCCAGCAGAGTAGAACGGCTTTGTATAAAGCTTTGGAAGAATTTTTACAGGAAAATCTAGGTAAGAAATAGGGTATGGCCTTAGATAAAAAAAGTGGTTATCGTAAAAATTTCTCCCTCGGTGTAACCTTCATTGTACTCATTTCCATTCTTTTTATCCTATCGCTTTTTTTAGCGTTTAACTATAGCAAAAAATCGATTGAGAACGATTTTGTATCTGAAAAAGTCAATGTGCTCGAGCAAAGTATTAAACCTTACAACGATTTCTTTCAGAATAAAATGCCCGAAGTTTCTTATTACAGTGGCTTTTTAGATTCTTCTACAGCAGCGAAGTTTGTAGATACCGTGATGTTAAAATACCCTTTTATCTCGAAGGTTACTTTTTACGATACGGAGGTGAAAAATGTTCCTGTAAAAGATGGGATCAATGCCAACCACCTGGGCATTGGGCCGAAATCTATTTTCCAGTTTGGTAAGGGCGTAAAGCCCGATTCGGTAAAATTGTATTCAGAAGATGATACCAGGTCTTTTAATGTAGGGAGCGATTTTAATGCAATTGCCATTAAACTGGCCACTTTTGTTGAGGATCTTGATACTGCATCGGTACCTACACAAGAAGAGCTGTTTACCAATTTTTCTATCGTTAACTCGAACGAAAATAAAATCACCTACCTTAATATTCCCCGTCGCGAGGATTTAAGGATTTATAAGGATATGATCAGGCGCAAGCTTAACCCGGCTCCCGTTTATCCACAGGATGTAATGGTTTTTAAATTGGATGCGCATAAAATAAAGATCGTTAATACAAGACCTTTGTTGTACCAAACCATCAGGATTGAACCTTTAACTTACGATCCGATTGATACTTCTGATGAAAATATTACTACTGAAATAGCCTTGCCTGGTGCATTTTCTGATTTTAAGCTGTACCTCATTTCATCAAAATCTTACATCAAGAAAGAAATTTTTATTTACTTCATGCCAATTGCCCTGGTGCTCTTGCTGGTATATGGGGTGCTTTTATTGGTTGCTTTTTTAATTTACCGTAACCTGAACATCAATAGTAAAATGTTTAAGTTGCAGTACGATTTTGTGAATAACCTTACGCACGAGTTTAAAACGCCCGTCAGTGTGATCAAGATTGCAGGGAACAATATTAAAAGTGCTACTGCACTGAGCCAAAGGGAACAGCAGCTTTATGGCAAGATACTGGATGAAGAAGCCGATAAACTGAATGGTTTAATGAACAAATTACTGGCCTTTACGCAGATCGAAAATAAGGCAATTAAGCTGAACCAGGAAGAGGTTAATATTGTTGACTTTATAGAGAGCACCATCGAATCGCATACATTGAAGCATCCCGATTTTAAGATGACCTATGAGGTGGTGGGCTTTAAAACCTTTATTACCGATCCGGTGTTATTGGGGAGTTTATTCGATAATCTGGCAGAGAATGCCTATAAATATTCGAAACCAGAACAGAAAAAATTACACATTAGCGCAAAGCTGATTAAAGGGGTACTGGTTTTCCGCTTTGCCGATAAAGGGATCGGTATCGCAGCATCAGAATTAAACAATATATTTAAGAAGTTTTTCAGGATTCAGAATGAATATAACCAGATGGGCAGTGTAGGCCTGGGTTTGGCATTCTGCAAAGAACTGGTTAACTTTATGGAGGGAGAAATCTCGGTAAAAAGTAAAGTAGGAAGTGGTACCGAATTTAAAATTGTACTGCCTTATAATAGTTAAAATTGGAAAGTTAAAAGTTGGACTTAATCTTCAAACATTATAACGTTTCAACATTACAACCGTATAAAACACATACAAATGTCTAAAGAAGTAAAAATATTAATCGTAGAAGATGATGAAAATCTTCGCTTTCTTGTGGCCCACCGTTTAAAGGCTGAAGGTTATACTGTGCTTGAAGCAAATGATGGCGAAGCTGGTGAAAGAATGATTTTGGCCGATCAGCCTGATATTGTTTTATTAGATTGGATGATGCCGGGCAAACAGGGCGCCGAAGTTTGCGAGAATGTGCGCAAGCAGGGTTTCGAAAACCTTATTATTATGATGACTGCCAAAGCACAGGATGTAGATAAAATCGACGCTTATAACTTTGGTGCATCTGATTATATCACCAAACCATTTAACATGGATGTTTTAGTGGCGATGTTGGAGAGCAAAGTGAAATTTATCGTGAATAAAGATACCGCTGAAATTCACCGTTTTGGTAATATGGAACATCATCCAAACATCCACACGTTGTTCAGGGATGGAAAGAAAATTGAGTTAACGATATTGGAAAACCGTATCCTGCTTTATTTCCTGCGTAATCCTGGTAAGGTAATCAACCGTGATGAATTAATGCTGGTGGTGTGGGGTTACAACTCTGATGTAAATACCCGTACGCTCGATATGCATATTGTGCGCTTACGCAAGAAGATAGAATTGAATCCCGATAATCCGCAGTTGTTACAGACAGTAAGGGGTGTAGGGTATCGCTTTAACGCGGGATAATTATATTATGACGTCAGATGTTACCATCTGACGGTTATATACTTGTATAATAGTCGTCATTTCGACCACAGTGGAGGAATCTAATGAATGATTCACTTATTTATCTTTTATAGATTTCTCCATTTCTTTGCAATCAATCGAAATGACGAATTTTAATATCTATGCCCGCTTTAAGGTAAATATCGTGATCTCCGGTAAAATGCCAACCCTACCCGGATAACCTAAAAAGCCGTAGCCTACATTAACGTAAAGCTGTTGCTTTTGCTCCTGGTATAAACCTGCCCATTCTTTGTAAATGTATTGCACCGGGCTCCATTGAACTTCCTTTAAACGAACACCAAACTGCATGCCGTGGGTATGTCCGCTGAACATGGCATCTATTTGCGGGTATTTTTTCAAAACCTCTCCGCGCCAGTGTGAAGGATCGTGACTCAGTAATAGTTTAATGGGTAAATCATCCGTATTTTGAACCGCCTGCTCCATTTTCCCATATTTTGGGAAACGGCCCATTCCCCAGTTTTCGATCCCTAAAATCCCGATTTCTTCTCCGTCTACTTTTAACCTGCGGTTTTCGTTCATGAGCAGGTCGTAACCCATTACTTTATGTACGTCAACCATATCTTTCAGGTTTTTTACCTTGGCAGGAGAAGATTCTTTGCCAAAATAATAATCACCGTAGTCGTGGTTGCCTAATGATGAATATACACCGAGGGGTGCTTTTACTTTCGAAAATATATCCTGATAATCTCTTACTTCATTGGTCAGGTTGTTCACCAAATCGCCGGTAAAAAAGACGAAATCTGGTTTCTCGCCCAACAGCATTTCTACACCGCCTTTTACGGCTGTTTTATTGTAAAAACTTCCGGAGTGGATGTCGGAAATCTGTCCCATGGTGATCCCGTCAAAAGCCTTCGGTAAGTTAGGGAGGATTAAATTTACCCGTCGTACCTGATAATCGTATGCGCCGGAAATAATGCCCCAGCTTAGCGAAGTTAAGGGCACTGCCGCGGCCACCAATCCGGCTTTAACTAAAAATTCAGAACGTGAGATGGGTTCTGCCACAGTTGCTGCACTTTGTGCAGTTGAAACTTCACTTTTTCTGTTCCTTCTAAAAATTTTAATGAATAACCTGCGTAAATCATCCAGTACCAGAAAAGGCAACATCGCCAGTTTACAGGCCACTGTTAAAAAGAAAGCCACCAAAATAATGGCCCTTAACGTAAGGAAAAGGTTGAGGTAAATGCCACAGAAAACACCAATAATCAATAATGCGCTATAAGTCCAGTAAACAATACCAAATATTTTTTTAGTAGTCGGTTTCCATTTTTTAAAAACAGCAATAATGGCTTTATAGCAATAAATATCAAATGCAATAATAAAAATGCAGGCGGCAATGATAAAAGGTAATCTTCCCATTATGTTTAGGGTTTGTAAATAAAAAGCTTCGACAGATTCTTCCTAGAGAAAGAATTTGTCAAAGCTAATCAAATTAGAGAAATTCAATATTATCTGAAATCGTCTTCGTCCTCTTCTTCATCAAATTCGGCGTTAAATAAACTGCCAAACATATCAGCGAAACCGAAGCCGCCATTTAAAAAGTTTTTGCTCAATTGTGAGTACTCGGCTAAACCATGCAACACGAATTCCATTAACAATAAAGTCTGGTTTTCGCTTAATTTAGGATGAAATTTCTTGACCAGATCATATAAACCAGGCACCAGCATCAACGCTTTTTTATACTGTGCATTGGTTAAAGTATCGGTAACATCAACATTATTACCTTCGGTAAACCATTCAGTTACTTCGGTATAAGGGTTGGCCGTTTTGCTTTTTTTCGCTTTTTCAGGATCAGGGAAGTAACGTGCAAATAAAGTTTTAACTGCTTTGCCAATTAAGGTGGTGGCAACATGTGCTGGGCCCTCCAGTTCACCTTCGTAAACCAGTTCAATTTTACCGGTTATTGCCGGGATAATTCCTGCCAGGTCAGATAAGCGGATAAAAGTATTTTTCTCACCAGCAATCAGCATTCTTCTTTCTGCTGTGCTGATTAGATTTTCATAAGCCGAAATGGTTAATCTTGCCGATACACCCGATTTTTGATCGATATATTCGCTTTTACGCGCCTCGAAAGCAATCTGTTCAATCAGGTCTTTCACCAGACCATCAGCTTCAATATTGGCTTTTTGATCGGCGGTTAGTTTTGCCTCCTGAAAAGTGATTTTACGAGAAATTTCGATGGTTTTAGGGTAGTGGGTTAAAATCTGACTTTCAATCCTATCTTTCAAAGGGGTAACGATACTTCCACGGTTGGTATAATCTTCAGGGTTTGCGGTAAACACAAACTGGATATCCAATGGTAAACGCAATTTGAAACCACGGATCTGGATATCTTTTTCCTGTAGCATGTTAAATAAGGCCACCTGGATACGCGCCTGTAAATCGGGCAGTTCATTAATCACGAAAATGCTGCGGTGTGCACGCGGAATTAAACCAAAGTGGATTACACGTTCATCATTATAAGTTAATTTTAATGTAGCAGCTTTAATCGGGTCAACATCGCCAATTAAATCGGCAACAGTAACATCCGGTGTGGCCAGTTTCTCGGTATATCTTTCGCTGCGGTGCAACCAGGCAATTTCGGTATCATCGCCTTTTATGGCAATTTCGTTTTTCGCATACCATGAAATTGGGTTCAATGGATCATCAAAAATCTCACTTCCGGCAACATATGGTACATATTCGTCTAATAGGTTTACCATTAAACGGGCAATACGTGTTTTTGCCTGCCCACGTAAACCTAAAAGTAAAATATTATGGCGCGATAAAATGGCGGTTTGCAATTCAGGAATCACCGTTTCATCATAGCCTATAATGCCTTCAAATTCGGTTTTTTTATCGCGGAGCACTTTAATCAGATTTTCCCTAAGCTCTTCTTTTACAGATCTCGATTTATATCCTGTTGTTTTTAATTCGCCTAATGTGGTGTTTTGCATCTTTTTAAAATCGGTTTTAAGGTTTAGGGTTTAGGGTTGCAGCGCACAGCATTCAACCATTAAATCTTCGCCTGTTTAAAATGTTTTCTTAGACTCGTTAGGTAGGTATTTACGGCATTGGGTTTTGCCTTAAACCTTCCACCTTTTTGCCCTCTACCTTATTTAACTGTCTTACGTCTGTTTTTAATGTAATCTTCAAAAATGTATTCGCCCAAACCATTTAAGGAGCTATAAAAAGCCCTGCCGCCGTTAATTTCGGTAAACTGGCGCACAAACTGTTGCAGATAAGGGTCTTTGGCAATCATAAATGTCGTAATCGGGATCTTCAGGCGCTTACATTGAGCTGCCATGTTTAAGGTTTTATTAATTACCTTCCTATCCAAACCCATACTGTTTTTATAATATTTGCCATTTTCTTTTAAGCAGGTTGGTTTTCCGTCGGTAATCATGAAAATCTGTTTATTATGCGTTTTCCTGCGGCGGAGTAAATCTGCAGCCAGTTCTAAGCCTGCATAGGTATTGGTATGGTAAGGGCCAACCTGTAAATAAGGCAGGTCTTTCACGCTAATTGGCCAGGCATCATTTCCGAAAACCACAATGTCTAAAGTATCTTTAGGGTATTTCGTTTTAATCAGCTCGGCCAAAGCCATGGCTACTTTTTTGGCAGGCGTAATCCTGTCTTCGCCATATAAAATCATGGAGTGCGAAATATCAATCATCAATACGGTAGAAGTTAAAGTTTTAAAATCCTTTTCCTCTACTTCCAGATCACGGTCGGTTAAAGTGAAATCGCCAATGCCATGGTTAATCTGTGCATTGTGGATAGAAGCCGTCATATCAATCTGATCTAAACTATCCCCAAAACTATATTCGCGTCTATCGGCATTTTTCTCTTCACCAACGCCTGATTGATTACTGTTGTGATTTCCCCGGCCTGATTTTTTGAGTTTCCCGAAAATTTCATCCAGTGCCGACTTGCGGATTGTCTGCTCGGTTTTAGCCGTAATTTTAAACTCGCCAGATTGATTGTCTTCTGTCAGATAACCCTTGTCTTTCAGGTCGTCGATAAAATTGCCAATACCATAATCGTTATTGGTGAGTTTATATTGCTTGTCGAGTTCGTTCAACCAGCTTAAAGCCTCTGCGGCATCTCCGGCTGTATAATTCAGCAGTTCGCTAAATAATTTCAGCAACTCATCAAACCCACCCTTTGGCGCATCGCCCGGCTTATAATCAGAAAAACGAAAACCTCTCATGTGCTTGTATTAACGATTTATCGAAGATAAAAGTTTCGCTTTGCATTAATTTAAGCGCGGTGTCATTTTTAGAGACAAGCAGAAAGGTAAAAGTCGTGTTTCCGTGGCTAAAAACTAAAGCTAACCCAACGCCATATGATAAATCTTTTTATTGTACTCAGGATTAGCGCCAGCTTGCGAGGCTACAAAGGCGCCAACTTTGCAGGCATTATCTAATGTAGTTTCCATTGGGTATCCTTGCAAATAGCAAGCAATAAACGTAGCTAAAAAGGCATCGCCTGCACCCACTGTATCGGCTACCTGTACTTTGTAACCTGCATGTTTAAACAGTTTGCCGTCTTTTAAAACACAGGCACCTTTATCACCAAGTGTAAGGCAGATGATTTCAATATTAAACTGACTGGAAAGCTGCTTTAAAAGTTGTTCGTCTGTATTACCGCTCAAGCCAAAAGATTCTTTCACCCATAAAATTTCATCTTCATTTATTTTTAAGATATCTGCCTTAGTCAGAAGCTCAGCAATTAATTCCCTGGTATAAAACGGAGCGCGGAGGTTGATGTCGAATATTTTAGTTTTGGCATTTTCTAAAAGTTTCAGAATGGCTTTTTTAGATTGTTCCGATCTACAAGTTAAGCTGCAATATACTAAAGCATCTGCCTGTTTAACAGCAGCAATATTTTCGTCGGTAATTTTGATATCATCCCATGCCACGGGTTGTTTAATGGTATAAGTAGCCTGATGGTTTTCGTCAAGCTGTACCACAACCGTACTGGTCGGCAATTCGCTATTTACCTGAATCAAATCAGTTGCAAAATGATTGCTGGCTAAAAAATTAAATAATTCCTTGCCATTTTCATCATCGCCAACCGCACTAATAAAACTGCTCTCTATACTTTGTTTATGTAAATTAAGGGCAACATTCATGCTCGAGCCGCCAGCTTTTTTACCCTCTGGGAAAACATCCCAGAGTATTTCGCCAATTGTGATTACTTTATTTTGCATAGAAGATTTATAGATGTGTAAATAAAGAATTTTTACGCATGGAACAAAATAATTTGTTTCATATCTTTAATTTTTACCTCAACTCAGATAACATGAAAAGAATACTTGTAATTGCATTGTTTTTAGCTTCTTTTAGTGCTTTTGCGCAAAATGCGAAAGATAAACAGGCCATACTTAATTTACTCGAAAAGCAACGTACAGATTGGAACAAGGGCGATGTTGAAGCCTTTATGCAAGGTTATGAAAAATCAGACAGTTTACTTTTTGTAGGTAAAAACGGACCAACTTATGGCTGGCAAAAAACGCTGGATAATTATAAAAAAGGCTATCCGGATAAATCGGCCATGGGATTTTTGGTGTTTGGCATTAAAAAGGTCGAATTTTTAAAACCTGATTTGGCTTTTGTATTAGGCAGCTGGAATGTTAAACGCGAAAAAGACGAGCTTAAAGGATATTTTACACTTCTGATTAAAAAAATTAAAGGCGAGTGGAAAGTAGTTGCTGATCATAGCAGCTAATATAAACGGGTTCTCATTCCTAGCTTGATTGGGAATCATAGTACAATAAGCTTATAGAATTGTCATCCTGAGCTTGTCGAAGGATCTGCCAAACCTGTATAAGGCGTTTCGACAGGCTCAACGTGACAATTCTAATGAAACTAGATTTATAATACAGCCTCTAGAATAAATTTAATGGCAATAAAATCGCCCTTCTCATACATCCCGATTGGAAATCGGGACGATTATTTATTCCCCCAACTTAAAATCTTTGTAATAATAATCCTTATCCGCATCTGTTAACTGGCGGATTACCCGACACGGGTTTCCTGCAGCGAAAACATTATCCGGAATATCTCTGGTAACCACACTGCCTGATCCGATGACTACGTTTGAGCCAATGGTAACACCCGGATTAATCACCACGTTTCCACCAATCCAAACGCTGTTGCCAATGCTAACTTCCTGCGCCCATTCATATTCCTGATCGCGTAAATGTGCATGTATCGGATGCCCTGCAGTATAAATGGCTACGTTTGGCGCAATAAAAACACTATTGCCGATGCGTACCTTAGCGCAATCCAGAATCACCAGGTTAAAATTTGCGTAAAAGTTATCGCCGATTTCGATGTTGTAGCCATAATCGCATCTAAATGGCGGTTCTACATAAAACATCCTTTCTGTTTTTCCGAATAACCTTTTTAATAATTCTTTCCGTTGTTTGATAAATTTCGGTGCCAGGTTATTAAATTCAAACACAATTTCACGTGCTTTTAATCTTTCTTTTGATAGTTCTTCGCCGCCAGCCTGATAAGCTTTGCCAGCCAGCATTTTTTCTTTTTCGCTAAGTATGTTCGTATCCATTTTGGTATCTGGTCTTTTTAAATTATGCTAATCTTAAGCATTCAGAAAGCAATAATAACAAAAACGGGGCTATCGTAACCGATGCCCCGCTGTATTTTACTTTTTCAATACTTTTTTATGGTCTGCCTTTGGCTAAAGCTCTTTCAGCAATTTTAACTGCTTTTTTCTCTCTCCAGTGGGCATATTTTTCTTTGAAAGTCATTTTGATTAAACTGTCGATGGCGCCATGGGTAAATAAACTCCAAACGCTCGCCACTTTTCGGGTAATCGATTGATCCCAGGCCCTTAAACTTAACGAGAACGAACCATCCAGATATTTCATCCAGTGCCACATTCCGGTAGGCATAAATAAAGTATCACCATGTTCTAAGAAAACCTCGTAACCTTCTACACCATTCAGTGCCGGGAATTTTTCGAAATCAGGATTGGCCACATCGTAATCTTCTAATGCATAAGTTGCATTTGGTAAGCAATACAACCTGTCTTTCCATTTATTATCGAAAAGAACAATGTGTTTTCTGCCGCCAAAATGCGTATGGAAAATATGTGGTAAATCGATGTCGTAATGTAAAAAGGTTACCGAGTTAGAACCACCAAAAAACATAGCAGGCATACTTTCGATAAAACCACCCATTAAATCTTTAGGGATTTTTACATCATTAATTAAACTAGGTACTTTTTTAAACAGGTTAAAAAAGAATATACGCAGTTCCGTTGGCTCACGTTTAATCAGGTCAAGGTAATCGCCGAACTTCATGTGTGCTGTAGCCGCATTAATCGGTTTTGATGGATCGGCTTTAGAGTTGTCGTAAAGCGGAACTTCAAGCTCACCGCCAATTTCTTTTAAATATTCAGTCGTCCATTTTTCTCTGGCAGGCCAGTCTTTAGTTAGGCCCCTGATTACTAACGGACGTTTAGTTTTCAGATAATTTTTCTTAAAATCTTCGGGAGTGATGCTCTCAACGATATCAACAGGTTTTAAAATGAAACTCATGCGCTTAAAATCGGTTATTTGTGCCGAACAACAAATGTGTAAATTTTATTTTACAAAATTGATGTTAACAGGTAAATGTGACTAAAATCACGTAATCTAAAATTAGTAAATACTTAACAATTTAATAATTACGCCTCAACTTTATTTTGAACAATTTCAGCATAGGCAGCGTCCCACAGGTCGATCCTTTTCTGTAAGGCTTGTTTTGTGGTCTCTTCTGCCTCTGCCCAAAAGGCTTCATCTTTTTCACAAAGCTTCTCTGTCATCGAGAGTGCCAAATGGCTATGGTGATCGCCATCTACTTCGATATGGCGCTCTAAATAGTATTTAAAGATCGAAACTTTATCAGCCTGGGTACTGTTCAGGTCGTTTACCATACTGAAAAACATGTTTGGAATTAAATCCTCGCGGCCAAAAGTAAAACTTGCTGCCTGTAAATGTGTTTTTCCGCTGTTAATGGTATCGAATGTCGCATTAACAAAATCTTTTGCTGTAGCAGGTACCTCAGCAATTTCGAAAGCCTCATTAAAGCTTTTTCCGTTTTTTAGTTCCTGTAAAAAGATATTGATGGGTTTTGTATTGGCACCACATTGCTCCATGGCATCCAGGTAGAGTTCAAAATGGCTCTTAATCGCCCCGTTGGCATCCACATCCGATTCTTCACCTGCAACTATTTCATTAATCAGTTGACGGGTAACCGGATCGCCCACCGGGAACCAAGGTAGGGTAGTGCAGGTTAAATTAATTTGTAAAGCTTTAAGTAGCGACATAAAATCCCACACGGCAAAAATGTGGTGTTCCATAAAAATCCGGAGATCTTCTATTTCACTAATGGCCGAATAAACTTTATGGTTAATAATTTCCTGCCTAAGTGGCTCTATTTTTTCCTGGATTTTTATAATGTTAGGATGCATGTTTGAGTTTTGTGTTGGGAGTTAAGGGTTTGGCGTCCAAACCTCATCATCCTATTTAATCGTTGTCTTTATTCTTTCGCTTATTTTGGCAAATTCTTTTCCAGTGCCCTGCTCGCTCTTTTAATGGCAAGTTCCTCTTTCCATTGCATGTACTTTTCGCGGTAGTTTGCTTTCATAAAGTCGTCAAATTTACGCTGTAAAGTTAAGTTATACAAGCTTTTTGCTTTTACGGCCCAGCTTTTATCCCATGCCCTTAAACTAATTGAAAAAGATCCGTCCAGGTATTTCATCCAGTGCCAGTAACCGGTTGGCATAAATAAGGTATCGCCATGTTCTAAAAACGCTTCAACGCCCTGAACACCTTTTAATGCGGGGAATTTATCAAAATCGGGATTTTCTACATCATAATCCTCCAGGGCATAAGTGGCATATGGAATCTGATATAAACGTTCTTTCCATTTGTAATCGAATAAGATGACATGTTTTCGTCCATTAAAGTGTGTGTGAAAAATGTGCGCTAAATCGATATCATAGTGCAAAAAGGTTACCGAACCTTTACCGCCAAAGAACATATTGGGATAGCTATCTAAAAAACCACCCATCAAATCTTTTGGAGCGATATAATCTTCGAGTAGTTTTGGCGCAAACTTTATGGGATCGAACAAAAAGATGCGCAGATCGGTCGGTGTTTCTTTAATCAGGTCTATATAATCGCCAAATTTCATTTCGGCAGCAGATGCATTTATAGGTTTAGAAGGGTCGGCTTTAGCACTGTCGTAAAGTGGAACAGTTTTATCGCCCACCACCTCTTTCATGTATTCCATCGTCCATTTTTGGTATGCCGGCCACTTTTTGGCCATATTTTTTATAACCAAAGGTTTACGTGGTTTAAGGTAGTTCAGCTCGAAATCTGATTTAGATATGTCTTCAACTACATCTATCGGAGATAAATTGAATTTCATGTTAAAAAACTATTAATACAGCAAAATTAAATAGTTAAAAAACACTAAACATTACAAATGGAAAAACTTGAAAAAAAACTGACAATTCATCAAAAAAAGTCAGAAAGTATATTGGTGATAAATAAAAAACGCCCCTACGTTTAAGAAAGGACGTTAGTTTTATAATCACACGGGACGTGACGTATGTTTTTAATAAGGATATCTTCCAGTGTTGTGTATATATGTACGATGAAAAAATAACGACGGATTTTAAAAGATGATTTTTTATAAAAGCAAAAACGCCCAGACCAAAGCCAGGGCGTTTTATACTGATTAAAAGGATATATCAATTTTACTTCGGCATTAAAACGGTATCCACTACGTGGATCACACCATTTTTTTGATAAACATCTGCAATGGTTACGGTACTCATTCCACCTTTTTCATCTTTTAAAACTAATTTTTTACCTTCCATCCAGGCCCAAAGTTTGCCGCCTTGTACGGTTGTAAGTTCAGCTTTGCCACCACCAGCTTTAATTGCTTTTGCAATGGCTTTGCTGTCCATTTTGCCGGCAACAACATGGTAAGTTAAAATCGTAGTTAAGGTTGCTTTGTTTTCTGGTTTAACCAGATTGTCTACCGTTCCGGCAGGAAGTTTATCAAATGCAGCGTTTGTTGGTGCAAAAACAGTAAACGGACCAGCACTTTTTAAAGTTTCAACTAAACCTGCTGCTTTTACTGCTGCTACCAGTGTGGTATGGTCTTTTGAGTTTACGGCATTATCTACAATGTCTTTAGTCGGGTACATGGCTGCACCGCCAACCATTGGATTTTTTTGAGCGTAAACTTGTGTGGTAAATGCCATGGTAATTACAGCAAATACGGTTAAGATTAAATTTTTCATTATTTCTAATTTTTAAGTTTCTGTTATTTGATTCCATTTACGACGGCTTACAGATACTTGGTTTTTAGAAATAAAATTTATTGTTTAATGGATTGATTATTAAATGATTAATTTTTGTTTTTTGATTTTGAAAAGGTGCTGCAGTGGTTCTTCGGAAATTACATTCCCGCTTTTTGCTACCTTCGATGAAGAATCGAAACCGCTGCCATCCCTTAGGTTTGAGAAAGATTATCAAAGAATTAAATTTGACAAAGGAAACCTTAAAAGCAGAGGTGAACTATGCTGCGATCCAGACTTACGATCTAGAACCTGTAACAGACCTCTGCT
>NZ_JBWKYI010000010.1:0-135604 GCF_059423705.1 Pedobacter sp. GW460-11-11-14-TSB4
CCTGCTGCATAAATCTAAAGTAATGCTTCTCAGAAAAAAAACTTTTTATTTGCATAAACCATAGAATACGGGTTTAGCTGCCTAGGTTGGTAGTACTATTTAGTTTTTTTGGAACCGAGAAGCACCTGCCCATGTTAAATAAACCCGACAGAGCGGGTAGCCCGCAGCCCGATTTTTCATCGGGAGAGGACTACAAGCGATGGCGGGGCTACCGCTGCCATGGAAAATAGACCTATCATTTTCAAAGCAAAAAAAATTCACTATTCACCTGGCTTATTTTAATATCATTAATATGTAAGAGAGATAACCACCAGGCTGCATTTTTTCTTTTTTTTGAAAAGCAAATACAGCGCTTTTCGGTTTCAGCAGCCCCGGCCTTCGTTACAAATCCTCGCCCTCATGCTTCGGCCTGTGGGTTTTACACTGCCGTCGGGTTTAGCTGGCTAGGCTGGTATTACTATTTAGGTTTTTTGGAACCGCGAAGCACCTGCCCATGTGAAATAAACCCGACAGAGCGGGTTAGCCCGCATCCCGATTTTCATCGGGAGAGGACTACAAGCGATGGCGGGGCTACCGCTGCCATGGAAAACGAACCGCTCGTTTTCAAAGCGAAAAAATTTTCACTATTCACCTGGCCTATTTTGAATAATGCTCTTCTTAAAGATCATTGCGTAACAAGATAAGCAATTTTACTAAGTCGCCTGCAGCACGAAATAACGATATGATCAAATGTTAAATTTGTTAAAAATCTTTTCTGTTTTTAATAAATATTACGCCTTTTGGTTACATTCGTCTCCATGATTAAAAGCCTTTTAGTAGCCCTTATACTGATGATGTTGGGTACTAATGCCATTGCTCAAAACACCTTCTCGATTAGTGGTTTGGTTAGGGATCAAAAAGATGGATTACCTGGCGCAAGTATCTATTTAAGTGGCTATAAGATTGCAACAGTGGCCGATAACGACGGGCGGTTTAAACTATCCAATCTGAAACCTGGAAGTTACGATCTGCTGGTTCAGCTGGTTGGTTATCTCCCCTACTCTAAAAGCGTAATTATTTCCGATAAATCAGTGCAGGTAGAACTGGTTTTGAAAGAAAATGTTGCGCAGCTGGAAGAAGTTGTAATCAGGGCCGATCCTAACCGTCAGAAATATATTAATCAGTTTAAAGATTTTTTTATCGGGAAAACCCCAAATGCCTTACAGTGCAAAATATTAAATCCGCAGGTGTTAAATGTAGATTTCGATATTACTAAAAGTACCCTAACGGTTTCTACCACCGAGTTTTTGATTGTAGAGAATAAAGCTTTAGGCTATCGGCTAAAATACATGCTCGATCGTTTCGAATATAATTCCAGAACGCACATTATTTACTATTCTGGGCATCCCTTTTTTGAAGAGTTAAAAGCATCGGCAGCCAAAAAGAAAAAGTATATCGCCGCCAGGGAGGTGGCCTATTATGGTTCGTCGCAACATTTCTTCCGCTCGCTGTATGCCAACAAAACACAGGAAGAGGGATTTATCATTAATAAAATGGTTAAGGTGCCCAACCCTAACCGCTATCCGGAATATTTAATTAATGCCAATTTAGAAAAGATTAAGGCCGTACCTGAGAAAACGGGCATCAGGCAAAATAAAGGTAAAATAGATACTGCATTGCTTGCCTTCTGGACCAAACAAAAAGAAATGCCCCGAACCATTGATAAATTTTCGAGAGCGGAGGTACTTACCGATACCCTGGTGCACTACTTTAACCCGAATTTAAAATACCTGAGTTATACTGATGCGTTACTGATCCAGTACACCAAAGAAAAGGAATCTCTGGCTTATTCTAACACCGGATTTTGGATCTTCAGACCCCTAGATGTACCTGAAAATGAAATTTCTGTTGCCAACCTCACTGGTGAAGGTGTTCGTTTCTATGAAAATGGTGGCATTTACGATTCCCGATCGCTCCTATACGAAGGTTTCTGGGCTTACGAAAAAGTGGCCGATATGGTCCCGATGGATTATGTACCACTACCGAAGAGCAAGTAATGGAAAATGTGAGGTGGATGATAGATGAGGCGAATTGATCTAAAAAAAAATGTTGAAAAGTAGCCTTTTTTAGAAAGCCAAATTACTAAAAATATTAGTAATTTTAATCTATGATTGGCGAAGAAGAAAAACAATATTTTAAAGGACGGGGCGCTCAGGTTAATCCACATAACAAATTTTTAAAGGACGTTTATGTAAAGGAACATGATGAAGGCATAGACGATTGGGAGGAAAGCGATCGTAAAACCTCCTTTATTTTTGAAAATTCGAAAACCATTGTGAACAAAGTTGATAGCCCTGATGTAGGCATGGCTTATTCTTTAAACCCCTATCAAGGTTGCGAACATGGCTGTACCTATTGTTATGCCCGCAATTCACACCAATATTGGGGTTATAGCGCAGGGATAGAATTTGAGCGGAAAATAATTGTTAAAAAAGAAGCACCGGCGCTATTTAAAAAGTTTTTAGAAAAAAAAGGATGGGATGCCACCACCATTTCCCTTTCCGGCAATACCGACTGCTACCAACCTGCCGAAAGAAAGTTTAAACTTACCAGACAGCTGCTTGAAATTGCATTGGCCTACAAACAGCCTATTGGTATGATTACCAAAAATTCGCTTATTCTTCGCGACCGGGATATTCTGCAAGAAATGGCTAAGCTAAATCTCTGTATGGTTTATGTCTCCATCAATAGCTTAAACGAAGATTTGCGACAGGTAATGGAACCCCGCACCACAACAGCTAAACAACGCCTAAAGGTGGTAGAAGAACTGAGTAAAGACGGAATCCCTATGGGTGTAATGGTTGCCCCGCTTGTGCCCGGTTTAAGCGACCATGAAATTCCTAAAATTTTAAAAGCCGTAGCCAATGCCGGCGCCATTAAAGCCGGTTACACCGTGGTGAGGCTCAATGGAGCCATTGGACAGATATTTGAAGATTGGTTGCAGAAAAATTTTCCAGACCGTTTTGATAAGGTTTGGCACATGATTCAAAGTTGCCATGGAGGCAATGTAAATGATAGCAGATTCGGAGATAGGATGCGTGGTGATGGAAATATTTCTCAAATGATCAGGGATAATTTCAGACTGCATTGCCGCTTAAATGGTTTAAACGTAAAGGATATTATTTTAGACCACACTTTGTTCAAAATCCCGAGCAACCAGGTGAGTTTGTTTTAAAGTTTTTAAGTGCGCTGGCCCCGATTGAGAATACTACCGTGTTGACACATCTTTTTTAAGAATAGTTTAAGCACCATGCCAGGTCCTTAAAAGAAGTACAGGCTATACCGAAGAACTGGCTGTTGGTCCCGATTTGCAATCGGGAGCTGTGAGAGCTGGATTTGTAATCCACTATTATAAAACTTAGTTTTAACGTTATGAATATTGCATTAGTAACCTATCTGGATAAAGGCGCTTATGATAGCACCACAGTTGAAAGCGAGGATGATAAACTCTTACATTTCCTGAAAGAAAAGGGATTGGACATTGAAAAAGTAATCTGGAATGATCCGAATATTAACTGGGAAGATTATTCGCTTGCCATTTTAAAATCGCCATGGGATTATTTTGACCTGATTGAAGAATTTTACAGCTGGCTTAATCAACTGGAAGCAAAAAAAGTAAAATTGCTTAACCCTGTTGAGACAGTAAGGTGGAATGCAAATAAACTATATCTGCAGGAAATCGAAGCCGCAGGCTTAATGATTACACCCAGTTTTTTTATTCAAAATCAAAAAAGTGTAAGTCTTGAGGATTTCTTTGAAAAATTTAATACCGATAAGTTAATTGTAAAACCTTGTGTGAGTGGCGGGGCAAAAAACACATTCAAGGTAACTGTTGATGATGTGAAAGAGGTGAATCAAAAGTTAAATCAGCTTATTCAACATGAAGATTTTATCGTTCAGCCATTTCTACCTGAGATTCTGGAAAGCGGTGAATGGTCTTTCATTTTTTTTAATGGCGGGTATAGTCATTCCTTAATCAAACAGGCAAAACCTGGTGATTTTAGGGTACAACCTGCCCATGGCGGATCTGTTCATCCGCAAAAACCGAATGAAGAGCTGGTGGCTACTGCACAACAATATGTAACCTTATTTGCTAAAGATTGCCTTTATGCACGGGTTGACGGTACTTTTGTTAATGGCGAATTTTTACTGATGGAATTGGAGCTCATCGAACCTTTTTTATTCCTGAATACCGATCCTCAAAATTATGACAGGTATTATCAAGCGCTAAAGGAGTTGGTGTAAAAAAGAGCATTCCCATAAGAAAGTCGTCATCTCGACTGAAACGTAGTCCCGAATGTCTGGAAGAGAGATCTATTATAGATTTCTCGGCTGCGTTGCACTCCGCTCGAAATGACGAAATAATTTATTTAGCTGCAAAATCCTGAACCCAGTAATTATCTGTTTTAGCTGCTCCCATTTCTTTAAAGGCGGCATTCATGATATTTTTGCAGTGATCTTCACTTTTAATCCAGTCGTTAAAAACCTGCACTTCGGTGGTTTGGCCAACAGCAATATTTTCACCGACTGTTGTCCAGTTGTACCCTGTTGCTTTAACCCGGGCGCCTACATTATCACCATTGGCAGAGCTATGGGTTAAGCTTTTTATCGATGCGATATACTTACTGTGGCCAATAGCTGCAGCGCCTAAATTTATGTTCCAGGTGAGTGCAGCAACCGGAGGCATAACAGTTGTTCCACAATTACAACCAGCTAAACGGGTATCGTTTACTAATTTTAGCAAGGCTTCGTTATTAATATTAGTTGTTGTAGAAAGTACAGGCGGGTCATTTGTTCCGGCCGAATCATCAGCTCCTTTTTTACAGGATAATGCGCAACATAGCGCTAAACACACTAAGGGAAAGGCAATTAATTTCATTAATCAGGATAGTTTAAGGAAAGATACAAGGATTTTCTTTAAAAAAAAATAATTTATACCCTCTTTTTCACACTCCAGAAGCAAGAAATAGCAGGATAAACCTAAAACAAAAAACTCCCGATTTTCATCGGGAGTTTCCTATTTTATTTACTGGAAGAATCTTCTTCTTGTTTTGGCTCTTCTTTTTTCTTTTCACCTTTTTTATGGTTGATCGAAATCAGCTCGCTCGTTTTATCATAATCAATTTCTAAAACATCACCTTCAGCCAGTTCGCCTTTAAGAATTTCTTCTGCAATTGGATCCTCTAAATATTTCTGGATGGCCCTTTTTAACGGACGAGCACCAAAATTACTGTCAAAACCTTTCTCAGCAATGTATTCTTTAGCATTCTCGGTTAATGCAATTTCATAACCAAGGGTATGAACGCGACCGAATAAAGCTTTTAATTCGATATCGATAATTCTGAAGATTTCATCTTTACCTAAGCTATTAAATACCACTACATCATCAACACGGTTTAAGAACTCAGGAGCAAAAGCACGTTTTAATGCACTTTCTATTACACCACGACTGTGAGAATCGGCCTGGTTTGTTTTCGCTGCTGTAGAGAAACCAACGCCTTGTCCAAAATCTTTAAGTTGACGGGCACCAATATTCGAAGTCATGATGATGATTGTATTTCTAAAATCAACTTTACGACCCAAACTATCGGTTAACTGTCCTTCATCCAAAACCTGCAATAAGATATTGAATACATCAGGATGTGCTTTTTCAATCTCATCCAATAAGATTACAGCATAAGGTTTTCTTCTAACTTTTTCAGTTAATTGTCCACCTTCTTCGTAACCTACGTATCCCGGAGGCGCTCCCACTAAACGTGAAACCGCAAATTTCTCCATATACTCACTCATATCGATCTGAATCAGTGAATCATCACTATCGAACATGAAACGAGCGAGTTCTTTTGCCAGTTCTGTTTTACCTACGCCTGTTGGACCTAAGAAAATAAATGAACCAATTGGCTTTTTAGGATCTTTTAATCCAGCTCTTGTACGTTGGATAGCTTTGGTTAACTTTTTAATCGCATCATCCTGACCAATAATTTTCTCGGCCACTTTATCGTACATGTTCAACAGTTTGGCACTGTCTGTTTGTCCAACACGTTGTACCGGAATACCTGTCATCATCGAAACCACTTCGGCTACATTATCTTCTGATACTTCGTAACGTTTAGTTTTGGTTTCAGCTTCCCACTCCGCTTTAGCCTTATCTAATTCTTCAATTAAATTTTTCTCTGTATCGCGTAGTTTTGCCGCTTCTTCATATTTCTGGCTACGTACAACTTTGTTTTTCTCTAATTTGATATCTTCAATTTTAGCTTCGATATCAATAATATTCTGCGGAACGTGAATGTTGGTTAAGTGAACACGCGAACCTGCTTCATCTAAAGCATCAATAGCTTTGTCTGGTAAGAAACGATCAGAAATATAACGCGATGTTAAGGTAACGCAAGCTAAAATCGCTTCATCAGTATAAGTTACACCATGGTGTTCTTCGTACTTATCTTTAATACGGGTTAAAATCTCTACCGTTTCATCCGGCGTAGCAGGTTCTACCATCACTTTTTGGAAACGACGGTCTAAAGCACCATCTTTTTCAATGTACTGACGGTACTCATCTAAAGTTGTGGCACCAATACATTGAATTTCGCCCCTCGCCAAAGCAGGTTTGAACATATTGGATGCATCTAATGAACCTGATGCACCACCGGCACCAACAATGGTGTGGATCTCATCAATAAATAAAATTACATCAGTAGATTTTTCAAGCTCGTTCATCACGGCTTTCATACGTTCTTCGAACTGGCCACGGTATTTTGTACCGGCCACTAACGACGCCAAATCTAATGTCACTACACGCTTGCCAAAAAGCACACGCGAAACTTTACGTTGTACAATGCGTAAGGCCAAACCTTCTGCAATTGCCGACTTACCTACACCTGGCTCTCCAATTAAAATTGGATTGTTCTTTTTTCTACGTGATAAAATCTGCGATACACGTTCAATTTCTTTCTCGCGTCCTACGATTGGGTCTAAGCGACCTTCTTCTGCAGCTTTTGTTAAATCACGACCGAAATTATCCAAAACAGGGGTTTTAGATTTTATATCTGAAACCTTTTTAGGCGTACTAAAGCTTTCCTCTTCGCGATAATCATCATCACCTCCTGTGGAAGCACTATTTGAGATATCATCTCTGAAACCATTTTTATTCACTTCAACCTCCTGTTTAAAAACATCGTAAGTAACGCCATACTGTAATAAGATTTGTGAGGCGATGTTATCATCATCTCTCAAAACCGATAACAACAAATGTTCGGTGCCAATTAAATCGCTTTTAAATATTTTGGCCTCTAAGTAAGTGATTTTTAAAACTTTTTCTGCCTGTTTTGTTAATGGAATATTGCCTAAGTTTACTGTAACACTCGAAGTACCGCGAACGGCATCTTCAATTGAGCGGCGCAATTTACCGGTATCAACTCCTAACGATCGTAAAATTTTTATAGCCATGCCATCGCCTTCGCGGATGAGGCCCAATAATAAATGCTCGGTTCCAATGTAATCGTGCCCTAAGCGGAGCGCTTCCTCCCTACTAAAAGAGATTACATCTTTAACCTGTGGTGAAAATTTTGCTTCCATAATACCTTTCTTAACAGCTACGTCCCTAAACTATAAAATAACTTTATAAAAACGAACGTACTGTTTTCTTTATTTTATCAACAATTGCGCCATATGGGTGGATAAAGAGGCTTTTGAATGCCTGAGAACCCAAAATTCAATGTAAGATTATCGTTTAGATAAATATTATTTTATTTATATCTATCTACGTAATAAGTGTTATATAGGTTTTAAAGGGACATTTGCCAAAAACATCCGGTTACAGATATTTTATTGTCGGTTTATTGTAAGTATTTTTTCGCCATCAAAAACTGACAATTTGTATCTTTTTACTTAGGCAATTTACAAGTTTTGACAGAAAAATAAAAAGAACGTGACATCATTTAACAATTTCATTAGATAAAAATCAACAAACTAACTCAATTAGCCATACCTATTATAACGTTAATACGAAGTTAACTGTAATTAGGTTGTTTTTGTTTTTGAAGTCAGTAGTTTATTGTAATTCATTTATCATAAATAATAAGCTATCCTTCATTCAGAAATCAACATCAATTGCCTTAACCATTTTAACCATATAGTGCTTCGGTAAGCTGCTCTTTATGGTTTGAAGATAACTTCTGCAAAAACTGCAACGGAACATCGGTAACACCAAGTTTATCGCATTGTGAAACGACCTCATTCAAATCGAAATGGCCTGATAGCGATTGATAAAGCTCTCCTTCCGCCTGCTCAAATCCCATACTCCAATCTGTAAAACAGCGCCGCTCATATTTACCTATTTGCAGCAAAACAACTGATTCGTGACGTTCGTCATTTACGATTTTGTTAAAAAGCCTGCGGATAATGCGTTCATCTCCTTCAAGCAATTGCATAAACCTACCTTTACTCTTTGTGATTTGCAGACCTCTTACATATAATAATATCCCGGTAATATTATTCCGGTTATTAAATTCTCTACACTGATTAAGCAAGGCTCTAAGTTCTCCATTATTAAACAAGCTGCTCGCAATGCTTGTATAAATTAAATAAAAAACGGGGGTTAAAAGTTCATTTTCTAATTCCATAGGGTAATTAACGCTAAATTTTCTGTTTTTTCATAAAACGCGCTTATTATCTGATTATTCTCATAAAAAACAAACGAAACCCAACCACAACTGCTAAAATTCGATTAAAAAGCACCAACAAATCTATCATTTATCTGCATTCATGAGTAATCCAAAAGAATGATAAGCATATTTCATCCACATCAAAAAATTCATTTCTTCCTTTTTTTAATCTGCAATTAAGCCGGCAGAGGCAAACGTTTGCGTTTAATAATATCAGAAGTACCAAGCCGCATAGGCTTTATCCCACCCAAAAAAGGCTTAAATAACAATCCATCCCGCTTTACCAGGATATTTCAAGCAAACGTTTGCGCTGCATTCGCGATTTGATATTGCCTTTTATGGTTATAGTTTAGTAATAATCATTTTACAAAAAGTATATTATTAATGAACCTGAGAATAACTTTTAGCCCGCCGTAATCTGATTAATGCTCCTCAACAGAAAAACAATATAACAACAATCTAACCTAAAAAACATGAAGAGATTTCTTTTAATGATTTCCTTTATTGCGTGTATTTTGGCAGTAAAGGCACAAAACCGTACTATTTCAGGTACGGTAACTGACAGTAAAAAACTCCCGCTTCCCGGGATAACCGTAACCGTGCTGGGAACCAAAACGGCTGTACAAACAGATGCAAATGGAAAATATAACATTAGCGCTGACAATGAAAGTACCCTGGAGTTTAAAGCCCTGGGTTTTACCACCCAAACCATTAAAGTAGGCGCAAATACTTCCGTAAATGTTTCCTTAGTAGATCAAACTACAGAACTGGATGCTGTAACCGTTGTGGGTTATACAGCAAAGAAGAAATCAGAAATTTCGAGTGCCGTAACGACCGTAAGCGGCTCGAAGCTTAACGATGTAACCTCCGTAAACCTCGGTAACCTGTTACAGGGTAAAGCGCCTGGTGTGGTGGCAAGTTCTGCTTCTGGCGATCCAACAGCAGGCTCGAATGTAGTGGTACGTGGCGTAGGCAGTATTAATGCCGGTACAGGGCCATTAATTGTGGTTGACGGAAATATTGGTGGAACCTATAACCCTGCCGATGTGGATAACATTACCATATTGAGAGATGCCGCCGCTACAGGTTTATATGGATCGAGAGCGGCCAATGGCGTTATTATTGTAACCACCAAAAAAGGAAAGGCGGGGGAAACCAGATTTAGCCTAAATTCGACCATTGGTATTGCAAAAGCAACTACGGGTAACTTTAAGCTAATGGATGCCCAACAACTTTACGATTACCAGAAGTCTTTCTTTACCACCCCACCAGCTGCTTCGGTGTTAAATACCAATACCGATTGGTGGAATGAAGCGTTTAGAACAGCAATGGTAAATAACCATACCCTAACTGCATCTGGAGGGAGTGAGAAAACTCAATTTTATATTTCAGGCAACTATTTTAAGGAAGAAGGAACTTTAATCAATAACGATAAAACACAATATAGTTTAAGGGCTAACCTTACCTCACAGTTGACTAAAAAATTAAAATTAACAGCCTTGTTAAGTGGAATTGTAATCAATGATAATTATAATCCCGAAAGTGCCGTTTACCAGGCTTATTTAAATATGCCTTACGATCCGGCTTACAATACGGATGGCAGTCCAACTGACCCACGGAATATTCCTTCCTGGAAAGGTAGAGACCGCTCAAATTTTTTACAGAGTTTGCAGTATAACTACTCAAAAGCAAGAAGTTATACCACAACCGGTGATGTAAACCTCGATTATGATCTCATCAAAAACTTAACAATTTCTAGTTATAACAGGGCTACAATAGCTAACGGCAGGTCAAACAGCTATGCTGATAGAAGAAGTCAGAGTGGCGCTACAAACCTTGGAACAGTTTCTTTAGGAAATACCTTTTCTACTACCCTTTTGTCATCAAACAGGATTAAGTATAACGTAAATATTGGGAATCATAGCCTAAGCGTTTTAGGCGTTGCTGAGCTAGAAAGTTACAAATACGACGAAAGTGGCATTACTGCCAAAGGTTTGCCAGCTGGATTGGATGCCATAAACACAGCAACTGATATTACCAATAAACCTACAGGCCGGTATGATCAGTATCAGAATATAAAATACCTGGCACAGGCTGATTATAGCTTTCAGGGTAAATATTATTTAGTGGGCTCCATCGTTAATGAATACTCTTCTCGATTTGGAAAAAATAACCCTGCCGCAACTTTTTACCAAGCAGGTGCATCATGGATTTTATCTAACGAAGATTTCTTAAAAAGTAATACCACCCTTACGTTTCTAAAATTAAGGGCAAGTTTTGGTACTACCGGGAATCAACGTTTTACTACGAATGATAGCCCTGATGGTTTTTACCAATCGCTAGGCTTATATAATTTAAATGCCGGGGCATCATATAACGGCCAAACAGGCGCCTTCCCAACACAAATTGCGAATCCAGATTTGACATGGGAAAAATCGAGAGCGTACAATTTAGGTCTTGATTTTGGCCTGTTTAAACGCATCGACATTACTATTGATGCTTATGACAAACGTAACTCTGATCTACTATTTGCGGTACCACTTCCTGCAACCGTAGGTTATGGAAGCATTAGAAGAAATATTGGCGCAGTAAGAAACAGAGGTATTGAGTTAACGATCAATTCTAAAAACATCCAGCAGAAAGACTTTAACTGGGAAACCAGTTTTAACATGTCTTTTAACCGCAACAAAGTTATGGAACTAAACCAGGGCTTGTTGGTGGTAAATACCAGTACACAACCCATCGCTTTGGGCCACGATATGGATGAATGGTACATGCAAAAATGGGCTGGTGTAAATCCCGCTGATGGCAAACCCCTTTGGGAAAAATTAGATGATCCTACAGGTGTAACCAGCACTTATAATCAGGCGACCAGACAATATACAGGTAAATCATCTGCACCAAAATTTAGCGGTGGATTAACCAATACACTGGAATATAAAAACTTTACCCTTTCGGCCTTTTTAAATTTTGTATATGGCAACTGGGTATATAATGATAGCCGTTTCTATTTCGATAACGATGGCGTTTACGAAAGTTATAATCAGCAGGTATTACCTAAAGGTTCGGTAAGGTGGACAACCCCTGGCCAAACCGATGCCACCCATCCTCAGGCTAAATTTGGCGGCAATCTTCAATCGCATCAAAGCTCTACCCGCTTCTTAGAAGATGGAAGTTATTTAAGATTGAGGAATGTAACTGTAGGGTATAACTTACCCACAAACTGGTTAAAAAAGGCTTCGATAAATGCTGCCCGTTTATATGTGAGCGGCGACAACTTGTTTACGGCCACCAAATTTTCGGGCGTAGATCCTGAGGTTGACTTAACCGGAGGTATATCTTCTTTCAGATATCCAACCAGCAGAAGATTTGTTTTTGGCGTTAACCTAACATTCTAACCATTAATAAGATTACCATGAAAATATATCATAATCACATCATAAAAATCGCCATTGCAGCCAGTATTATTCTTACTACATCTGCATGTCGTAAAACCTATTTCCCATCTGATAAAGCTGAAGATAGTGGATTATTAACTACCATTGAGGGTAAACGTACGGCAACCTTGGGCAACTATGCTACCTTAAAATCATTAAACTACGAAAACAATTACCATTGGCTTGCCGAGCTCCCTTCTGATGAGGTGGCTCAAGGCCAGAACTCATCAAGCGATGTAACTAATTTATATAAGTATACGCACCTGGTAAACTCTGCTAACGCCACCGCTTATTTTCAGCAAGCCTATTATGTAGCCTCTGCAACAAACAAAATCATTAAGCTCATTCCCGATGGTTCATCGGCAGAGTTGCTACAGATTAAAGGAGAAAACCTGTTTCTCAGAGCGATGTTACATTTTAATTTAGTGCGCATGTTTGGAAGGCCTTATCAGCAAAATCCAACAACCAATCCTGGAGTTCCAATTTTGAACGAGACAGTAAGTGAAACCGATGCCGCCATAATTAAGAGAAGTACAGTTGCCCAGGTATACGATTTTGTAATCGCTGATTTATTAAAAGCTGCACAATGTATCACCGTAGAAAAAAGCAATAGCTTTGCCACAAAATTGGCTGCCTATGCACTCCTATCGAGGGTTTATCTGTACATGGATAACAATGCCAAAGCAATAGAATATGCCAATTTGGTTATTAGTTCAAACAAATATCAATTGATGCAGGATGCCGCTTATCAAACCTATTTTAGAGGAGATCCGGAAAAAAACACCGAAAATATTTTTGCCATTAAACACACCAAAACTGAAAACTACGATTATTCGGCCATTGGTTCGTTATACTATAGCGGCGATGCCAATGGTAATGCGCTGGGTCAGGGAGAAAGCGGATGGGGAGAGATATATGCCTCTGTAAAGTATTATAACTTCCTTAATAAATATCCTCAGGATAAAAGAAAAAGCTTTATTTCGCCGCTAATCGTAAATGGTGTACAACAGTTAAACACAAAATTAACACCGGCTGCGCCAATCTATTACGTAAATAAAAATAACCTGCAGGAAGGTGTGATCAATTTAACATCGCCGGTATACCTTCGTTTGGCAGAAATGTACCTGAACAGAGCAGAAGCTAATGCCAAACTGAACAACACACAATTGGCTTTAGATGATGTGAATGTAATTAGAACCCGTGCCGGAATTCCGACATATACGTTAGCTGATGTGACACCAGCACATGGTATTTTAGATATTGTATTGGAAGAAAGATGGCTAGAATTAGCTTTTGAATGTCAGCGGGCTTATGATCTGTTTAGGAATAACCGTCCGGTGGTGAGAGATTATCCTGGTACACATTCTACCATTAATGGCTCAGTTAATCAAACCATTAACCCAACTGATGCGCGGGTAATTTATTTTATTCCACAAACTGAAAGAGATAAAAATTCTAATTTATCTCAAAACCCTTAGCAAGGGCAAATCATATGATCAAAAAACAAAAGCCTTTCAATCCTGAAAGGCTTTTGTTTTAACTAATGTTTACGGTATCTACTAAGAATTAATCCGCTGGTTAAATGTAAAACTTTTGTATTTCGTTATATAACATGATTTATTTTATGAGCGAATAATGATAATTACATTAAAACGAGATTAGAATTGTTGTTTATTCGTTCATTAGGCACTGGTTTATTAGTTAGCATGATGGATAAAACCATTCCCCGTCTACCTGTACTTCTGTGGCTAAAAGTTTATTAAAGTATAATCATAAAGCACTTTGTAATGGGCTTGTTGTTCTTATCTTTGTAAGCAATTTTGGCTTTGCCATTATTGGGTTGGGTAAAATCAGTCTGTAAAAAAAACGGTTGACCTTCCTTTAATATCATAGCATTAAACTACTTTAAAAACAATACATTATAATGTCAGACGAGAAAATCATATTTTCAATGGCAGGTGTAAATAAAATTTACCCTCCACAAAAACAGGTTTTAAAAAATATTTACCTTTCTTTCTTTTACGGTGCCAAAATCGGGGTTATCGGCTTAAACGGTTCTGGTAAGTCATCACTTTTAAAAATTATTGCCGGTTTAGATAAGTCTTACCAGGGCGAGGTGGTTTTCTCACCAGGTTATTCGGTGGGTTACTTGGCTCAGGAGCCGATCTTAGATCCGGAAAAAACCGTTCGCGAAGTAGTTGAAGAAGGCGTTGCCGAAGTAACGGCTATTTTAAAAGAATACGAAGAGGTAAACGAAGCTTTCGGCTTAGAAGAAAACTACTCCGATCCTGATGCCATGGATAAACTGATGGCCAGACAAGGCGAACTTCAGGATAAAATTGATGCTTTAGGGGCCTGGGAAATCGATTCGAAATTAGAAAGAGCCATGGATGCCTTACGTTGTCCTGATCCTGACACTAAAATCGGTGTATTATCGGGTGGTGAGCGCCGTCGTGTGGCCATGTGCCGTTTATTGCTTCAACACCCTGATGTTTTACTATTGGATGAGCCTACCAACCACCTGGATGCTGAAAGTATCGATTGGTTAGAGCAGTTCTTACAAAATTACGAAGGAACTGTTATTGCCGTTACCCACGATAGGTATTTCTTAGATAACGTTGCCGGATGGATTTTAGAGTTAGACCGCGGTGAAGGTATTCCATGGAAAGGAAATTACAGCAGCTGGTTAGATCAAAAAGCGAAACGTTTATCACAAGAGGAGAAAACAGAGAGCAAACGCCAGAAAACTTTAGAGCGGGAATTGGAATGGGTACGTATGGCGCCCAAAGCACGTCATGCAAAATCTAAAGCACGTTTAGCCAACTACGATAAATTAGCTTCAGAAGACGGCAGAGAAAGAGAAGATAAATTAGAGCTTTTCATTCCTGCAGGTCCTCGTTTAGGTAATGTGGTGATTGAAGCAACAAACGTTACCAAAGCTTATGGTGACAAGGTATTATTTGATAATTTAAACTTCTCGCTACCTCCTGCAGGTATTGTGGGCATTATTGGCCCAAATGGAGCGGGTAAAACCACTTTATTCCGTTTAATTACCGGACAGGAAGAAGCTGATGCCGGTACTTTCCGTGTAGGTGAAACGGTAGAACTGGGTTATGTAGATCAGATGCACAACGATTTAGATGCCGATAAAACCGTTTACGAAAACATTACCGATGGTTTAGACAATATCCAGTTGGGAACGAAAGCCGTTAACGGACGTGCCTATGTTTCAAAGTTCAACTTTAATGGCGGCGATCAGCAGAAAAAAGTAGGCATTCTATCAGGTGGTGAGCGCAACCGCGTACACCTGGCCATTACCCTGAAAAAAGGAGCCAATGTATTGTTGCTGGATGAGCCAACCAACGATATCGACGTAAATACTTTACGTGCACTGGAAGAGGCTTTAGAAAACTTTGGTGGCTGTGCCGTTGTAATCAGTCACGACAGGTGGTTCTTAGATAGGATTTGTACACACATCCTGGCTTTCGAGGGTAACTCTGAAGTTTATTTCTTCGAAGGTAACTACTCAGATTACGAAGAAAACCGTAAAAAACGTTTGGGTGATGTTACCCCAAAACGCATCAGATATAAAAAACTTAACTAATGCAAAGTCCCGATGAAAATCGGGACTTTTTTGTTTGAGGCGCAATTTGGAAATGTATTTATCATTTCAAAGAAGTCAAGTTTTAATCGCCATTGCGCTATAAAAACTTGACTTTTTTTATAGCCATTACATAGATGGCTGAAAAGGCACAGGTCTTTGATTTTCCTTCGCTTTGCGTTTCCCTCTAAAAAAGAAGTAAAGGTTGATAAAGAGCATTATACCGAGATAAATTGCAAAGCCACCAATCTTAGAACTTAATGCTTCTATTAAGTTGCGGTAATCATTAGTGTAGATCGTAATCTTCATAATCATGAGTGCAAAACCTATATTCAACAGGTAAAAACCCGTTTCGAAAAGTTTGTTCGTTGCATTGGCAATCTCTTCTCTTCCTTTAAAAATATCTAACATATATACCTTACTGTTTTTGAACAGCGTTTTTGAAACATAAAAAGTCAAAAAAAGTGCAATTGGTAAATAAACTGCATAGCCGATTAAAATTTTGGTCGTTTCCATAATTGAAAATTTTAGATTGTTATTTTATTAATTTATGAATGGTATTGGTGAGCAAATAGATATTTAAATAGTGAAGAACAGATAGGATGCAAACAATAGTGGCTACTTTTACAGCCATCACTTCTATCAATTGCTGCAGGGAATTAATCGTCTCCCACCCCACCAATGTCATGGCACAGTACCCGATATTCACCAGGTAATAAGAAACCAGCAGTGATTTATTGATTTGCTGACAGAGATCCAAATGGTCGGGAATAAGTTCAGCCACAAAGATATTTCCGTTCCGGTAGCATATTTTGCCAACCACTACAATAATAAATACGATAACGGTAATAAAGATGCCATATCCGAGTATATTGTAATCCATAACCAGTAGTTTTTATTATTTAACTTTCAGGAAAAACTGAAAGAATAGAAGCAAAAAAAATAGCTCTAAAGCCCCTTCTTAACTGTTTTATCTTTCATGTTCCCTTTCACGATGTAAAGTTAAATAAACATTATTAAACTTTCAAATATTATTGAAAGTTTATAAACAAAAAAACGGGTGTTATAGAGCCTTCTATCTTGAACGATGATTTTATCGTATGGAACTATATTAATGACAAGGAAATTTGAAAAAGAACCGCCATTAATCATCGTCATCCGATGGCTTTTTCAGCCGACAGTCTGTCCCGACCTTTCCTATCGTATAGACACATCTCTAATTTACATTTGTTTTTAGTGTCGTTGCCTAGATCAATCAGCTTACTGATACCGAAACTTCTGTATCAGCACCTTTCCTGTTATTGAGAATTCCCTGATTCTAAAATAAATATTAAATATTGACATCAATATTTGTTTATTTTTCCGCTCTATGCCGCGGTGACATGGTACTTTGGAGCGCCAAAGTACCCAAAACGCTTTGTCAATCCAGCAATGAGCCTTTTTGCACAATCCCATTCACATCAAAAAAACAGCGGCACTTCGTTTTGTGTTCAATATTTTTTTTAAAAATTAAATCATCGTTATGAACACAAAACCACTGCGTTTCAGGTTTGTTAGTGCCAATTGACCTAGACAGCACCTGTTTTTTTGATTTTTCCGGCTCTTGGGATTGACGGCATACTTCGTTAAAATCAGTGCTTTTATTAAAGTTGGCTAGCATTATGCATAAACTATTCTTAAAAAAGATGTGCATTCAAGATAGGACCTTTCAGGGAAGCAATGACGAACTTTCTATGGAAGTTTATCAATGATAGCATGATTGAAGGGCTTATCGATCTAATGCCGATTCCTCAAAGCCTTTTTTATTGCATCATCAGTCACTTCTTCCATAATTTTATAACCTGCCAGGTTTGGATGAACGCCATCAACTGTGAGTTCGGCACGCTGCCCTCTCCTTTCGTCTACCAAAGGTGTCCAATAATCTAAAATGGTATAATTTCTTGCTTCAGCGTAGGCCACAATCTTTTCGTTTAAATTCACGATGCTATCAGCTGCTTTAACGCTTTTGTTCCATGGATATTCGTAAACAGGCAGGTATTTACAGAGTATCACTTTAATATGGTGCAACCTTGCCAGTTCGGCCATCGATTTAATGTTATTCATAATTTTATCGTTGGTAACATGGCCGGTATTACCCGCAATATCATTACTCCCGGCCAAAATAATCACCACTTTTGGTTTAAGGTTAATTACATCCTGCCGAAAACGGATAAGCAGTTGTGGCGAAATCTGTCCGCTTATTCCCCTATCCAGATAAGGTTTATCCTTAAAATACTCAGGATCTTTCTGTTTCCAGAATTCGAATATCGAACTCCCTAAAAAAACAACCCTTTTTTCTTTTCTGGTTGGTGGTGGTAAAAGTTCATTTTCTTTCTGGTACTTGCTTAGCGCAGCCCAGTCATCAGCAAAATTCTCTTTTTTAGGTTTATTACTTAACGAATCTGTCTTCAGCTGTGCAAACGAAACATTTACAAAGACCATTAAAAACAGAATCAGGATTTTACTTTTCATGGGATAATCGGTTTGAACGAAACGCTAAACTAATTAATTCCCGATTAATTAAATTCAACTCCACTTAAATTTACATTCGTTCTGTTTCTTTTGTTTCCAAACTGGCTCAGATTATAACCTAAGGTTGCCTGCACAAAGCGGCTGATAAAGCGTGTCCTGTTTTCAGATATGGAATTATTGCTAATACTGGTACTAAAGAGGGCTCCCTGGTTAAACAGATCGTTGGCCTGAATAGAAAAGAGGAGTTTATTATCCTTCAAAAAGGAGGTATTTAATCCCATGTTCACCAATAAAGGGTTACCGGAATATAGATTGTATCCAAAATTTAAACTTTTAGAGGCTGAGGCATTTACCCTAAAACGTTTATTAGGAATCCAGCTGGCACTGCCATTTAAAGCCAGCACCTGGATATTCTTAATATTCTGGTTCATTACAGAATAGGTATTTGAACTAAAGCTATACGAAACGCTGGTATTAAAAGAATATTTTTTCTCATTCAGGTTAAACCTAAAAGCGTTCGAAACGTTAATTCCACTACTCCGGTTTAATACATTTTCTGTATAAAAAACATTACGGCTATAGGCGATATTTCCATTGACAGAGAGCGATAGTTTATTGGTTAACAACCTTTTATTTAAGGAATAATTTCCACCCACATTATAAATACCATTTACATTCTCATAGGTCGTTTGCTGTTTTAAACTGTTGAGCGTATCTCTCAGAAAAACCGTATTACTCACAACGCTATTAAAAGCAAAAGTTCCTGATAAACCTGCCATAATACTCAATCCCGATTTAAGGCCAAATTGATTGTAGCTTAAATCGGCGGTATGGCTGGATGTTGCTTTCAAATCTGGATTACCGATAATCAGGTTCTGTACATCATTATTGTTTCTAACGGGTTGCAGTTTATTAAAGTCGGGCGAACTCGTGTAACCATTGTAGCCAAAACTCAAATTCCCGTTGTCTTTAATCTGATAACTTAAATTGGCAGAGGGTGAAAAATTTAACTGGTAGTTTTTTAGCTCCTGTCCCGTATTCTGGTATTTACCGATAATGATGCTGGGGGAAAAATTAAGGCCTAAATTATAACTGATCCGCTTTGCATTGGTATTAAAGCCAATACCGAAATTCTGATTAATAAAATTAGATACATAATCCTGCCCCAGCGAATCGACAACAAAATCGTTCCCCAGTGGATTAGTTACCGTTGTAGTTTGCAAATTCCGGCTCCTGCTTACCGAAAAACGGTAAGACAAATTAATAAAACTATATCCTGTACTGTCGTTTGGCTTTTTTAATGAATTGGAAAACTGGAAATTACCCCCAAAATTGGAGTTCGAAGTATTATTATCAACCAATCTGTTTAGTAACGAATCTTTAACCAGTATGTTAGTGGTTTCGTTATAGTACCTGATAATGTCGTTAATTCTACTGTTTGAATTTCCTTCGCTTGTGCCAAAATTAAATCCCATAGATAGCGACCGCTTATTATTAGCCAGCCGGCGAGACCAATTGATGCTTCCATTAACATTAGGATTGCTATTCCGTGAGCCTGAATTAGACAGAAGATCCTGTTTGATAAACCCTGTTTTATTGGAAGTTGAAAACGCATCATTGCGGGTATTGGCCAAAGCCCCACTAAGCGAAATATTGAAATAATTCTTCTTTGTGGCGCCATTTAAACCCAGGTTGATGTTATTGTTTAGCGATTTAGAATTATTGGCGCTTTCTCTCAAATCGAATATGGTTCCCTGCGGATTAAACGTTTCGAGGTAATTACTCTGAATGGATTTATTAATTCCATTACTAAAATGATAAGCACCGTTAAAGCTAAATTCCTTCGAAATTTTGTCCCTGATATTACCGTTTAAACCTCCGTTGTTCATTTTGGTAAACTCATTATTGGTAATCCCATAACGGCTTCCAAAACCAATTTGCTTCGTTTTTTTCCATATACTCCCGTTACCGCCGAGGTTATGTGCATTATTGGTAGCAGAACTCATATTTACGCCGCCAAAAACACCTTTATCCATGCCGGGTTTAGTAACCAGGTTTAACATTTTCTGTGGCGTACCTACTTTTATGCCGGTAAAATTAGCTTCGTCTCCATAATCATCAATGACCTGAAGTTTAGCAATAATATCGGCAGGTAACTGCCTGATGTAATCTTCTACGTTACTGGTAAAAAAATCTTCACCATTTACCCGCAGCTTGGTCATTTTTTTCCCCATTGCCGTAACAGCACCTTTTTCGTCGACCTCAACGCCTTGTAACTGTTTGAGCAGGTCTTCCACTTTATCATTTTCTCTGATGGTGTAGGCAGCAGCATTATATTCAATGGTATCTTTTTTGATTTTAATGGGATCTACCTTTACTTTAACCTCTACATCTTCGAGACGGATGGTTTCCATTTTGAGCATAATGGGTTCTAAAACGGCGTTTTTTTTCGAAGACTCAATTTCGTAGATCGAGGCAAATGGCTTGTAGCCCAATGCAGAAATGCTAAGATAGAACTTATTGCGGCTTACTTTCGCGAATGCAAAATTCCCTTTCCCGTCAGAATTTGAGCGGAGGGTATCTTTATCAGTAATCAATCGGATGCTTACACCTTCAATAGGCTTTTTCAAAGAATCGATTACGTTACCACTTATTTTAAACTGAGACTGAGCGAGAGCGTTAACAGAAAGCGTGATCAGTATAAAAAATAATAAAAAGCATAAATTATTGCTTTTTCTCATCCCTCGGACCTCTTTTGTAAATCACAAGACCATTTAAAAAATTACGTAGAATCTGATCGCCACAAGGTTTAAAATTTTCATGGTCTTCATTTCTGAAAATATCGCCTAGTTCTGCCTTGGTTACTTTAAATCCAACAAGGTCGCATATGGTGATAATATCTTCTGTTTTTAATGATAAGGCTACTCTTAGTTTTTTTAATATATCGTTGTTGCTCATTTTTAATGTTTGAATTAGAGATTGATTAAGTGATGATTGAGTGATTGATTTAGAGAATTAGCGCATGATTGAATTAAAGCATTAATGAATGACTGAGTTATTAAATAAACGGTTGAATAAATAAATTATTGAATGACAACAAAAATAAATCTAGAACTTTAGTTCCCATTTTATCAATGAACCAATGAACCAATGAACCAATGAACCAATGAACCAATGAACCAATGAACCAATGACCAATGAACTAATAAACCAACCTAACTGGCCACTTCTAATTTAAGTTTTTTCCCTTTAATTTTTTCGCCACTTAGTGTTTTCAATAGTTTCTCTACTTTGTTTCTTTTAACGGCTATATAACTGGTCGTATCTTTCACTTCAATCAGTCCAAGATCTTCTTTTGTTAAGGTACCTTTCTGCAAAAATAAACCTACAATATCAATTTTGTTAATTTTATCCTTCTTGCCATGTGCAAGATATAATGTTACCCAATC
Organism: Pedobacter sp. GW460-11-11-14-TSB4; assembly: GCF_059423705.1. Classification (NCBI taxonomy): domain Bacteria; kingdom Pseudomonadati; phylum Bacteroidota; class Sphingobacteriia; order Sphingobacteriales; family Sphingobacteriaceae; genus Pedobacter; species Pedobacter sp. GW460-11-11-14-TSB4. Next base: position 21,701 of record NZ_JBWKYI010000010.1, read on the forward strand.
GCTGGCTTCTGGTAATTTATATTGCTCAGATAAAACTTCTTCTTCAATATCATCTGGTAAATATTTATAATGTTCTTCTGTCGTTAAAATGGCATAAGCCGTTCCTTTTGCGTGCATCCTTGCCGTTCTGCCATTGCGATGAATATAGGCATCTTCGGTATAAGGCAATTGATAATGTACAATATGTTCTACTTCGGGAATATCGAGACCGCGGGCTGCCAAATCTGTCGTGATTAAAATCCGATGGCTGCCATTTCTAAATTTAAGTAATGCCTTTTCACGATCGAACTGCTCCATCCCTCCGTGAAAAACATCATGTCCTAAACCATTTTCGAAAAGTAAATCACTTATCCGGTCTACCGTTTCCCTGTGGTTACAGAAAACCAGCGTGTTTTTACTCCCTATTTTACTGAGTAATCTGAAAAGGTAATCTAGCTTATCGGCTGCAGGCGCTGTTATTTTTTTGAGTTTCAGATCTGGTTTTGCTTCGATATTTTTTGAAAAATCGACTTCAACAGGCGAATTCAGCTTTACAAAGGCCGGAATTTCTTCCATTTTGGTTGCAGAAGTAAGTATACGCTGTTTTAACGAAAGTAGCGAACCAATGATGTATGACATGTCATTTTCAAAACCAAATTCCAGTGCTTTATCAAATTCATCTAAAACCAAGGTTTCGATAAAAGATTCGTCAAAGTTTTGATACTCTAAATGATAAGCGATCCTGCCAGGTGTTCCGATTAAGACTGCTGGAGGATGTGCAAGATTATTTTTTTCGATGCGTACAGCGTGGCCACCATAACAGCAGTTTACTTTAAACGAAGTACCCATTTGTTTAAAAACCTGCTCTATCTGTAGGGCAAGTTCTCTTGATGGAACCAAAACCAGGGCCTGCACTCCTTTTACGCCGGCTTTTAGGTTAGAAAGTAATGGCAATAAAAAGGCCAACGTTTTCCCTGAACCCGTTGGCGCAATCAATATTACATCTTTACCAGTCTTAGCTGCTTTTACAGAAGACTCCTGCATCTCGTTAAGTGCAGCGATGTTTAATTTTTTTAAGGCATTTTCTATCATTCGGCCATAAAGGTAATCATTTCTCTTTATGCCCGGAATACAGCCTTAGTTACGGTCTGAAAAATCTTTCCCTAAGTTTCCTAAGGGTAGAAAAGTTTAATCTTTTCTCGAGCAACATTAACATGTTACCGCGTTTAGACATTGATGATAGTACTTTTTCGTTAACAGCATCAACCGAAGATAAAATCTTGTCAGCCAGTTCATCTGCAAATTTATTCGCCCTGCTATTTTGTAATAACTGAAGCTCTTGAATTAATTCTGCTTTCATAATTAAGAATTTTTAATGAATGTACAAATATTAACGGAGCGGATAATAATTTGTTTCAATAAATAATAAGATCATCCAAACAATTATCACTAACTTGTTGATAACTAACTTTTTGTTAGCAAATAAACAATCTACGCTTAACACATATTTAATTTTTAGCGCTTATTTTTATAAAAACCTGATTGCCATTTGTACCAAAGGGGATTCCTTTGGAATTAACCTCAAAAAATACAATGTATGACGTGGAAAAAATTTAGTGGTGAAATTATTCAATCTTCGATCCTTGAAGAAGTAGAAAAAGCAATTATCAGAGAAAGCGAAAACGGTTTCAAGCTTAAAGTTTGTATTGGCACCGACTCGCAGGTAAAAGGTGCGGTAACGGATTTTGCAACCGTAATTGTGCTGTTACGAGAACATCATGGCGGTTTTATGTACATTCACCAGGAAAAAAGCACACAGCAGGTAAGCATTAAAGAAAGAATGTTGATGGAAGTGCAAAAATCTATCGAAACAGCTTATTCCATCTGCGATTTACTTGACATTTATGATGTAGCGCTCGAAGTACATGCCGATATCAACACCAGCCCATCATTTAAATCGAATAAAGCGCTTAATGATGCCATGGGTTATATTTTAAGTATGGGCTTTATTTTTAAGGCTAAACCAGAAGCATTTGCCAGTTCTACCTGTGCCGATAAAATGGTGCATTAGGTAGTTAGCCGGAAAGTCTTGGGTTAGAGGTTCGAAGCTGATTATCGTCGTTTCGAGCACCGCCGAGAAATCTATAGGTCACGTTGATGATCAATATCCCTCATAGATCCCTCCATTCCGCTGCACTTCAGTCGGGATGACGAAACTCGTTACGCTCCAACTTTGCGATCGCTGTGCCCTCATTCTGCGAACTTGCGGTTAAACCTAAACTATCTTCAACAAAACCCCAACTTCGTTGTTGTGCTTTTAAAACAAAAACTTGAAAACATATAGATTAGAATTTACCCAAAAACTACCTGTTGATCTGGATACAGCATGGGACTTTTTTTCTTCGCCCATGAACCTGGCCGAAATTACCCCACAGGATATGACCTTTGATGTTACTTCACCAAATATGGTCAATACTAAAATGTACCCTGGCCTGATCATCACCTACAAGGTTTCGCCCTTGCTTGGCATTAAATTAAACTGGGTGACGGAGATCACACACGTTAAGGACAAGGAATATTTTATCGACGAGCAGCGCTTTGGCCCTTTTGCATTCTGGCATCACCAGCATCATTTCGAAAAAGTAGATGGCGGTGTATTGATGCACGATATTTTGCATTACAGCATCGGCTGGGGACCTATTGGCTTAATGGCGAATGCCATCATCGTGAATAATAAAATCAACGAAATTTTTAAATTCCGCTCTCAGAAAGTGCAAGAATTATTTGGGAAATTTTAACGCAGGCCAGCTACCATTTTTTAGTTGAAATGGTTTCTGCCTTCTTTTTGGCTTTCTCTACCCTATTCGTGGCTAAATACTTCTTGAAGTCATCGCCAAATTTTTCGATTTTGTTATAAGCACTGTTTAAAATATCCTTCCATGCGCCTGCACCAAGTTTGCCTGGTGTACGCTCTAAAGGCACGCCAATTTTTGTAGTCGCTACAAAATTTCCATAACGATCCCTCTGGTATGGGATAAACAGCATATCGGTTAACCAGAATCTGTACTTTCCATTACGCGCCTCAAAAACGAAATGATAACTCACTTCACCACTCGGATGACCGGCAACTAAAATTGTCTTATCAATTACCATTGCTCCTTTAGCTAAAATAGAAGAATCGGTAATACTTTCCTGTGTCATCGATTTTTTATAAGCTACATTAATGAAAGATTTGGCCCTTTGCAGCAAAGTATCTTTGCTTACCAATTGCGAATCTACCACCTTATAATAGATAAATTTACCGTTATCATCTTTCGAAAACTGTTTTTGTTGTGCGGATAATTGAATTGAAAGAAGAGCAAATGTTATAAAAAGAAGGTGTTTCATTTTAAATCGGTTAATAGATAAATCTAACGCTTTAAAGATAAGAAAAAGCCGTCCCGATTTCATATCGGAACGGCCTGATAATAACATTTTTATTTCCTTAAAAAGCGTAAACAGCTGCTAAAGAGAACTGGCCACCATTTGGTGCTGCAGCGCCACCTTCTTTAAAGAAAGGTTTGTCGCTGTTATGGTCTAATCTCACCTCCGGGATAAAAGTTAAACCACCAGATTTAATGTTTGCGGTAAGTGTTACGGCTGTAAAAGCTGTAGCAGGAACTGCACCGGCTGCTTTAAATTTGAAGTATTCGCCTCTCAAACCTAAAGTTACCGCATCTAATATGGCGTACTGAGGATATAAAGCTGCGCCAGCATAACTTCCTGGTACCGAACTGTCTTTAATATCGTAATTAGCTGCATTTAAACCTAATTTAAACTTTTCAGTAACCTGATATGCAGTTGTTAAATCCACAATAGTTCCGTATCCACCAAAACCAGCTCCTGATAAAGCATTGATGTAAGCGGTCCAGCCTTCTACCGGTGCAACCATTAACTGGCCACCAATAGCTGAAACACCACGAGATGCACTGTACACATTCCAATCGTTAAATAAACCAGCCATTAAACTTACTTTATCGCTGAATTTATAAGTGGCTTTGATACCGGCATTCTGGAATGGACCATTGGTAAATAAATATGAAGTAGAGTAGTTGAAGTTTCCAACCGGAGAAATCACCTCATATCCGATAAAGGTACCCATGTAACCAGCAGTCATGCTAAATTCATCTGTAAACTCGTAGTTAACATATAAATTCTGGATATTAAATGAAGAACCAGCAGCAGCGGCATCAGGGATAGATTGCGATTGTCCTCTTGGGCCAAAAGAAAGCTCTCCAACAAATGAGGCCTTGCCAGTTTTTTTCTTCAAAGCAATATCGATCATCCCCAGCGATACTGAGTTATGATCAGTTACAAATGATGTTTTTGCATTTAGTGGGTTCTTGGCAAAATCATATTTAAAGTACGTATCTACCGATCCTGAAATTTCAAGTGGTGACGTCGTGGTTTCCTGGGCCAGGACACACGTAGTGCTGGCCATTGCGAAAATAGCGGTTAAAAGTTTCTTCATGTTTGAGCTTATTTTGAGTTTAGATATTATAAAATCCTTAAGAAATTGGTTCTGTTAACGGACTGTTTCTTTCGATATAGATCGCTCTTTCTTCTACTAACAAGGTACCTTGTGAGTATTTCTCATCGTGTTGAGAAGCATCAAGACCTAGTTCTTCTTCTTCTTCAGAAACCCTGATTGGATTGATAAGATTTACCAGTTTGAAAATAACGAATGATACCACGAAACTGAAAATGATTACGATTACAGCACCTTTTAATTGTGTAATAAAGAAAGCCGGGTTACCATAAAACAATCCATCAGCACCTGCAGCATTTACGGTTTTTGTAGCAAAAACACCAGTTAACAACATACCAACGATACCACCCACACCATGACAAGGGAAAACATCTAAAGTATCATCCAGGCTGGTTTTTTGTTTCCATGAAACCACAAGGTTAGAAATAACTGCGGCAATGGCACCAATGAATATACTTGCTGAAATACTTACAAAACCTGCACCCGGCGTAATGGCTACTAAACCAACTACCGCTCCGATACAAAAACCTAAAACTGAAGGTTTTTTACCTCTTGCCACATCAAAGAACATCCACGATAAACCTGCAGCACCTGCAGCTGTATTGGTTGTTAAAAATGCTGAAACAGCTAAGCTATTGGCACCTAATGCAGAACCTGCGTTAAAACCGAACCAACCGAACCATAATAAACCTGTACCAATTAATACATAAGGGATATTAGCTGGTGGAACTTCTTTATGCTCTAAGTGAGATTTTCTACGTTTTAAAACCAATGCACCGGCTAAAGCGGCCATACCTGCAGAAATGTGTACCACTGTACCCCCTGCAAAGTCTAATACACCCATTTTAAACAAGAAACCTTGTGGGTGCCATGTCCAGTGTGCTAACGGCGAATAAACGAATATTGCGAATAACACAATAAATAAAATGTATGAAGTAAAACGGATACGTTCTGCAACGGCACCAACTACTAAACCTGGTGTAATGATGGCGAACATTAACTGAAACACCGCAAATAAAGAAAGCGGAATGGTTAAGTCTGCTCCTCCCTGAAGGTGAGGTGCTCCAGAATTTACACCTTTAAAGAAAAGGAATGTTGAAGGGTTTCCAATAAAACCACCAATGGTATCACCGAAGGCCAAACTAAATCCAACTACTGTCCATAAAACTGTAATTACTCCTGCGGCTACAACACTTTTAATCATGGTAGACAATACATTTTTACGATGAACCATTCCACCATAAAAGAATGCAAGACCAGGAGTCATTAAAAATACTAAAGCTGCGGCGATTAATATGAATGCAATATCAGGTGCACTATACTTGCCTTCATCAAAATTAGGAAGAAGTGGAATAAATAGAGCGAAAATTGCGACAATCATCAATATCGCAAAAGGCGCGTACTGTTTAAAGGAGAATTTACTCATAGTTTTTAGTTTAATTTGTTTGTATTGTTTAAATATTTAAAATATGCTTGATTTATTTTGATAAAAATACGACATAATGTAGTTTTTACACTATTAAGTTGAAATATTTTAATAAAAACGAGTAATTTTTATAAAACATACCAAAAAATAACCTCAAAATTAAAAATAACAAAAAATCAGAGCAGTTTTAATGCGAGTTTTTGATAAAAACAAAACATACTAGAAATAGCATTTTATATGATTTTACCTAAAATTTATAAAAAATTAGCTAAAAAAATTCACTATTAACCAAAAAACCCATGAAATTTCATGGGTTTTTGTAAAAAATATTAAAAATTTTGTCTTTTTAAGAAAAATACGCAGATCCTTGAACAATACCTCTTTTTTCAATTTCTTTATCCATATAGGTTTGAATTGCCGATTTGTTAAGCCCCCAGTTAGGTGCAATTAACAAATCCCAGTCAGAAATCCCAAAAAGACGTTGAATAACAATATCCGGACGTAAAAGCGGGATTAGTTCGCAAAGTAGATCGGTATACTCCTCAAGTGAGAATAACTTAAATGGCTCTTTTTTGTATTTAGCCCCCATGATCGATCCTTCTACTACATGAAGGTGGTGGAATTTAACGAACTTAATCTGAGGAAAACGGTTAATTTCGTGAATATAACCATGCATTTGTTCTCTGGTTTCCCAGGGGAAGCCAAAAATGGTATGCACACACAGATCGAGCTTACTATCTTTTAACAATTCTACCGCAGCCACAAACTCGCCATGACTACAGCCCCTGTTAATCTGATCAAGGGTTTCATCATATATAGATTCCATCCCCATTTCCAAATCTACATCAAAGCGATCGGTATAACTTTCTAATAAAGCTACCTTTTCGGCATCGATACAATCAGGACGGGTACCCACGGCAAAACCCACAATATCTTCGGTATTAATCGATAAAGCCTCGTCGTACATCATCTTTAAATAATGTACCGGCGCATAAGTATTGGTGTTCGGCTGAAAATAAACAATATACTTATCTGCTTTATAAGAAGTTTTTGCCCTAAACATGCCCTCGGCAAGCTGATCTTTAATATTTGGATTTTTACGCGAAGGCTCAGGCGTGAAAGAATCTACATTACAATAAGTACATCCACCGTAACCTTTGCTGCCATCGCGATTGGGGCAGGTAAAACCACCATCTACAATTACTTTAAACACACGTTGCCCTTTATACTTTTCGCGCAAATGCGTACCGTAATTTTTATACCCCTTGATCCCTGAATCTACAAGTGTTCCCATTATTTGCAAAAATACGGTTTTTGTTCGAGACGCGAGGTTAGATTTGAGAGATTATACAATTAGGGTTTAGGGTTTAGGGTTTAGGGTTTAGGGTTTAGGGTTTAGGGTTTAGGTGAAACAATTCCTAATGGCTAATTTTAAAAAACATTAATTTCTTTTTAGAAAAGCAAATCCTGTGTTTCATGGCAGTGTTAGTCCCGCCACATGCTCATACCTGCCCGTTCGTTCAGGCGGGCGCCTGCAGGCCTTAGGCGCAAGGCCAGTATCCGCCATGCCGGGTTTAAATCAATGAGTTCCTTGCTCAAAACCAGGCAAATTAAACCAGATGGTAGCGGGCACGGAGTGCAACGAAGTAAAGCGGACAGCGGGGCTTTCGGAACCGATTGACACCGAACACTGATTTTCTAATGTAAAACGAGACTTTAGATATGAGATTTAATAGGTAGTTACGAAGAAAAACAAAAAAGCCAATGGCAATGCGATAATTTTTGGCGTAAAAAAACCTCGCAAGCTTTAAAACCTGCGAGGCTTCTGAGTAATTCTTCATTTCGCACCGTCATCCTGAACTTGTTTCAGGATCTATCCTATCATTATGATGTTGAATTAAATTCAGCAAGACAACCTTGCCTAATCCAGCTGTTCTTTTTTATTGATAAAAAAGTAGACCGGCACACCCAGCAAAACAATCACAAGTCCTGGCCAGGTATATTGTTGTTTATAAATTAAGAGTAAAATGCAAAATGCTGCCCCGATCAATAAGTAAATAATCGGTGTAATTGGATATAACCAGGTTTTATAGGGCCTCTCAAGCTTAGGTTGTTTTATCCTTAAATAAATCACGCCAAAAACAGTAATCATATAAAAAAGCACAATCACAAAGGAGATCATATCTAACAGGTTACCATATTGTCCGCTTAAACATAAAGCAGATGCCCAAATGCCCTGCATCCACAGCGACTTTTCAGGAACTCCATTTTTATTATTTTTAAGTGCTGCTTTAAAAAACATTCCATCTTTTGCCATGGTTTGAAAAACCCTTGCACCGGCTAACACGATTCCATTAACACAACCAAAAGTAGAAATCATCACCAGCAAGGCAATTACAATGGTACCAATTCCACTGCCAAAAATTTGCTCTGAAGCGGCAACAGCAACCCGATCGTTAAGGGCAAAAGCAATGCTATCTCTGTTTAGGGTATTGAGATAGATAAAATTAACCAATAAATAAAGAATCATAACTGCTGAGGTACCCAAAACCATAGAACGTACTACATTTTTTTTGGGGTTTTCGATTTCTCCTGAAACAAAAGTTACATTTTCCCAGGCCACGCTCGAGAATACCGAACCGACCATTGCTGCTGCAATCCCCCCCATTATTGTCATACCGGAAATGGATTCCCAGCCGGATTTCAGGAAATTCCCGCTTGCATCTGTTTTAAGATTATTAAAAGCACTCGATCCAAAACCCAAATTTTCAGCCCAAAAGCTGTTCTTTACCAGGAAGAAGCCTAAAATAATTAAACCAATTAAAGCCACAATTTTAGATCCTGTAAAAATATTCTGTAAGATTTTACCACTTTCAACACCTTTTGTGTTGATATAAGTTAAAAGCAGAATAACACCAATGGCCAAAATCTGTATCCAGGTAATTTTATAGCCGCCGCTTTGAAAAATTGGAGCTGCATCGTTTAACGCAGGGATTAGATAGGCTGTAAATTTACCAAAAGCTACAGCTACAGCTGCAATAGTTCCGGTTTGAATGACCGTAAACAAGCCCCAGCCATAAAGAAATCCCATCATTTTACCGAAAATCTCTTTCAGATAAGTATACTGCCCACCTGCTTTAGGAAACATAGAAGAAAGTTCGCCATAAGAAATTGCAGCTGCAACCGTCATTACTCCGGTTATCACCCATACCACAATCAACCAATAACCAGAACCTAAGTTCCGCATGATATCGGCACTAACAATAAAGATACCGCTTCCGATCATTGAGCCCATTACCAGCATTGTCGCATCAAAAAGGCTTAATTTTCTTTTAGAAGGCCCATCTTCTTTTTCAATTTTCATTTTTAGTTGAGTTTAGTTTGTGGCTAATTTATTTAAAAAAAAGAAATTAGGCGTGCTTACCCTGTATTATTTTAATGCTGCGAATTTTTATTTGCCCTGATCATGAAAATTTTAATCACAAGAAAAATATTTTATTATCTTGCTAGCTATAAGTACGTAGTTTGGGGAGAGACGTTTGGCGCTTAGTGTTTGAGATAAACTAAACAATTAACCGATTTATACAGTTCACCAATAAACAACATAATAACCAAATATAAAACCAATTATTAACTATGGATTTTTTACAAAACAATTTAATTTACTGTATCCCGGCCCTGGGCCTTGTCGGGATTATAGTTATGATGATTAAAAGCGCCTGGGTAAACAAGCAGGATGCAGGTGATAAAAACATGCAGGAACTTGCCGGCTATATAGCCGATGGCGCCATGGCCTTCTTAAAAGCCGAATGGAGAGTATTAAGCATTTTTGCTGTTTTTACGGCTGCGCTTCTGGCCTACTCGGGAACCATTACCGAAATTAAAGGTGTTCCGATGCATTCGAGCTGGATTATCTCTATCTCTTTTATTATAGGAGCGGTATTTTCTGCAACTGCAGGTTATATCGGAATGAAATCGGCCACTAAGGCGAATGTTAGAACCACACAGGCGGCCAGAACCAGTTTAAAACAAGCATTGAAAGTTTCGTTTACCGGCGGTACCGTAATGGGCTTAGGTGTAGCTGGCCTTGCTGTTTTAGGTTTGGGTGGCTTATTTATTGTGTTTTTAAAACATTTTAACGTTGTATCTGTAAACAGCGTTGAAATGAAAACGGCTATAGAAGTTTTAACTGGTTTTTCTTTAGGTGCAGAATCTATTGCTTTATTCGCCCGTGTTGGTGGTGGTATTTACACCAAAGCTGCCGATGTTGGTGCAGATTTAGTGGGTAAAGTTGAAGCCGGGATTCCTGAAGATGATGTACGCAACCCGGCAACTATTGCCGATAACGTGGGTGATAATGTGGGTGATGTTGCCGGTATGGGCGCCGATTTATTTGGCTCATATGTGGCAACCATATTGGCCACCATGGTTTTAGGACAGGAAATTGATGTAAAAGACAATTTTGGAGGCATGTCTCCTATCCTCTTGCCGATGGTCATCTGCGGATTGGGTATTATATTTTCGATTATCGGAACCTGGTTTGTAACCATAAAAGATGAAAAATCGAACGTACAAACCGCTTTAAATTTAGGTAACTGGTCATCAATCCTGATTACGGCAGTTGCTTCATTTTTTATTGTGAAATGGATGTTACCAGAAACCCTTAACCTACGTGGTTATGAGTTTTCGAGTATAAATGTATTCTATGCCATTATTGTGGGTTTGGTAGTGGGTACCATTATGAGTCTTGTTACCGAGTATTTTACGGCAATGGGCAAAGGACCTGTAAATTCTATTATCCAGCAATCGTCAACAGGGCATGCTACCAATATTATTGCAGGTTTAGCGGTTGGAATGAAATCGACCGTGATTCCGATTTTGGTATTGGCCGGAGGGATTATGTTATCTTATCATTTTGCAGGTTTATATGGCGTGGCAATTGCCGCAGCAGGGATGATGGCCACTACGGCGATGCAATTGGCGATTGATGCTTTCGGACCAATTGCAGATAATGCAGGCGGTATTGCCGAAATGAGTCAGTTGCCACCAGAAGTACGTGAGCGTACCGATAATTTAGACGCGGTTGGAAATACAACTGCTGCCACGGGTAAAGGATTTGCGATTGCATCTGCAGCATTAACCTCTCTGGCATTATTTGCCGCTTTTGTAGGTATTGCGGGCATTACAGCAATCGATATTTATAAAGCTCCGGTTCTTGCCGGTTTGTTTGTAGGTGGTATGATCCCTTTTATCTTTTCGGCGCTTTGTATCCAGGCAGTGGGTAAAGCGGCTATGGACATGGTACAGGAAGTTCGCCGCCAGTTTAGAGAAATTCCGGGCATTATGGAATATAAAGCCAAACCAGAGTATGAAAAATGTGTAGCCATTTCTACCAAAGCCTCTATCCGCGAAATGATGATGCCAGGCGCTATCGCCTTAATTACGCCGATTATTGTCGGTTTTACTTTCGGTCCTGAAGTTTTGGGTGGATTATTAGCCGGAGTAACGGTTACGGGTGTATTAATGGGTATCTTCCAAAGTAATGCAGGCGGCGCCTGGGATAATGCCAAAAAATCTTTTGAGCAGGGTGTAATGATTAATGGCGAAATGCACTACAAAAAATCAGAACCACATAAAGCTTCTGTAACTGGCGATACTGTTGGAGACCCTTTTAAAGATACTTCGGGCCCTTCAATGAACATTTTAATCAAATTAATGTCTATTGTTTCACTAGTTATTGCTCCATACATCGCAGTTAAGGCAATTGCAGGCGAACACAAGCTAGAAGTTCGAAAAGAAATCAGAATTGAGCAAAAAACGGATAGTTTAGGACATAATATTGCCGATACTTTAATAAACACTACCGATACCTTAAGCCGTTAGTTGTAAAATCATAGATATAATAAAAGTAAAAGGGATTTTTAACCAAAATCCCTTTTACTTTTCCGTAATTTTTAATTACGTTTGGGGCTGAATTAATCTAAACAAAAACTATAATATGGGTTTATTTACTAAAAAGCCAATGCATCTATTGCTTGAAGAAGCAGGTGATTCAGGCAAAGGCTTAAAGCGCACACTTAGTGCAGGTGCATTAGTTGCATTAGGTGTTGGGGCTATTATTGGTGCCGGACTATTTGTTCGTACGGCTGCTGCAGCCGCTCAAAATGCTGGTCCATCAGTTACAATCGGTTTTATAATAGCGGCAATAGGCTGTGCTTTGGCAGGCTTATGTTACGCTGAGCTCTCTTCTTCTATTCCAATCTCTGGTAGTGCATATACTTATACTTATGCCACCATGGGCGAGTTAATGGCCTGGGTTATTGGCTGGGATTTGGTGTTAGAATATGCTGTTGGTGCTGCTACTGTAGGTATTGCCTGGAGTGAATATTTGAATAAACTACTGGTCGAAGTATTACATACCTCACCCATACCCTACGAGTGGTGCCACTCACCTTTCCAATCGCATCCTGATGGTACCGTAAATGGAATCATGAACCTTCCTGCTTTGTTTATTGTAGGTTTGTTAAGTTTACTTTTAATTAAAGGAACATCAGAATCTGCTTTTGTAAACGGTTTAATCGTAATTACCAAAGTGGGTATCGTGATCTTAATTATTGTTTTAGGATGGGGTTTTATAAACGAATCTAATCACCATCCATATATTCCAGCTGCTACAACTTATGTAGATCATGCAGGTATTAGCCATAGCTTTGGAGGTTTCTGGGGTGTTATTGGCGCTGCCGGAACGGTGTTCTTCGCCTTTATCGGTTTTGATGCCGTAAGTACTGCCGCTCAGGAAACTAAAAACCCTAAAACTGCAATGCCAATTGGTATTTTAGGATCATTAGCCGTTTGTACGGTATTATATATCTTATTCGCACACGTTTTAACAGGAATTGCACCAGTTGAGTTTTTCAGAACCAAAGGTGGTGAAGCATCTGTAGTAGCTGCAATCAGCGAATACATGACCGGATATTCATGGTTATCTAAATTAGTAACCGTAGCTATTCTAGCAGGTTTCTCTTCTGTAATTCTGGTAATGTTATTGGGCCAAAGCCGTGTATTTTATTCAATGAGTAAAGATGGTTTATTGCCTAAAATGTTCAGTGATTTACACCCGAAATTTAAAACACCTTATAAAGCAAACTTAGTGATCCTGATTATTGTAGGTTTATTTGCTGCATTTATCCCTGGTGACGTTGTTGGTGATATGACCAGTATCGGTACGTTATTTGCATTTATGCTGGTTTGTGTGGCGGTAATTATCTTAAGAAAAACTGATCCGGATCTTCCTCGTCAGTTTAAAACACCTTGGGTACCTTTAATTCCAATTTTGGGTGTTGTTGCCTGTGGTTTAATGATCCTTGGTTTAGGCTGGACAAACTGGTTAAGGTTATTTGGCTGGTTAGCACTAGGATTTATCATTTACTTCGGATACAGTAAAAAGAATTCACATTTGAAAGACGTTAAATAAGTTATATTTTCAAAAAAATAAAAGCCCCGGCCAAAAGTCGGGGCTTTTTTATGTTAAATAATTGTTAATAAAGCTACCTTTGCAAAAAATTGATAACATGTGCCGCAATTCTGCCAAAATTAAAAGCGTTTATTTCTCCTTAACCATTGTTTTACTATTCATTTCCGCTACAGGATATGCTCAAAGAACAATTAATGATGTAATGGATTCTACCACGGTAAACCATTTGCTCATTATTTCGAAGAAATATGGATCCTTATCTTTTAGTGGCTATTTACAACCACAGTTTCAATTGGCGCAATCGAACGGCACTCAGGCAGAATATCAGGGTGGTAACTTTGGCGAGTATACCAATAATCGGTTTAGGTTAAGAAGAGGGCGTTTAAGAGCAGATTATATGATGTTAACCGATGATGGAAGTCCTTCTACCTATTTTGTGCTTCAGTTTGACGGAACAGAACAGGGCGTAGCCATTCGGGATTTCTGGGGACGTTACTATGAGAATAAATGGAAAATACTGGCAGTAACTTTAGGGCTTTCAGGACGCCCGTTTGGGAATGAATTGCAATTATCTTCTTCAGTAAGGGAAGCGCCAGAGCGTGGCCGGATGTCGCAGATTTTAATGAAAACAGAACGTGATCTGGGAGTTACCTTTACTTTAAATCCACGGTGGAAAAACGCCAGATTGAAAAATTTTGTTTTCGATTTTGGTATTTACAACGGACAGGGACTAGCCGGTAGCGGAGAATTTGATAACAGTAAAGATTTTATCTTCAGGTTAAGCCACAAAACCTATGCCTTTAAAAACTTTACTATAGCTGGTGGCATCAGTACTTTACAGGGTGGCTTAAATCACCGTTTGCCCGTAAGTTATAAAATGGATAGAATCAACGATCAATGGAAAATGGTTAAGGATTCGTCAACTTCAACGATCAATAAGGTTGCCCCACGGAGGTATTATGGTGCCGATATCCAGCTTGCTACCAAAACGAAGAGCTGGAAATCGGAGTTAAGGGCAGAAGTGGTATCAGGTTTGCAAACAGGCACTTCAACCACATCAACTACACCGGGCTCCTATCCTGTTGATAGTAAATCAATAGCGCTACCATATTATACCCGTACCTTTAATGGTGCCTATCTTACCTTTGTACAAACCTTAAATAGTACCGACAATCAGCTGATTTTAAAATACGACTGGTATGACCCGAATTCAAAGGTAAAAGGACTTGATATATCCAGCGCCCAGGGACTTTCTCCGGCCGATGTCCGTTTTGATACTTTTGGCTTTGGTTTCCTACATCACTTTAACCCACATTTTAAAGCGGTGCTTTATTACGATATCATTAAAAATGAATCGACCCAAATTCAGGGCTACACCACTGATAGAAAAGACAATGTACTCACCTTAAGAACACAATTCTATTTCTAATAAATAATTGCACAATTGAGGAATTGATACAAATTCCGCTACCTTTGCTTAAAATTGTCCCGCTATGAAATTCGATTTTATGACGTTCAACTTAAGCCAGATCCTGTCTACAACGATGGTGCTCTTTGCTATTATCGATATTTTGGGAGCCATTCCAGTTGTGATCGAGCTACGCAGAAAAGCCGGGCATATCGAATCAGAAAAAGCATCCCTTGTGGCTGCAGGTTTAATGATCCTCTTTTTGTTTGTTGGGGAGTCGCTGTTAAAAGTAATCGGACTAGATGTAGAATCTTTCGCCATTGCGGGTTCATTTGTGATCTTTTTTATTGCGATGGAAATGGTACTGGGATTAACCATTTTCAAGGAAGAAGCGCCTGAAACCGTATCTATTGTTCCATTGGCCTTTCCTTTAATTGCAGGAGCGGGTACAATGACCACTTTACTCTCCTTAAAAACAGAATACCATACCCAGAATATCTTAGTGGGCATTATACTCAATATGTTGTTTGTTTACTTTGTATTGAAAAACACCAACAGGCTGGAAAAACTTTTCGGAAAATCAGGCTTAAATATCTTACGCAAAGCCTTTGGCGTAATTTTATTGGCTATCGCGATTAAATTGTTCAGGAATAATACGGGGCTTTAAGGATGGAGGAGATGAGATGGAAAATGGAAGATGTAGCTTCGTTTTTTACATTAGCTGTAATGACGATCACGCTGTTAAATGACAATGCTTCAATCAATTTGTAACAATAATTGCGTATATTCATCTAACAATAAAGCTCAATATAATGAACAGCTTTGAAGAATATACCTTAATTATTGGAGCCATAGCCGTTTTAATCGAAGCGGTAAAATACTTCAAAAAGAATTTCAAATCCTGGTTTGAACATACGTAGCGTGGGTCGTCATCTCGACTGAAGCGCAGCGAAATGGAGAGATCTATCGGGTTAGATTTAGCTTCGCTGAGCCTTAGATTTCTCGACTGCGTTGCACTTCGCTCGAAATGACGGTATTTCGAAGAAAAATTAATCGAACTTAGTTTAAACACCCCGATCCTAAATCCTCTAATCCTGGCTAATCCTGGCTTTTCTTGATCAACCTCGCCACAAACATGGTATCAGCGTTATTTTCATAACCCTTTATTAACTCCATCTTTTCCAGCTCCAATGGCAGCTGATCAAGCATATGCTGAACAACGGCCTCATTTTCGGCTTCAAAAGCTGAGCAAGTGATATAAATCAGGGGTTTACCTGGCTTTAAATATTTTACAATGTTTTGTACAATACCTTTTTGAATGGTAGCAAACTGATTAATTTTCCTTTCCTCGAAAAACGTGAGCATTTCGGGTGTTCTTCCCCATGTTCCAGAACCCGTACAAGGGGCATCCAGAATGATTCCGTCAAAGGCATAGTGATGCAATATCTGGTCGTTATTCTGCAAAAGATCGATTTCTTTTTTATGGTATTTTTTGATCCCGGCTAAACGGAAACGTTCATCTAAGTTTAAGAGTACACTTTCTCTCAGGTCAGAGACCAAAAGCTCGATCACAGGCTCGAAACTATGCAACAGCAATGTCTTTCCTCCGGATGCCGCACAGCAATCCCACCATTTATCCCATTTGTTCGGTTTAAAATAATTGCCTGTATGTTGCGATGATAAATCCTGAACCTGATAACTGCCTTCCTTTAAAATGGTTTCGAGCTTGGTTCCATTGGGTAAGGCCAAAGCAGTTTCAGAAATGGCTTTAACCGTTATGTTTTCATCTGCTAATGTTGCCACAATAGCTGCAGATTCTTCGGCCGCTACCCTGATAAACAAATCTGGCTGTTTAAAAAACGAAGCAAAAAACGCCTCTTTATCAATATCGCCAGAAAGCGCTGCATGAAAAGGATATACCTCTTTTATATCAAAGTCAGGGTATTTGGCTTTAATCAGGTTTAATTTCTCCGCTAAAGGCAAAACAATACTTTCCACCAGATCAGGGAGATTTTTCTCTACAACAAGACTGAGCGTATCGTGGCACAGGAAATCGGCAATGCTCAAACGTTCTTCCAATGGAAGTGCCGGTAAAGTTTTACCTAACCTAAAAAAGCTATAAATATGTCGTGTAGCCCACCTCCTATCGGATGAACCCATTTGCTTATGTTGCTTAAAATAGCCGGGCAGAAAACGATGCAAGGGCAAACTTCCATCATAATTATTTAAAATCTGTTCAAAGGCTCTTAACTGATGATCTGCTCTCATGCAATAATTAAAATGGAAGAAAAAATGATAGAATTACTCAACTAGGTTTAACGCAAAGTTTTTAAACTTCAGCAACATTAAACTGGTGTTAATATAGCCTAATTTTTCATCATGGATAAATGAAAAGTTATTATGAAGGCCTTTATATTTATCTTTTACCAGGTATTCTCTATAATCCTCTCCGTAATTACTTAATAACTTACCAAAGTAGTAGCCAACATCAAATCCCTTAAATGCATATTCACCAGGTTCAAATCCGTATCTGTAGCGGTATTTTTTAATAAAGGCAATAACCGCGCTGCTTTTATAATCTATTTTATAAGAAGAGCTGATAATGGTATTTAGGTCTTGTAGTTTATCCGTCGGGTAGTTCTGTTTTACCCAGTTAGGATGACCGAATAGATTAATGCCATAACCACCCGTAGGAAGATGTTTTAGTTTATACAATTTTTCTACGGTTGGCAATACAAAAGTCCTGTCGGAGGAGGTAAGCACCACCACATATTCTTTACCTTTGATCATTCTCGTTTCAAAAGCATAAGCTGAAGCATACTCCTGTACCACAAACTTGGTATTGGCTTGAAAATAGCTCCTGATTGGTACAGCAAATTGCTCGTCTTCTGTTTTCTTAGGATTAATCAGCACCACTATCGTATTGGCAGGATTATAGTTTTTAGCGATGTATGTAGCAATCTTTTTTCCATGCAAACCAATATTATTTACAACAGAGATCAGATTTGGGTTATTAAACTCAGCCGGTTCGGAAGCAGCCAAAGGCGATACAATAACGGCATTATTTTCCTTGGCATAATTGGAGATAAATTTTAGTCCATCTGGAAAAACCGGTCCAATAATTAAATTGCTTTGTTTAAAACGTTCATTTTTATATAAGACAGAGATGTGTGCATTATCATCCTGGGTATCAAAAACGTTGAGTTTAAAATTTAAACCCTGAGTGGCAGCAGAATCCAATCCCAGTTTAAAGCCCTGATAAAAATCGATAGGCATGGCATATTTCTCAATATCGGCTTTTGTAGCTGTTTTTAAGTTCAGCTCATCCAATTTAAAGGGAACAAGCAATGATACACTGGCCTGCGAAAACTTTTTGATCGGCTTTTTCTCTGCCGGTTTCTCTTTTTCAACCGGTTTACTCGTTTCGGGTTTAGGTGTTCTAATTTTAGGCGAACAAGCACCCAAAATCAATGTAAACAAAACTGGCAACCAATAAACCTTCCTGAAATTCATACCTATCATTTTTAACAAAATATGCTAGCAAAGTTTATTCCACCTTGCTAGCATAATCATATTATTTGTATATCGACTCCTGACTAAAGACTCAGGACTCCGAACTAAACTATTCCCACTCAATAGTTGCAGGTGGTTTAGAACTGATATCATATACCACTCTATTGATTCCTTTAACTTTATTGATGATTTCGTTAGAAATTTTAGCCAATACCGGATAAGGTAAATGACACCAATCAGCAGTCATCCCATCAAGCGATTCAACCGCTCTTAAGGCAATTACATTTTCGTAAGTACGTTCATCGCCCATTACCCCAACAGATCTTACTGGTAAAAAGATCGCACCTGCCTGCCATACTTTATCGTAAAGGCCTGCTTCCTTAAGGTTATCGATATAAATTTTATCGGCATCCTGTAAGATAGCAACTTTTTCAGGGGTAACCTCTCCGATAATGCGGATACCTAAACCTGGCCCAGGGAATGGGTGACGACCTAAAATAAACGATTCTAATCCTAAAGTGGTACCCACTCTTCTTACTTCATCTTTAAACAAAGTTTTAAGTGGCTCTACTACTTTAAGTTTCATAAAATCTGGCAAACCACCCACATTGTGGTGCGATTTAATGGTTGCCGATGGACCTTTAACCGAAACGGATTCGATAATATCAGGGTAAATTGTACCTTGTGCCAACCACTTTACATCTTGAATAAGATGAGATTCTTCATCGAAAACTTCGATAAACACGCGGCCAATAATTTTACGTTTGGTTTCCGGATCTTCTACACCAGCCAGCTGACTTAAGAATTTATCCTTTGCATCAACGCCTTTAATGTTTAGTCCGAAATCTTTGTATTGCTCTAAAACACTTTCATATTCGTTTTTACGCAATAAACCATTATCAACAAAAATACAGTGAAGGTTTGTGCCAATGGCTTTATGCAAAAGCACTGCAGCAACACTACTATCAACACCGCCTGAAAGGGCCAGAACAACTTTATCGTTACCTACGGTGGCTTTAATATCAGCAATGGTGGTTTCAACAAAAGCAGCAGAAGTCCAGTCCTGGCTGCATCCGCAAATATCAACCAGGAAGTTTTCTAAAAGGATTTTTCCATCAATACTGTGCGTTACTTCAGGGTGGAACTGGATGGCGTAAGTATCAGAATCTTTAATGTGATAAGCGGCCACTTTTACGCTATCGGTACTGGCAATCAATTCAAAGTTTTCAGGAATATCGGTAATGGTATCGCCATGACTCATCCAAACTTGCGAATCGATGTTGATTCCTTTAAATAATTTATTCTCTTGGTTTACAAAATTCAAATTAGCGCGGCCATATTCGCGTGTGGAAGATGGCTGAACGGCACCACCCGAATGTTGGGCAATATATTGTGCACCATAACAAACAGCCAATAATGGATATTTTAAATGGTATTTCGATAAATCGATTTGAGGTGCATCTTCCTGACGGACAGAGTAAGGACTACCCGAAAAAATAACACCTTTTACATCAGGCGTAACCTCAGGAAGATTGTTATATGGATATATTTCACAGTAAATATTTAGTTCGCGAACCCTACGAGCGATGAGTTGTGTAAATTGCGAACCAAAATCGACGATAATGATTTTTTCTTGCATCCGCAAAGGTACCAATTAGATATGAGATTTAAAGCCGGAGATTTGAGATTTTTAGTAGTGTGCGGAGAGTTTTGAGCCGAGGGCATGGCGATAAGCGTTTAGCGCAAGGCGTTTGGAGTCGATTAACCGTATTACAGTCCGGAGTCGGTAGTCCGGAGTCCGAAGTCAATTAACCGATTAAATAATTCATTTCTATGTAATTGGTCGTTACCTATGAACTCATCACAAATGAACTATAATTACCAAACCACCTTTAAACCTGCCGATTGGTATTTATTAATGTTTTCGTCTTTGCTGATTAAGGTTATATCTTTTTGAATAGCTTGCCATATCAACATCCTGTCAAAAGGATCTTTATGCCAGGTAGCATTTAGCTTATAATGACTTGCTGCTAATTCGGGCGAAACGGGCATTAAGTCAAAACCCACATCTTTTGCCTGCCTCATCAATTCATTAGGTTCTAAACCAATGAGATTGAGTTTACCCAGTGCATATTTAAGCGATATTTCCCACAGACTAATGGCGCTAATAAAAATTTCATTTTCGTTATTTTCAATTACAGAAGTTGCCTTATCTGAAAGCCTTTTCGGATCAATTATTGTCCACAAAAACACATGTGTATCTAACAAGTAAATCATAGCCCTAGCAGCTCTTCATCTGTCATTGCAAAATCGTCATTAAAAATCACCTGAGCCTTACCTTCCAGGGGGCCCAATTTCCTTTTAGTTTTACTTTTACCCGATTCGGGAAGAAAGTAGCCAATAACCTCTTTTTTTCTACCATAAGTTACGGCAATACCAATACCCGCTTTAACATCTTCAAGCACCTCAGAAAAGTGAGCTTTAAATTCTCCAACTGACATTGTTTTCATAACTAAAAGTTTTATAATCAAATATAGACAAAACTTGTCAAGTTGTCAAGTTGAAATTGACTTATGTTTTTAGATTTAAACTTCGTTTGCTGATATGCGATTTGCAGTCACCAATGAACCAATGACGAAGGAACCAATGAACCTCTACGATTCAATCAAAACGACCTCAACACCAAACTTCCGTAAAAAATCTACCCCCTCGTCGCTAGGCAAACCTTTATAAGCCGCATACGATTTAGAATAATACACCAATTTAATTCCCGACGACAGAATCAAACGGGCACAGGCAATACAAGGCGATAAGGTGGTGTATAAGGTACAGCCTTCTATCTTCGATCCATTTTTAGAAGCATACAGGATCGCATTTTCCTCAGCATGTAAGGCCAAAGAGCAACTTCCCTTACTATCACGTGCACAGCCATGTTCTGGCCATTCCTCATCACAGTTATGCGTACCGGCTGGCGGACCATTATAACCAATAGAAATAATACGGGTATCTTTTGTGAGTACTGCACCTACATGGGCACGCACGCAATGCGAACGGGCTGCCAAATCGGTGGCAAGGTTCATAAATATCGAATCGAAACTTGGTTTGTCTGTCATTATCAAAATCAAAAAAGCCACAGAAAAATTAATCCCTGTGGCTGCAAAAATACTTTATTAAAAATTAATGTCCGCCTTCGGCAGTAATATTTTCAACGTCAATACCTTGTTTCTTAAGTTCGCCACTCACTTTCCATGCAAAGAAAATTAAATAAGCAAACCCTAAAACAGGAATGATATAAGAATTGTGAATACCAGCACTATCAGCTAATTCTCCCTGAATTGGAGGAATGATCGACCCTCCTAAGATCATCATAATTAAGAATGAAGACCCCTGAGAAGTATATTTCCCTAATCCGGTAATGGCTAATGAGAATATTGATGGCCACATGATAGAACAACATAAACCACCACTAACGAAAGCAAAGATGGCAACATGACCAGTGGTTAGTAAACCAATAATCATGGCTATAGCACCTAAGGTTCCAAAAATAGCCAATGTTTTGGCGGGCTTTTCCTGACCAATAAAAACTGCTAAAATCATTACAGCAATACACAGTGCATAAACATATAAATTACCCACATCCGTACCAGTTGCGTGGTTAACCCCTAAAATAATACCGAAAGCCACAAAAGGCACAATAACAGTTAAAACATTTTTGGTCATTTTAGTTAGATTGAAAGCACTGACCGCACCTGCCCATCTACCAATCATCATACTACCCCAGTATAAAGAGATGTAAGGTTTGATATCCGCATCGGCTAAACCTCCAAAATCTGGCAATTTAAGTAAAGCGCCCAAATTACTTTGAATAGTTACTTCTGTACCTACATACATAAAAATAGCTAACATACCCAAAACCAATTGAGGGTATTGCATTGCACCCCAACTAGCAGCATTTTCCTTTTTTACGAAGTAACCGAATAATAATGCACCTAGAATGATTACAAATGAAGAGTAAACAAAGATAGATGCGCTAATTCCTGTCAAGTTTGCTAGAGGACTCGCAGCTGCAACCATCAAGAAACCTAAAATCATTACAACCAATGGTCCTGTAGGTTTGCTACTTGCTTCAATTTTTTCTGTACTTGTCACATCAGGAAGCTTGGATACACCAAAGAATATTGCAACGCCTAAAAATAGTCCAGCTAAAATATAGTACAAATTATTGATAGAAGAAATTTCCACCACCTTGGCAACAGCATCGTTTGCCGTTCCAAACAAAACAACACTTACGATAACCGGGCCCATCAAACCTCCAAAATTATTAATACCGCCAGCCAGGTTTAAGCGATGCGCACCACTTTCCGGCTCTCCTAAAGCCACTACAAATGGGTTTGCAGCTGTTTGTTGTAACGAAAAGCCTAAAGCAATAACAAAAAATGCAAATAGGATAAATAAAAACGAACCAGAATGTACTGCAGGAATCATTAGAAGGGCACCACCTGCAGAAATAATTAAGCCGGCAATAATTCCTTTTTTATATCCTATTTTGTTTAAAATATCAACTTTTGAGGCCTGTGAAGCAAAATATAAGATTAATGATCCTATAAAATACCCGCCATAAAAGGTAAAATCTATTAATTGAGATTCGAATTGAGTTAATTTAAAATGAGTTTTACAAAAAGGAATAAAGATGCCATTTGAAGCGGCAACGAATCCCCAAAAAAAGAATACAGTTATAATTGTATATAGCGCTGTACCATAATTTTTAGTTGTGTCTTTTGTCATCGTTTGTTATTTGGTAAATTGTTTTAGTGGCTCTAAACATAAATAAAAAAAATGAAAACCCGCAAATTTTATGCAACCTGTGCAACAAAAATAAATGTTATATGTTTAGGTATAAAATTGCATATTCGCATATTATAAACAATACAATGCATGTTTGAAGCCATATTACTAGGTATAGGAGCAGGGATTATTTCGTCGTTTTTAACAGGGCCGGTATTTTTTGCAATGATCAAAACCAGCATAGAGAGGGGCTTCAAAGCTGGGTTTTCTTTAGCTGTTGGCGTAATCATTAGTGATGTGGTCCTAATTGGCCTGGTTCTTTTTGGCAGCCAGTTTTTCGATTATAAAGCAGAATTTGATAAATATGTAGGCACTATTGGGGGCCTGTTTTTGTTAGCCGTAGGTATATATTACCTGGTTTCTAAAATAACCGTGCATTACAATAGCTCGACTTTACAAAAAGTAAGCAAGCGGGGTTACGTCATAAAAGGATTTTTAATGTGTATCCTTACGCCATCTACCTTAATGTTCTGGATTATTGTAAGCGGAATAATCTCGGTTAAGCTGAACAACATGCTGAACGAAAAATTAGTCTGCTTTTTTATCGCCATGGCTACCCAATTGAGTATTGATGGTGCAAAAAGTTTCTATTCGAGTAAACTCCGTTATAAAATAAAGGAAGATGCACTTAAAAAACTAAATAAAATCGCAGGTGTAGTCATCATCTTCTTTGCCATTTGGCTCATTGTTAAAACTTACCTGAAGTTCTACGCCTAACACCCCTCTTCCTCCTGCTTAGTTGCACTCAGGTGGCTTAGGTGGTCAAAAATATAGTTTACCCAAAGCAATTTGTGTCTTAGTGGTAAAACAAACCCCCACGATTGTCACCCTGAGCAAAGACCAAAACAGTTTTTTATTTTTTGAAAAGCAGGTGCAGTACAACTATTATTGTTAGTCCTGCCAATGCTTCAAGTCCTCACCCGATTCTAATTTAGTGCCGATTCATCGGTAAAGGATCGGGCTCCGGGCTTTCCGCGAATGTTAGGTTTAGGTGGGAAAAAACAGTAGCAACTCCATCAATCTCAGAAGTATCGTCATTGTGAGAAGGCTTTTTTAACCGATAAAGCAATCTTTATGACAAGGATCACCAGCATGAAAGATTGCTTCCCCGAAAGGTCGGGACAGGCTGTCGTTCCTCCTCGCAATGACGATCTTCCTTTTGGAATCTGTCAATGGGGAGTCGAAGGGCACTTCTATAGTGTTGTCCGGGGCAAAAAATAAGCACAAAAAAATAGCCCATATAAATATGGGCTATTTTCTATTCATTCCCCTTTAGGGGATTTAGGGGCCTAATAAGCCCTTTGATTGTTTCCTTCTTTCCAATTAACAAAAGCTTTATTTACCACTTTGTTTCCACCAGGAGTTGGATAATTACCTGAGAAATACCAGTCTCCTTTGTTTTTCGGACAAGCTTCGTGCAAGTTCTCTAAACTTTGGTAAATTACTTCAACTTCAGCAACCGTACCTTTTGGAGTAATAATCTGTGCAATTTTAGCCGAAATTTCTTCAGGCGTAAATGGTTTGTAAATATCCTTAACGTGGTTTACAATTTCCTCTTTAGGTAAAAGTAACGAAGCTTTACATTTGGTATAAACATCTTCAATTACCTGCCACATGCCACGCTCCGTTAACAACTGAATAGCCGCATCGAAAGCAACAAACTGCCCCATCCTGCTCATATCAATACCATAACAATCAGGGTAACGAATCTGAGGTGCAGAAGAAACAATAATAATTTTCTTAGGGTGTAAACGGTCAACAATTTTAATGATACTTTGCTTCAACGTAGTACCGCGTACAATAGAATCATCGAGTGCAACTAAAGTATCCTGGTGATTATTGATAATACCATAAGTAGTATCATAAACGTGCGCCACCATTTCGCTACGGTCTGCATCCTGAGTAATAAATGTTCTCAGTTTTACATCCTTAACCGCAAGCTTCTCCACACGTGGTGCTAAAGACAACAGGTCTTCGAGCTGCTGATCGGTTAGCGTTTCTTTTTTATGTAAAAGTATATCTTTCTGGTGCCTGCGCACATATTGCTGAACACCATCAACCATTCCAAAGAAAGCAACTTCTGCCGTATTTGGAATAAAAGAGAATACCGTATTTTTTAAATCGTAATTAACCGCCTGAAGAATTTTATCACTCAGTAAACGACCTAACTGTTTACGCTCGCGGTAAATTTCTACATCACTTCCTTTTGAGAAATAAATGCGTTCGAATGAGCAAGATAATCTTTCGGTAGGCTCGCGGAATTGCTCCATGCTCACCTCTCCGTTTTTCTTGATAATTAAAGCATGACCTGGATCGATCTCTTTAACATCTTTGAACTGGATATTAAATGCAGTTTGTAAAGCTGGTCTTTCAGAAGCCGCTACAACAATCTCATCATCATAATAATAATACGCCGGACGGATACCTGCCGGATCGCGCATAATAAACGAATCGCCATTACCCACCATACCACAGATAGAATAACCTCCATCCCAGGTTTTGGCCGAGCGGCGAAGAATGTTCGCAATATCTAAGTTATCTGATATTTTGTGCGTAATGGCAACGTTATCATGCCCTTCCTTTTTATATTGATCGAAAAGCTCCTGGTTTTCATCATCTAAAAAGTGACCGATTTTTTCCAATACCGTTACGGTATCTGCTTTTTCTTTTGGATGCTGACCTAACTCGTACAATTGCTCCAATAACTCATCAACATTCGTCATGTTAAAGTTACCCGCAATCACCAGGTTACGTGTCATCCAGTTGTTTTGCCTTAAAAAAGGGTGGCAATTTTCGATACTGTTTTTACCATGCGTACCATAACGCAAATGGCCCATTAACACCTCGCCGATAAAGCTTACGTTGTTTTTGAGCCATTCTGTATCCTGCATTAATTCAGGAGTGTTTTCTTGGATATCAACAAATTTGTTCTGCACATATTCGAAGATATCAGCTACCGCATTAGATGCCATACTCCGGTATCGGCTAATGTACCTACTGCCCGGTTTCATATCCAGCTTAATGGTAGCAATACCTGCGCCATCCTGGCCCCGGTTATGCTGTTTTTCCATTAAAAGGTATAATTTGTTAAGGCCGTAAAGTGCTGTACCGTACTTTTGCTGGTAGTAAGAAAGTGGTTTTAACAGGCGAATAAAAGCGATTCCGCATTCGTGTTTTATCTGATCACTCATTGTGTGGGTTTGAAGCCGCAAAGTTATCCTTTTAACTTGTTACAACCTAAAGAAAAATGTTTTCTTTTATTATGATGAGTTTAATCTGACAGATACGCTAAATGTATTCCAATCTGCCTTACCTACTTAAAATCGTGTATTATTAATTAGAATCTTTCTAAATAATTTGCATAGTTAGTGTAAAATTCACAATTTCCAGTTAGCAGTTTACAATTGGCAGTTAATCATTAACCGATTTAAACGGTTAACCAATTAACCAACTTCACATTTTACTCGATTTCAATGGTTCTCCAAAGAATATCGAGGCATGTTCATCAAAAGCCAAAGGATCGCCACTGGTATAGAAATGCCTTTCGCCCTGTTTGGCTAGTTTTTGTTCGATCTCTGGATGTCTTTCTAAATAATCGATCAAACTATTGGCAACGATCTCGCCCTGCGTTAAAACGTTGATGTGATCAGGAAATACTTTTTTCAGCCTGGGCATCAACAATGGATAATGGGTACAGGCCAATAATACACAATCGATGTCTTTTGACTGGCTCAATAACTGATCACAATATTCATTGATAAAAAAATCTGCTCCTGGTTGCAGGTGTTCATTGTTTTCGATCAGCGGCACCCACATCGGGCAACTTTGCTGATAAACTTTGATCCTGGGAAAAAACTTATTGATCTCTAATAGATAGGATTGAGAATTAACTGTTCCCCTGGTTCCCATTACACCAACCTGTTTAGTGCTGGTATACGCGTCTATCACTTCTGCAGTGGGCCTTATAACGCCCAGCACCCTCCTATCTGGGTATTTAGCCGGAAGATCGATTTGCTGGATCGTTCTAAGCGCTTTTGCTGAAGCGGTGTTGCAGGCCAGGATGACCAAATGGCACCCTTTTGCAAAAAGCCATTCTACGCACTCTAAAGTATATTTATAAATGGTATCAAAAGAATGATCGCCATAGGGCGAACGGGCATTATCGCCTAAATAGATATAATTATAATCGGGTAATTTATCGGCAATAGAACGGAACACCGTTAATCCACCGTAACCTGAATCGAAAATACCTATGGGCGAAGAGTTTTGCATGGGTGCTGTTGAAAAATTGTAAAGATAGTTGGAAATATTAGAAAACTTAGTTGGAAGGTTGAAATGTTTTACTCAATAAAGTATCTGTATTTCAATTTCTAATTTGCCGTCATTTCGAGCGGAGTACAACGAAGTCGAGAACCCGAAGGCTCTGCAAAGCAAAATCTATCCCGAGGTAGATCTCTCCACTTCACTGCGTTCCGGTCGAGAAGACGATTTATCTTCCAACAAAAAAGCGGAACTAAGTTCAACTTAATTCCGCAATATCATATTTCCTGACTTGAGACTTAGGACTCAAGACTGGGGACTGACAAAAGACTATTTCTTAGGAGCAGCTGGTTTTGCAGCAGTTGCTGAAATACCTAATTTAGATTTAACTGCAGCAGTGATATCGTCACCACCTTCCCAGAATACTAAATTGTTACCACCTTGTCCGTTTGCGATATCGAAAACGTAAGCTAAACCTTTTTCTTTAGCTACAGCAGAAATTGCAGTTGCTACTTTAGTTTGAATAGGCTGAAACAATTCACCTTGTTTTGTACCTAGGTCCTGTGAAGCTTTAGTACGTGCATCAGTAATGCGTTTTTCCAAATCCTGTAATTCCTGACTCAACGCTTGTAATTCTTTACCCACTACTTCTTTGTTAGCTTCACTTAAAGATTTTTGCTTAGCATCTGCAGCAGTCATTTTACTTTGATATTCTTTGATCATTGCATCAATATCTGCCTGCTTTTGTTTACCTAAGGTTTCTAAAGTGGTTTGAGCTGTTTTAGCCTCTGGTAAATTTGCAAATACCTCCTCAGAATTAATGTGACCCAATTTTTGTTGTGCACTTGCCATATTCGCTGTAAACAATAACCCTGCTGCTACAAAGAATACGTTAATTAACTTTCTCATCGTTTTATTTTACTTTTTTATTTTTTTCTAATTGTTTTTCTTCAAAAATCAGGGGCGAATATACTAATTATTTACAGTCCCTGGTTTATAACCTAATTTTACAATTACGTCATTACTCACATCGTAACTGCTGCTTGCATAAATCATCATTGTTGCTTCACTGCTCTTGTCGAAAATGAAGTCTAAATATTTAGATTTTGCAATCTGTTTAATCGCCTCGGCTACTTTATCCTGAATAGGTTTAATCAATTTTGCCCTGCTTTGAAAAAGATCGCCATCAGGTCCAAACTTAGAACGTTGAAATTCTTTAGCCTGTTTTTCTTTTTCGATAATTTCATTTTCACGGCGCTTGCGCATATCATCGGTTAACAAAACCTGATCGGCCTGATAGGCCTTATACATTCTGTCGATTTCAGAAAAATTCTGATCCACTTGTTGCTGCCATTGTTTAGAGGCAACATCTAACTGACTTAATGCCGATTTATATTCTGGTAAATGCTTCAAAATATACTCCGTGTCTACATAAGCAAACTTCTGTGCAAAGGCACCAAAAGAAGTGCAAAGCAGGAATGCGATAAAAAGATACTTTTTCATTTGTGTGTGTGTTAATGATACAGTTAATAACCTAAGCTTTCTTTAAACTCCTATTGCAATGATTTATTGCATAATTAGTTAAATTTTTGTTCTTTATCAATTAAAATCCACCTAATTGTTGTGCGATACTAAAATGGAACTGACCTTTGTTCGCATCTGGTAATCCAGGGATAGCATCAAATCCGTATCCATAATCAATACCTAACAAACCAAATATAGGTAAGAATATTCTGGCACCCACACCCACTGATCTTCTAATATTGAAAGGGTTAAAATCACTAAACCTGTTCCAGGTGTTACCACCTTCAGCAAAGGCCAGAACGAAGGCTGTAGCTTGCTGACTTGCAATAACCGGGTAACGTGCCTCTAATACATATTTAGTGTAAATCGGGCTACCAGATTGTTGCGCCACATTTGGATCAGAACCTACCGGAATTACTGTATTATTAGAATAACCACGCATCGCAATTAACTCAGATCCTTGTAAGAAATCGAATCCCTGCATACCATCACCACCTAGTTTGAAACGCTCGAATGCTGATTGGCCAACTGCTTTATTGTATTGACCCAAGAAACCAAACTGTGCTTGCGCTTTAATTACCAGGTTACCTACCACACGCTGATACCATTGTGAATCGAATTTCCATTTATGATATTCTGTAAAACGGTATTTTTCTTTATCAGATGCAGTTGCATAATTCACCTTGTTAAATAGTGAATATGGTGGCGTTGCCTGAATAGTGAAACGTAAGAACGATCCTGATTTAGGGAAGATTGGCGAATCTCTTGAATCGCGGCTAATCTCTTGTGATAAGTTTAAGTTATAAGAAGTACCCGTGCTAAATAAATATCCTGAATAGTTATTTAAGATATATTGTTGCAGGTTAACGGCATGGCTTAACTGGAAATAGTTATCTGGCCAGTTTAATCTTCTACCTAAACTAACGGTTACACCATTTAAACGTATTTTTTGAAACTGAACATCTCCACTACTTAATCCATTAGATTGTAATGAAGTAAACGCACTTACACCAAAACTTACTGGTTTCTCGCCACCAAACCAAGGTTGCGAGAATGAGAAACTATATGATTGATAGAATTTACCATTTGTTTGCCCACGTAAGCTTAGTTTTTGTCCATCACCTTTTGGTAAAGGTTTGTAAGCTTTTAAATTAAATAAGTTACGTAACGAGAAGTTATTAAAGGTTAAACCTAATGTACCAATGATACGGCCACCACCAAAACCACCTGATAACTCAATCTGATCTGAAGGTTTCTCTTCTACGGCATATTCAATATCTACTGTACCATCTGCCGGGTTAGGGCGAGGCGTAGGAACCGTTTTAGACTCGTCGAAGTTACCCAACTGACCAATTTCGCGAATGGTACGGATTAAATCACTTTTGTTAAATTTCTGTCCTGGTTTAGTACGGATCTCACGTAAAACAACCTTATCGTTTGTGATGGTGTTACCTTTTAAAGTAATGCGGTTGTTGGTATACTGCGGACCTTCGTACATGCGTAATTCCACATCAACCGTATCGCCATAAATTTTGGTCTGTACCGGATCGATATTAAAAGTTAAATAGCCATTATCGGTATACATACTGTTAATGTCGCCACCGTTTTCGCCACCACCGTTTAATTTTTTATTTAATTTTTCTTCGCTAAAAACATCACCTTTTTCGATGGTTAATACTTTTTGCAAAATACTATCCGGATAAATGGCATTACCTGCCCAGGTAATATTACCAAAATAATACTTTTTACCTTCGTAAAGGTCCATTCTGATGTTCACCTTTTTCTTGTTGTACTGGTAAATGGTATCCTTTAATAATTCCGCATCACGATAACCTTTCTCGTGCATTTTGGCTATCATTTTTACCTTGTTCTCTTCGTATTTCTCTTTTGCGAATTTTCCAGAGCCCCAAAAGCGCCACCAGGCAAATTGTTTAGGGTTTTTAAGGTATTTTCTAAGTTTTGCCGATTTAAAATCTTTGTTTCCGGTAAAATCGATATGCTGTACTTTAACACGGTGACCTTTATCAATATTGGCTTCTAATACCACACTGTTTTCTGCATTCGGATCTTTACGTGTTTTGTAATCGATCTGGGTAAAGAAAAAGCCCTTATCCAATAAGTATTTTTTAACAATAGCTGAGGTCGTGTTGTACAGGTTATCGTTTACGATTTTACCTGTTTTATCATTTAGCTTTTCCTGAATGGCCGTTTTTTCAGATTTACGAATACCTTTTAAATCGATAGAACTTAAACGCGGGCGTTCAACTACTTCAATTTCAAAATAAACAGAATCCTGAACAAATTTTTCGATGTTAAGTTTAACATCATCAAACAAGCCCTGTGCCCACAATGTTTTAATGGCATCAGAAGTTGCCTCGCCGGGAAGAACGATTTTATCGCCTTTGGTTAATTTAGATAAAGTAATTAATACTTCTTTATCTAAATATTGGGTTCCGGTTACCGTGGTACCACCAATGATATATTCTTTTGGACTAAAATAATCGAGATCTAAGCCACCAACCTTTAAAGAGGGGGTTACCGGTGCCTGACCTTGTGGACGTACTTGAGCGAAGGCCGGAGCGGCTAAAACTAGTAGGATTAAAACTTGAAATATTCTTTTCATTAAAATTATTTGTTCAGTAATGGCCAAAAGGTAACGATATTTTATAAAGCAAAATGTCTTTATGTTGTTCCCTTATTATGGTTTCATTTATCGTATAAAAGTGGTGCTAAGTTAGTTTAAACGCTTGTTAAAAAGTGTTAAAAGAAAAATTAGTTTAATTGCTCGCTAATTTTGCCAAAACGGCGTTCGCGTTTTTGATAGTCTACAATAGCCTCGAAAAGATCTTCACGTCTGAAATCCGGCCATAAAACATCCGTAAAATAAAACTCGGTATAAGCCATTTGCCAAAGCAGATAATTGCTGATCCGGTGTTCGCCACTGGTCCTGATCATGAGTTCAGGATCGGGTATATTTACTGTTGTTAGTTTTGATGAAAACAGGTCTTCGTTAATATCATCCAACGAAATGGTATTGTCTTTTACAGCTGATGCAATTTTTTTGGCGGCCTCTAAAATCTCCCACTTGGCACTATAACTTAAGGCCAGTGTTAACGTACATTTTTCGTTATGGGCCGTTTTCTCCATGGCTTCTTTTAAATCATCAATACACTCCTGGGGTAAAGATGAAATATTGCCAATGGCATTTAGCTTAATATTGTTTTTATTAAGTGTTTCGGTTTCTTTGTTGATGGTCGAAATCAGAATCTGCATCAAAGCATCTACTTCTTCTTTGGGTCTGTTCCAGTTTTCAGTAGAAAAAGCATATAAAGTGAGGTACTCAATACCCACCTCAACACAACCTTCTACAATGTCTTTTACAGAAAGTACACCTTGTTCATGTCCGAAAACCCGCACTTTACCCTGGCCTTTTGCCCATCTTCCATTACCATCCATGATTACGGCAATGTGCTTTGGCAGGCGGCTATTGTCTATTTGTTCTTTAAATCCCATTAATTATGTCAAAATCAGCTTAAAAGGAATAGCATTTTGAGGATACAAAGGTAAAAGATATGCCAACACTAACAAATAGATAAGTGTCCCTTTTTCGAAAATCGCCTCTTTGGGTACCAGGCTGTCCGATTTGGTTGCGCGAAGGATCAGATAAATTAACCTGATTCTGGCCATTTCCAACAATCACCTGGCTAACCGGATAGCGGCCGCTCACATCATCAATATAATCTGTAGAAGGTGTTCTATAGCCCAATTCGGTAAAAACGCTCCAGGTATCTTTGTAATTATACCTAAGCCCCAAGCCGTACGGAATAGTTAAAACCGCATTTTTATATCCATTTTCCTGGCCTTCGGTGGCTAATCGGTCTAACCG
The DNA here is from genome assembly GCF_059423705.1 of Pedobacter sp. GW460-11-11-14-TSB4. Lineage (NCBI taxonomy): Bacteria > Pseudomonadati > Bacteroidota > Sphingobacteriia > Sphingobacteriales > Sphingobacteriaceae > Pedobacter > Pedobacter sp. GW460-11-11-14-TSB4. The sequence continues at coordinate 54,544 of NZ_JBWKYI010000010.1, forward strand.
GTATTTTTCATCGTCAACTTTTACGGTAGGTTTAAAAATAACCAAACCAGCCCCAACAAAAAGATATGGGGTAAACTGCCTGTTTCCTCCACCAAGATTAAAATTGAAAAAATTAAAATCGACCAGGCCGCTAAATTCGTTTAACGATGTTTTAAAACGCAGGTTTCTTTCGCGAAATTGTTCATTACTGGAGTTGGCATCATCTGCCTTGATCTGTCCGTAGGTATAATTTAAGCGAACGCCTACATATTGGTTAAAGTTACGCTTTACATAAGCGCCGCCCGAAAAACTGCTGATTTGTAAAGGATTGTTCTGATTGAGGTCGCCCATGTAACCTGCTCCCCCACCCATTAGCCCAACTTCCCATGTACCTTCCTGCGCACGAACAATTTGCCCGCTAAAGATAAATAAGAGGAGAATTAACAGAGGTTTGGCTGGCGTCATACTTAGTAGTTACGGGTATCAATGCCCCATAATAATTTATTCCTTAACGTGTTTAAGTAAGTTTCATTGTTAAGGCGGATAAGATTTACGCAAAAATCTGCCTTTTTTATGCTAATTTTTACTGATCGTTCTACAGTTACGGTTCGGCTATCGCACGAAACCAAAAATTTAGATTCCCTGGCTTCTACCTCAAAAGAGAGTTTATTGTCATCGGGCAAAATCACTGGTCGCACGTTTAGGTTATGAGGTGCAATAGGGGTAATTACAAAATTCTCAGAATCGGGATAAATAATCGGGCCACCGCAGCTTAATGAGTATGCCGTAGAACCCGTTGGGGTAGCAATAATTAATCCGTCGGCCCAATAAGAGTTGATAAATTCATCGTTCATTGACGCATGGATAATCATCATTGCCGAATTATCGCGACGGTGAATGGTAATATCGTTTAGTGCAAAATTTTCTTCGCCAAATAAACCATTATCAGATTCTAAAGTTAAAAGTGAACGCGAATCTAAGGTATATTCTTTATTGATCAGGGCTTTAAGTGCCGATGCGATTTCGTTTTTATTGATACTGGCCAGGAAACCGAGGCGACCAAAATTGATCCCGATTACCGGTATGCCCGAATTGCGGATTAATGATAAGGTATCGAGTAAGGTTCCGTCTCCGCCTAAACTCAGCAATACATCGGCAAGCTCCTTTAATTCGGTATGATTATGAAAAATAACGGTATTTGCCGGTAATTTAATTTTACCATGAAGCGATGTTTTAAATTTAGAATATAAAACCGGCTGAATATGATGTTCGGCTAAATGATTAAAAACCTCTTGTACATAGGGCAAGACCGTATCATTAAAATCTCTGCCGTAAATTGCAATCCTCATAAAGCAGGTTTATACATTTAAATAGTTCATGAAAGAATCGTAACGCTCCTGCGATCCATCATCAATCTGGGTGTTATTGTATACCTCTTTAACCAGATAATCATATCTTTCGAAAGAGGCTACCAATGAAGTAATTTCTGTTTTGTTTACTTTGAGCGTTACTTCTAAACGTGTAGAATCTTCGAAAGAATTTACATAAGAAGAGAGTACCTGTGCATTATCGGCTTCAACAATTTGTGCAATATGTGCGAGCGAATTATCGCGGTTACTAATCTCTAACACGATGATTCCGCCAGGTTCATTTACGGCATATTGTTCGGCCACAGCATTAACCATGTTATTGATCGAAATTAAACCCACATAATTTTTCTGTTGATCTAAAACAGGAACAGCTGTCAGTTTTAGCTGACTCAATAACCTGATTACATCATAAGTATGTACATTGCTCAACACGAAAACATTTAGCATGTTTACCGCGCTATCGCTTAAAAGGGTATCGTGATTATCAATACTTAGCAAATCATCTTCAGAAACCAAACCCAATAAGGTGACCTCGTTAACAACCGGCAAATGCTTTAGTTTAAAATCGTTCATACGATCTAAAGCTTTTTGCACCGTGTCAGCGGTCCTTAACGATGGGATTGCATCTGATATGATTTCTGCTGCAAACATTTATTTTAACAATATTCTATCTAAAAATTTCTCTAAAAATGCATTAAATATTTGTGGATGCTCCATCATCGGCGCATGTCCACATTTATCAACCCAGTTTAATTCCGAATTCGGCAACAACTCATGAAATTCCTCTGCCACTTCTGGTGGTGTAACCTTATCGTTTTTACCCCATATCAAAGAAACTGGTATGGTTATTTTTGATAACTCTTTAGCCATGTTGTGGCGGATGGCCGATTTTGCCATGGTTAAAATCCTGATCACCCTCGATCTGTCGTTCACGGTTTTAAAAACATCATCAACGAGTTCTTTGGTTGCCGTTGCCGGATCGTAAAAAGTAAATTCTACTTTTTCTTTAATGTAATCGTAACTCTCTCTGCGTGGGAAAGATCCTCCAAAAGCATTTTCATATAAACCAGAGCTACCGGTAAGTACCAGGGCTTTAACAAACTCCTGATGGGCAACTGTAAATACTAAACCTACATGGCCACCAAGCGAGTTGCCTACAAGCACCACCTGGTTTAAATTTTTATATTTTAAAAAGCGATGAAGATATCTCGACAATGCTTTTACGCCCAATGTTAAAATAGGCAAATCGTAAATGGGTAAAATTGGAATAATTACACGATAGCGATCTTTAAACTGTTCGATAACCAGTTCCCAATTGCTTAGTTCGCCCATTAGGCCATGTAGCAATACCAGTGTCTCGCCTGTTCCAGCTTCGATGTATTTAAATCCGTCTTCTTCTATTATCGGGTAAGTCATATATATTCTAGATGGTATTGTGCTACTAAGTTAATAGAGTAAAATTAAATTTATGCATTTATATGCCATTTTTCTGAAATAAAATCGAAAACGGTATAAAAACGTCATTTGCATTGCGTAGAGCGATAAGCGGCCTGCGATTATTAAGCTTCTGCCTTACGCCTATATGCCCTCTACCTCAATTAAGCCAGTTTTTCTTTAACAATCTCCGCAATTAATTTACCATCAGCTTTACCTGCAAGTTCTTTATTTGCCATGCCCATTACCTTCCCCATATCCTTAACCGATGTAGCACCGGATTGTTTGATTACAGCTTCGATAATTGCAGCAACTTCTGCCCTATCTAACTGTTTTGGCAAAAATTGGTTAATCACTTCAATTTCTTCTTCTTCCACCTGATACAAATCTTCGCGATTTTGTTGCTTGTAAATATCAGCAGATTCGCGGCGTTGTTTAATCAGTTTCTGAAGGATTTTAAGTTCAGTTTCTTCAGTAATTTCTTCTGAAGATCCTTTTTCTGTTTTAGCTAAAAGTAAAGCAGCTTTTATGGCTCTTAAACCTCTTAACTGTGCATTGTTTTTAGCCAACATGGCTTTTTTTATTTCCTGATCTATTGTGTTTGAAATCATTTTTTTATTGCTTAATCGGTTAATTGTTATCAGGTTAATCGGTTAACTGTTTTAATCGGTTAATGGCAGGATTGCTGAATGGTTAACTGCAAATTGCCAACCGAAAACTTTATACTCTATTTATAATCGTTGCGGTAGCCTGTGCAGTTGGCATAATCAACATATCGTTAATGTTAACATGTTTAGGCCTGCTTACTACATACCAAATGGCATCGGCAATATCATCGGCAATTAGGGGCTCCAGGTTTTCGTATACCTTTTTCGCCCGGTCTTCATCTCCTTTAAATCGCACCACCGAAAATTCGGTTTCTACCATACCCGGATTAATTTCGGTCACTTTTATGCCGTGGGGCAGTAAATCGATACGCATACCTTTGCTCAAAGCATCAACAGCATGTTTACTCGCACAATATACGTTTCCATTTGGATAAACTTCTTTTCCGGCAATAGAACCAATGTTAATAATATGACCAGATTGGTTTGGTATCATCCAGTTGGAAACAATTTTAGTTACATAAAGCAAACCTTTCACATTGGTATCAATCATGGTATCCCAATCGTTTGTATCGCCTTTATCAATTGGATCTAAACCCTGGCTCAGGCCTGCATTGTTAATCAAAACATCAACTTTTTTCCACTCGGCAGGTAAAACTTCCAGAGCAGCGGCAAGACTTTCTTTATCGCGAACATCGGCAAAAACCTGTTTAATGGTAATGGCGTATTTATCTTCTAAGTGATGGGCAATTTTAGCCAACCGATCTTCTCTGCGGGCCAATAATATGAGATTGTAACCTTGCTGGGCAAATGTTTGTGCACAAGCTTCGCCAATACCAGAAGTTGCGCCTGTAATTAATGCGATTTTAGACATTTTTATGAATTTTAAGTCTCGGTATATCCTTTAAGATAACATCTTTGATTTACCTACTCCAACAAAGGTAAGTTTTTTTGGATTGCAGGACTATTGAAAAATCAAACTGAATGTTAATTGACGTAATTTCAACTTATCTATCGGATTAGCGTAAACCGTATTATCGTGCTGAAGCAAATCGCTGGTTGAATACGACAGTTTTATTTCGGGCGACATTTTGAAATACTCGAAATAAATATCGAAACCAATACCTGTTTCGTACGACAGGTAATTTCTTTTATTTTTTAAAAACTTATTTACGGGTGTTTCTCCTTCATCGAAGGTTTTCTTTTTCGAAGCTATATCTATCGAATATTTAGCACCGCCTAACCAATAGGCCCTAAAATTGTTCATCCGGTTCGACTTTACTTTTAAACCTAAGGGAAATTCGAACATCGTGGCCTGCACTTTTCGTTCTACTACGGTTTGAAAGTTTTTCGTCTGGCCGTTCCCTACATTAATCGGCGCCATGGGTTCGTACTCGTAAGTGACTACCCTGTCACTAAAAATAAGAGAGGGCGTTGCCCTGATATCAAAGTTATCAGCAATCATTCTATTCATCACAAAACCCAGCCCAAAACCTTGAGACGGTGGACTAGAAATGGCATTTAAGGTTGACGTAACCGGAATACCCGAATTTGGATCGTAAGAAGGATCAAGCGAATTTGGCACCTCATAAAAAGGCGATCGCCAGTTTTGCTTTTTAAGGATTTTGTATTCGGCCGAGATATACTGGAAATTAAAACCAAAACTCCAATCTTCATCGTCTATTCCACCACCCCAATTTTGAGCAAAGGCGGTTGTAGAAACCATAAAAAGTGAAAGAATGAGGCTTAATTTTCTGATCATTTGGTTCCTACATATATCGAACTTATTCCAAACGTTAAAATTCTTTGTTTGGTACTTTTAAAGCCAACTTTTTCCATCAGGTTGGTAAAATCTTCTCCATCTGGAAAAGCAGCTACCGACTCTGGCAAATAGGTATAAGCCCTGTGGTCTTTAGAAAACAGTTTCCCAAAGAAAGGTGTTACCTGTTTAAAATAAAAACTATACAATTGTTTTACCGGAAAAACCTTCGGTTTCGAAAATTCCAGGATCACCATTTTTCCATTGGGTTTTAATACGCGGTACATATCCGTTAATCCTTTTTCGAGATTTTCGAAGTTACGCACACCATAGGCGCAGGTAATGGCATCAAAAGTATCATTTTCGAAGTGTAGGCCTTCAGAATCGCCTACCTGAACGGTAAAAACTTCGTTTAAACTACGTTCGTTAATTTTCTTTTTGGCTACTTCTAACATGCCTTCAGAAATATCAACACCAATTACCTTTTCGGGATGAAGCTTTTTAATGGCTTCGAAAGCAAAATCGCCAGTTCCTGTTGCTACATCAAGCAAGGTTCGCGGGTGGATGGAAACCAGTTCTTTAATCGCTTTCTTGCGCCATAATACATCAATGCCTAAAGAAAGAAAATGGTTTAAAAAATCGTAAGTGCCGGAAATGTTGTTAAACATGGTTGCAACCTGCTCTTTTTTAGTTGCATCTTCTACTTGGTATGGGGTGATATTCTGATTCATGATATGGAGCAAAGATAGAGAAAAGTCGGGAGTCTTTAGGCCGGAGTCCGAAGTCTTTGATGCAAAGTATTCACCATAGTGTCAAAAATCAGATTTAAAAAAAATTATCAAATTGTACTTCAGCCTTCCGACTTCGGACTTCGGACTCAAAACCCTACCTTTGCACTATGATTATCAAAACGGCAACATTTGTTTGCAGCAACACCCAGATTTCGGCACTACCGGTACCAACTATGCCCGAATATGCATTTATTGGCCGCTCTAACGTGGGTAAATCTTCATTAATCAATATGTTGGTTAATCAACATGGATTAGCTAAAACCTCTCAGCGTCCGGGGAAAACACAATTAATTAACCACTTTCTGATAAACGAGAAATGGTATATTGTCGATTTACCGGGTTATGGTTATGCCAAGGTTTCTAAAACCAGCAGAGAGAAATGGGAGAAATTTATCCGCGCCTATATCACCAAAAGAGAAAGTTTACAATGTGTTTTTGTTTTGATAGACAGCCGTTTGGAGCCGCAGGGAATTGATATTGAATTTTGTTATTGGTTAGGTGAAAAACAGATCCCGTTTTCGTTAATTTTTACCAAAGCTGATAAACAAGGTATGACCACCACCCAGAAAAATGTAGCCGCCTTTAAGAAAAAATTAGGTGAATTTTTCGAGGAGATCCCGGCCACCTTTATCACTTCTGCAGAAAAAGGCAACGGAAAAGATGATGTTTTAAATTTCATCTATGAGGTAAATAAAGATTTTGTTGTTCCGACAGATTATAAGAAGTTTTAACCAATTTTCAGTTCGCAGTACACAATTTTCAGTTTAACAATAAAAAAATCTGTGTAATCATCTTTTAAATAAATGAAAAAATACTTTTCACTCGTATTATTCGCCCACTCTGTTTTTGCGTTACCATTTGCCATGATTGGGTTCTTTTTGGGGGTAACCACAACAGAAAACCCATTTTCCTGGTATAAACTGATTTTGGTTCTGCTTTGTATGGTTTTTGCCAGAAACTCAGCTATGGCTTTTAACCGTTATCTCGATAGAAATATTGACGCCAAAAATCCACGTACTAAAATGCGCGATATCCCTGCAGGTAAAGTTTCGGCAAATGAGGCCTTGATTTTCGTTATTGCCAATTGTGTGCTTTTCGCCATTACCACCTATTTCATTAACCCGCTTTGTTTCTATTTATCGCCAGTTGCTTTATTTGTGGTTTTGTTTTATAGTTATACCAAGCGTTTCACGGCACTTTGTCATTTGGTATTAGGCCTGGGGTTGGCGCTCGCTCCTATTGGCGCATACATTGCCGTAACCGGACATTTTGCATTGGTTCCTGTATTATACTCTTTAACCGTATTGTTCTGGGTAAGTGGCTTCGATATTATTTACGCCCTGCAGGACGAAGCATTTGACCGTGAAGAAAAATTACATTCAATCCCATCGGCACTTGGCATTAAAAATGCTTTGAATGTTTCAGTGCTGTTGCATATACTCTCTGCCACCTGTGTTATTTTACCTGTGTTTTTTACATCCTTCAGCTGGGTTTATTACGTAGGTATTGTGTTTTTCTGTTCGATGTTGATTTATCAGCACTTACTGGTAAAACCAAATGATATCAGCAAAGTAAACAGGGCATTTCAAACCTTAAATGGTTATGCGTCGGTTGTATTTGCGATATGCTTTTTAATAGATGCGTATTTAAGACATAAATAAAAAATGAGTGAAGGCCAAATGCGTGAATGAGTAACATTCTCTCATTCTATCACTCAATAACGATAAAAACATGATTATAACTAAGAAACCCAGAACATATATCCCACAGGAACTAAGCATTACCTGGGAAAATTTAGAACCACTTTTTACCGAACTTCAAAACCGCGAAATAAACAGCACGGCTGACTTAGAACACTGGTTAAAAGACCGTTCGGAGCTTGAAGCGGCCTTAGAAGAAGATTTTGCCTGGAGATATATTAAAATGAGCTGTGATACCGCAAATGAAGAACTGGTTAAAAACTTTCAATATTTCGCGACTGAAATAGAGCCAAAAATTTCTCCCTTAGCCAACGAACTGAACAAAAAATTTGTCGAAAGTCCGTTTATGGATGATTTGGACAAAGAAAAATATTTCGTTTACAGTCGTGCGATTAAAAAAGCATTGGAGCTTTACCGCGACGAAAACATTGAGCTGTTTACCGAATTACAGGTGAAACAACAAAAATACCAAAGTACTACAGGTGCCATGAGCGTTGAGCTAAACGGCCAGGAATATACTTTGGAGCAAGCCTCGATCTTTATCAAAGATTTAAACCGAGAGGTACGCGAAAATGCCTGGAAAACCATCCAGCAACGCCGTTTAATTGATAAAGATGACTTAAACATCCTGTTTGATGAGTTAATTAAACTGCGTAATCAGGTTGCTTTAAATGCAGGTTTTGAGAACTACCGCGATTATATGTTCCAGGCATTGGGCCGTTTTGATTATACCCCACAAGACTGTTACGATTTTGCCAATGCCATCGAGAAAGAGATTGTTCCGATTTTAAAAGAGCAGGCCGAAAAACGCCGTGAAGCTTTAGGGCTGGACGTGTTAAAACCCTGGGATTTAGAAGTGAGCATTAGTGGCAAACCAGCTTTAAAACCTTTTAACAATGGTGAAGAACTGATTGATAAAAGTATTGCCTGTTTTAATGCCATTGATGAAAAATTAGGTTCAAAACTGGCCACCATGAAAGCCAATAAACTTTTTGATGTAGAAAGCAGAAAAGGTAAGGCACCGGGTGGTTACAATTATCCATTGGCCGAAACTGGGGCTCCATTTATCTTCATGAACTCAGCAAATTCGTTGCGCGATTTAACCACAATGGTTCACGAAGGAGGACATGCGATTCATACTTTTTTAACCGCAAATTTAGAGTTAAACGACTTTAAACACTGTCCATCTGAAGTAGCAGAGCTGGCATCGATGAGTATGGAATTGATCTCAATGGATAAGTGGGATGTTTATTTCGACAATGAAGAAGATTTAAACCGTGCTAAAAAAGAACAGTTGGCCGATGTTTTAAAAACATTGCCATGGGTTGCCGTAATTGATCAGTTTCAACACTGGATTTACACCAATCCTAACCATACTGCAGCTGATCGCGAGGAAACTTTTAAGCAGATTTTTAACCGTTTTGGTGCTGGTTTTGCCGATTGGACAGATTTAGAACAACAATTTGGAAATGGCTGGCAAAAACAACTGCATTTATTCGAAGTTCCTTTTTATTATATCGAATATGCAATTGCCCAGTTAGGTGCCATTGCCGTTTGGAAAAACTATAAAGAAAATCCAGAAAAAGCTTTAGAACAATATTTAGCAGCGCTTGCTTTAGGTTATACCAAACCGATGAACGAAATATATGAAACTGCCGGAATCAAATTTGATTTCAGTGCAGAATATGTGAAGGAGCTGGCCAATTTTGTGAAAACAGAACTGGAAAAACTGGGATAAGGAAAGGTAGAAGGATTGAAGGTGGAGGGTTGAAAGTTTTCCCCTCCTAGTAAAATATATCAGAGGTCGTGGTATTTTGCCACGACTTTTTTGTTCTTATCTGGTCTTAGCGTCTCGCTAAGACTCAACTGGCCTTAGTACTTTTTTTGCCGCGGAAACACTGAGGACACGGAAACTAAATAAAATGCACAGTCACCACTTACCTTACCTTTTCGGTAATCAAAACCTATGTTTTATCTGCAGTAACCCAACTGAATAGACCTGATGGAAGTGAAAATCCCTTTTGGGCACTGGATACCTTGTTTTTACCGAAAATCCCCAAAAGGATTGTAACGTACAGCAGGACAGAACCCGCCTATGAAATGCAGATACTGCTCTTCAAAAAACATACATCTCCAATTTCCACTACCTACGCTTCATCCTTTTTCCTAATCCTAAGAATAATAAACATCACCAGTACCGATAACAGGATCATGATCAGGTAACTGTAGCTGAGGTTTCGCTCATCTTTAGCCGGAATCAGATTTACAATGCCATAACTCAAAAAAGAAACAATTACGTAAGTAATTCCACCGGTTAATCCACCTGCAATGCCAGCGTTTTTCGGGAATTTGCTCAAACAAAAAGTAAAGTAGTTGTTGAAGGTAAAGCCTGCCCCTACGTGGATTAAAAAGGCGAAGAAAATTAACGACCAGAGGTTTGAAACAAAATTTAAGCTTATGATCATCAGCACAACAAAAGCAACCTGAAACAACGAGTTAATCATTAATCTTTTAAAAAAGGGCTTGTTAATGGTGGCCTTACCGATAAAGCCGCCAACCATCCAGGCAAAGCCTAAAAACAGCGAACTATAACCTGCAATAACCGGTGAGAAATTTAAATGATGCTCAATAATAAACGGACCGGTCATGTTGTAAACCATCACCATACAGTAGGCTAAACCCAGCATAACGATACCCAATGTAAAACTGGTGGTTTTAATCATTTCAACATAAATCCTTGTAATTTTTTTCAGTTGAAAATCGGTAAAGTGTTTTAAGGTTTCGCCACTGAACAACAGTTCTAACAGGGCAAAAACAAGCGCAAAACCAGCCAGAAAATAGAAATTAGATTCCCAGCCAAATACCGTTTGAAGGTAACCACCTATAAAAGGTGCAACAATTGGTCCGGTTGACCAGATGATGGAAAACAAACTCAGGTAATGTTTTAACTGATCGCCCTCGAAAAGATCGACAAAATATGCTCTTTTTGCCACCACAATTGCACCTACAGTAAGCCCATGGATGATGCGCATTAAATAAATAAGGTAAATGTTATGGGTTGTGGCAATAACGATACTTGCTGCTGCGAAAATCAATAAGGCATACAGGCAGATCTTGTACCTGCCAAAGCTATCGAGCACGCTCCCGATAAAAAGTTGCGAAACGCCATAGCTAATTAAAAAGATACTTAAGGTGAGCTGAACCTGAACACTGCTTACCTGCATTTCGCCAGCCATTGTTGGTAACGAAGGGATGTAAATATCGGTAGCAAAACCCGATAATGGAATTAAGGCAAAGGCCAGTAAAGTTGCCAAACCCTGGTGACGTTCTTTAATGTATTTTATTTGTGCGGTATCTGCAATCATATTGGTACTGTAATGGTATAAATATTCAAATCAAACATCCATTTAAGTGTTCTTATTTATCTGTTTGATTATTGACAGCAAAATTAGGGCTTTCACTTAGCGTAAAATTATGCGAATCAAACAAAGGATTATTCAAGCCAAATAATTACGAATTTTTACTTTAATCTAATAATTGACGCTTTATTCGACGGCATTTGCGCTCCAAAAAGCAGTGTATTGAAAATTATATCCTGCTTTAAACGTTTTTAACCAAACTTTTTATAAGTTTGAAGAAACAAGCAAACAAAAGATGTTCGAAAAGCTATTCAGAAAGAAATCCATTTCCAAGATATTACAAGATGCGGCAAAAGGCTATGGCGACCATGAAAACACATTACATAAAACACTAGGTGTACGCGATTTAACAGCTTTTGGAATTGCAGCGATTATTGGAGCAGGAATTTTTAGTACGATTGGTAAAGCAAGTGCTGATGGTGGCCCGGCAGTAATCTTTTTGTTTATTTTTACAGCAGTAGCCTGTAGTTTTGCGGCCTTTGCTTATGCAGAGTTTGCTTCGATGGTACCTGTTTCTGGTAGCGCTTACACCTATTCTTATGTAGCTTTCGGCGAATTGGTAGCCTGGATTATCGGTTGGTCGCTTATTATGGAATATTCAATCGGTAATATTACAGTAGCCATATCCTGGTCTGATTACTTTACCGGACTACTCTCCACCATCAAAATACCTCCCCTCGGCATCGAGGGCATCCATGTACCCGACTGGATGACAATGGATTACCTCAGTGCTTACAACGGACATAAACACGCGGAAGCCCTTTTGGCTGCTGGCAAAAACCTGGCAGACTTAGATTCGGCTACAGCCCTGGCCAATAATGCATGGCTTACGGCCCCAAAAATTGGCAGTTTTCACCTCGTTGCAGATATTCCTGCCTTAGGCATTATTATTTTAATTACCTGGTTAATTTACCGTGGCATGAAAGAAAGCCGCAATGCCAGCAACGCCATGGTAGTGGTTAAACTTGCGGTAATTCTTTTGGTATTAGCGGTAGGTATATTTTATGTAGACACCAAAAACTGGGATCCATTTGCTCCGAACGGTGTTTCCGGGGTTTTAAAAGGTGTTTCAGCAGTGTTTTTTGCCTATATCGGTTTCGATGCCATTTCTACAACAGCCGAAGAATGTAAAAATCCACAGCGCGATTTACCCCGCGGAATGATGTGGGCCATTATTATCTGTACCATCCTTTATGTGGCTATTGCACTGGTTTTAACCGGTATTGTTAAATCGGATACTTTAGCCGTTGGCGACCCGCTAGCATTCGTTTTTGATCAGATTAACTTAAAATTAATGAGTGGTATTATTGCAGTAAGTGCCGTATTTGCCATGGCCAGTGTACTTTTGGTTTTCCAAATGGGTCAACCCCGTATCTGGATGAGCATGAGCAGAGATGGCTTATTGCCAAAATCTTTTTCGAAAATCCATCCAAAATATAAAACACCCTCATTTGCAACTATTGTGGTTGGATTTGTAGTGGCTGTACCATCATTATTTATGAACCTGACCATCGTTACCGATCTGTGTTCTATCGGAACATTATTCGCTTTTGTACTGGTTTGTGCAGGGGTTTTGGTATTGCAGAACAGACCTGATGTTCAACGTGGAAAATTCAAAATACCTTATGTAAACAGTAAGTTTATTATTCCTGTTGTTTTAATTGCGACCATCATTTTTGCATTCACAAAATATGGGAAAGAAACCAAAGCCTTCTTTTTCAATTCGCCTAAAACAATCCAAACGGTAACTTTTGTTACTTCTTTAAGTGGCGATGAACTGAAAATTGTTAAAGAAGAAATTGTTAAAAATGCGGCTCCTCAAATTATTTTAGCAGAAAAAGTAGATGCAGAATCTTATTTAAGTGCATTACCGGCTGATCGTTACGAACAGTTTATTTCAGCATCAAAAGTACCTGTAGAAAAGAAATACGAAAGTGGCTGGGGTTTATTTAAACACAAAATCCCAATGTGGATTTTCCTGATCATCTGCGTAATCATTACCTACTACTGCATCACCAAAAACCTGTCGTTAATCCCTGTTCTAGGATTAATCAGCTGTTTGTACATGATGTGCGAGCTGGGCATTTCAAACTGGATCGGTTTCGGTATCTGGTTAGTGGTTGGGCTTGTGGTTTATTTTGCCTATGGTTACAGACATAGTAAATTGGCAAAAATTGAAAGTTAATATCTATCGGTCGGTGTCTCACCGACCGAAACAAATTTCATAGCAACTACTATCATTTTTTGTATCTTGTGTTTAAATTATCCCTGCAACTTAGATACTAAATAATGCATATCTTTCATAAAAGACAGGGACAAATGGATTATAACTATCCATATTTCTACACAGATACCATCTGCAATTTTGCACATTTATTAAATGATGATAACTTAAAAATGATCATCATAAATTCACTGAAATTTTTAGTTAATCAAAAACTTATTGAAGTATATGGTTATGTGATTATGCCCAACCACATCCATTTAATCTGGAATATGTTGAAATTAAACGGAAAGGAAGCTCCTGCAGCCAGCTTTACAAAATTTACAGCACACGAGTTCAGAAAGCACCTGTTAGTTAATAATCCTACAATATTGAAACAATACAGTTCTGAAAAGAATGATAGAGTTTTTCAATTCTGGAAAAGAGATCCATTGGCTATCCCTTTGAATAAGGAAAACATTTTGATACAGAAACTAGATTACATACATGATAATCCGATTAAAGAAAAATGGAATTTGTATACATATCCGGACGATTATAAATGGAGTAGCGCAAATTTTTACGAAACAGGGATTGATGAATTCGGGATTCTTACACATTTCAGAGATTAGATGTTTCGGTCGGTGAGACACCGACCGATAGCTTTCGGGTAAACCCCTGAAACAAGTCCAGAATGACGATTGAAGCCTGATGCATCAAGCTGATCTGATAGTTAGTATTCCATTTATAAAACAAAATTCCCTTTCTTTAACAGAAAGAGGAATTATTTATTTCTTCTTTATAAAAGCCAGTGCTGTAATCATCACCAGACCTAATCCAGAGGCAATCATATAATTATTGGCATGATCAAGATGGTATAGCTTAGCTACAGGCCCGGCTATAAATAAACTCATTGCCAATATTAGAATCGCGGTCCTCATTAATTAAACCGGTAATCTATTCAATTCAATATCATCTGGTGTAACGAAAATCAATGGAACTTTCTCTACATCAACATAACTGCTATCCAAACCAAAACTCCGCTCTTCTGATAAACTCAATTTTTTAAGGATAAAGTAGTAATCCATAATCTGTCTCTCGTAGAAACTGAGTTTAGTAAACTTAGATAAATGTTTTTCTAAAAGAACAAACCTGAAATCGCCTGCAATTTTATGCTTGTTTAACGAAGTATACTGACTGGTAATATCGATCTCTCCGTTTTTCACTAACTCTTCAACCACTTTACGGTACAATAAATTCACCCGTTGCTCAATCCTGAAACCTAATCTAAAATCAATTCTGATTAGTTTGCCAGGAATTAGGAATTCAACTTTATAATCTAAGGTATACGGCTCGTCCATTACGTCAACATGCACCAACCAGTATACATCAGCACGTTTTGGTTCCTTTTGTATAATAGAATAGATAATTTTCGATTCGATCTCCGTTTTAAAGTTCGCACTCGTTAAATAAACCAGTTGAGAAGAGTATTTCGGTACCGATTCGTCACCGCTGAGTTCGGTTAAAATCTCATAATAATCTTCAATTTCGACATATTTAACAAAGCGGTTTTTGATTTTACGGGCCACAAACCAACTCCACATTACGGTGAACAATAACGAACCGATTAATACTGTTACCCAACCACCGTGTAAGAATTTGGTTAAATTACTGATCAAAAATGTTCCTTCAATAATTACATAGGTAAAAAAGAATATGGCAACTAAATATTTCGGGAAACGTTTACTTCTCAAATAAAAACTCACCAGAATGGTCGTCATTAACATGGCTATGGTGATCGATAAACCATAGGCCGCATCCATTTTCTCTGCTTTTTGAAACAGCAGTACAATACCACAGCAACCAATCCACAACATCCAGTTAATCGAGGGAACATATAACTGGCCCTTAGAAACTGATGGATAAACGATTTTAATTTTAGGCCAAAGGTTTAAACGTACTGCCTCCGCAATTAAGGTAAAGGAGCCACTTATTAAAGCCTGACTGGCAATTACTGCCGCCATCGTCGCCAGTATAACCATTGGAATTTGAAACTGATCGGGAACGATCTGAAAAAATGGATTCATTTTAGCACCAGGAACATAATTCCCGCTGTTCTGCAAAATCCAGACACCTTGTCCTAAATAGTTTAGAATAAGGGTTAATTTCACAAAAATCCAGCTGGTTCTGATGTTGTTTCTACCGCAGTGACCCAAGTCAGAATATAAAGCCTCTGCCCCTGTTGTACATAAAAATACGCCACCCAGAATTAAAAACGCCAGTTTATTGGTAACCAGTAAATGAATGGCATAGTAAGGATTAAATGCCTTTAGGATAGTGAAATCTTTAATAATAAAAGATACACCTAAAACACCCAAAACCGCAAACCAAACAAACATTACCGGACCAAATAGCTTCCCAACCAGGTTGGTTCCGAACTGCTGGATAATAAATAAGATGGTTAAAATGGTTAACACAATCGGAATAACCGGCACCTCAAACTTACTGGTAAGTCCCTCAATGGCCGATGTTACGGTAATACTGGGGGTGATAATACCATCTGCAAGTAAGGCACAACCACCTACAACGGCCGGAACGACCAGCCATTTAGCCTTTTTGCGCACCAGCGAGAATAAAGAGAAAATACCACCCTCACCTTTATTATCGGCTCTTAGGGTAATAATAACATACTTAATGGTGGTTTGTAAGGTTAATGTCCAGATGATACATGATAAAACGCCCAGAACATTTGTTGGATTGATATCCTGCTTCCCCCCTAAAATAGTTGTAAAAATTGCATTTAAGGTATATAGAGGTGATGTACCAATGTCACCGAACACAATTCCTAAACTAATTAGAACACCGCCGGCGGTTAACGCGTTGACATTTTTATGATTTGACACTTCGTTGATTATTTTAGTGCGGCAAAAGTAAACTAACTATAACAATTTAACAACCAAATTATTGTGTATTTTCAACACTATGAAAATTAAATTTTATTGTTAAATTGTGTTAAATTATGGGTTTTAAACAAAATGTTTAATTTCTTTGTTTTAAATTAATACATTTGCTATACCAATTTGATGAAACTCTACACTAAGATAACGTTACTCACAAAACTTGCCTGCACATTGTGCATGGTTTTGCTGTGCAGCGTAAATTCTTGGTCGCAACAAACTGATAGCATTCGCATTAGCTTAAAAAACAGAACAAAAAAAGTAAGCCGGATTCCTGAAATTAAAGCGAATATTACGCCTTACAAACCACTTTATATGACAGTTGGTGGCTCCGGAATGTTCAATGCTTACTCTACAACGCCTAAAAATGCAACGGTTGTAACGAAAGATAAATTGTTAACCATCGTAAAAATATACCCAAATCCGGTAGAAGATCAGTTAAATATTATTTTATCGATCGGAAAAGATGGTACGCAAACCACAATTAAAATCATCGATTTATTAGGAAATGAAGTGGCAACACTTTCAAACGAGCGTTTAAATGCCGGTGAGCAAACCAAAAGCTTCGTCATCCCTAACCGAATTAACCCGGGTATTTACTTTTTAAGGGTTATTGCCGGTTCAGAAAGCCAGGTAAAACGGATCTCAGTTTTATAACACCATTTTCTTTTCTATTTTTGATTGATGTGGATTTAATTTCCCTCTATTTTATCATATTTCATATTCTTAAGAATGAAGATCATCGCCATTGGCCGAAATTATGCCGAACATGCAAAAGAACTGAATAACCCGGTTCCTACTACACCCGTAATTTTCCTGAAACCTGATACCGCTGTTTTAAAAGATAATAAACCTTTTTACCTGCCCGATTTTTCTGACGATGTTCACTACGAACTGGAAGTGGTGTTAAAAATCTGCAAGGAAGGAAAACATATTGCCGAAAAATTTGCTGCCAATTATTACGATGAAGTAGGCCTCGGAATCGATTTCACTGCACGCGATATCCAGAGCAAACACAAAGAAAAGGGATTACCCTGGGAGCTGGCCAAAGCTTTTGATAACTCTGCGCCAATCAGTATTTTTCACCCTAAAAGTGATTTCGAAGATCTTTACAACCTAAATTTCGAGTTAAAGATAAATGGTGAGCGCCGTCAGGTTGGCCATACTAAAGATTTGTTATTCTCGTTCGAGAAGATAATTAGCTTTGTTTCTCAATATATTACTTTAAAAAAAGGCGATTTAATTTTTACGGGAACACCACAGGGTGTCGGAAAAATAAATAAAGGCGACAAATTGGAAGCCTGGTTAGAAGGAAAGCAACTTTTAAATTTTGATGTAAAGTAACGAATGATTAAAAACCCGATCCAGTACAAGTTAAAATTTTCCGTTTCAATTTGCCTTTTATTTGTTTCAATCCTTGTTCAGGCACAACAGATTTTCAGTACGAATAAATACCCGATTACAGATTTCAGACAACCTTTAGACATAGCCCCTCCTGCCCTCGCAGGTTCTTTTGGAGAAATCAGGGGCAATCACTTCCATTCCGGAATTGATTTCAGGACCAATCAGCGAGAAGGTTATCCTGTTTACGCCGTTGCGGATGGATACATTTCGAGATTAAGGGTACAGAATAGTGGCTTCGGACAAGCGCTGTACATCAATCATCCTAATGGTTTTACCACAGTTTACGGCCACTTACAGCGTTTCGCCCCAAAAATTGCCACAATTGTTAAAAATCTCGAATACGAAAAGAAATCCTTTGAGATTGATGAGTTTCCTGATGCGACTTTAATTCCGGTACATAAAGGCGAAATTATTGCCTGGTCTGGTAACCGTGGTAGCTCAGGCGGTCCGCATTTACATTTTGAAATCAGAGATACCAAAACGGAAGAAACCATAAATCCACAGTTTTTCGGAATCATCATACCCGATAACATTCCGCCTGTTATTCATGGTATGTATGTGTACCGTTTAAACGGTAAAACCTTTAACGAATCGACACCTAAACAAGCCATTGGTATTAGCGGCACAAATGGTAGTTATAAAACCACAGCACCCATTAGCTTAACTGGCGAGGTGGGTTTCGGTATTGTGGTAACTGATCGGCATAATGGTTTATCCGGCACCAATGGTGTATATTCCATTCAGTTAGAAGTAGATGGCAAGAAAGTATACACTTCTGCCCTTGAACGATTTGCTTTCGAAGATAGTAAAGCCATTAATTCGCATATCGATTATCCTACCTACGTAAATACTAAAAGAAGTATCCAGAAAAGTTTTGTTGAGCCGGGTAATCCTTTGAAAATTTATAGTGGTTTAGTCAATAGTGGTAGAATTAATTTCAACGATGGTGCCACACATCAGCTCCGTTACATTATTACCGATTCGAAAGGAAATTCATCTGTTTTGCCTTTCACGGTAAATGCGGGTTTAGCACCGATAGCAAAAGCAAGTGTTCCTGCAGGCATCATTTACCCATATAATAAGGTGAATGAATTTAATACCGACGATATCAAGGTCGTTTTCCCTCAGGGAACATTGTACAGCGATTTAAACTTCACTTATAAAAAACTGCCTAAACCAGCTGGTAATGCCTGGTCGGCACTGCACCAGATCCATAATCGATATACGCCATTACACATTGGTTTCGATATTTCCATTAAGGCTGATGATCTTCCGGAGAACTTAAGAAGCAAAGCTTTGATTGTAAACTCAAATGGCTCATCGCAAGGCGGATTTTTCGAAAATGGCTTCGTTAAAGCTACACCAAAAAACTTTGGTAGCTTTTATATTGCCACCGATACCATTGCACCACGGATAGTACCCGTAAATATTGCTGAAGGAAAAAGCATGGCAGGTTTATCTAAAATATTTTTCAGGATCAGCGATAACCTGTCTGGAATAAAAAGTTTTAACGGATATATTGATGGCAAGTGGGCATTGATGGAATTCGATACCAAAACCGCAACACTGTGGCACAGTTTTGACGAAAGAACAGCTTCTGGAAAACATACACTGGAATTAGTTGTAGCAGACATGAAAGAGAATACCCGAAAATATACGGTAACATTTTTCAGATAGGGAAAGGATTGTGAATTTTACGAATTTCATGATCAAATTCCATGTTTTGAACCGAGAAATGTCATCTTTTAACATATATCCAACAGTATAATAGCTTAAACTGTTTAAATTGCACAGCGGTTAACAATAACGATTAACCGATTCAAACAGTTAACCGATTAACCAATAATTATGGCAGAGTTAAAAGAAGGTGATCAGGCACCGGCAATTACATCAAAAGATCAAAACGGCACTGAAGTTTCGTTAAGCGATTATAAAGGCAAAACAGTTGTGCTTTACTTTTATCCGAAAGACGATACACCTGGTTGTACCGCCGAAGCTTGCGATTTCAGGGATAACTATCAGGGTTTACAGGCCAAAGGCATTGTCGTTCTAGGCGTAAGTGTTGATGACGAAAAATCGCACCAGAAATTTGTAACCAAACACAATTTACCATTTACCCTCCTGGCCGATACCGATCAGAAAATTGTAAATGACTATGGCGTTTGGGCAGAAAAAAACATGTATGGCAAAAAATACATGGGCACGGTTCGCACCACTTTCATTATAGATGGTGATGGAAAAATTACGCATATCATCAAAAAGGTTGACACAAAAAATTCAACTCAACAAGTACTCGATTTAATCAATAACTAATTATGATATAGCGGGTAAAATATTACCTTTGCTATGTAACAACAACCTCTTATTTTAATGAAACATACAATTAAAGAGCTAGAAGATATTGCCTCTCAAATCAGAAGAGATATCGTAAGAATGGTTCACGGATGTCAATCTGGTCACCCAGGCGCTTCGCTTGGATGTGCAGATTTTTTTACCGCTTTATATTTTGAAGTATTGAACCACAAAACAGATTTCACGATGGAAGGCGCAGGCGAAGATTTATTCTTCCTTTCGAACGGACATATTTCTCCGGTTTGGTACAGTACATTGGCTCATGCCGGTTATTTCGATAAAAGCGAACTGGCAACTTTCCGTAAACTAGATTCCAGATTACAAGGTCACCCAACTACCCACGAACATCTACCAGGTATCCGTATTGCTTCGGGTTCACTAGGCCAGGGTTTATCAGTAGCCATTGGCGCTGCATTGGCTAAAAGGTTAAATGGCGATAAATCTTACATTTTTGCCTTATTGGGTGATGGAGAATTACAGGAAGGACAAAACTGGGAAGCAGCTATGTTTGCTCCTTTCAATAAAGTAGATCATTTAATTGCATCTGTTGATTATAACGGACAACAAATTGATGGTCCTACCAGTAAAGTTCTTGCCTTAGATGATTTACAAGCTAAATTCGAAGCTTTCGGATGGCACGTCATTAATACTGACGGTAACGATATGCAAGCCATTGTTGAAGGCTTACATTATGCTAAAACACTAACCGGAAAAGGTAAACCAATCTTAAATTTAATGAGTACGCAGATGGGTGCTGGTGTAGATTATATGATGGGTACACACAAATGGCATGGTACTGCGCCTAATGATGAACAGTTGGCTGCAGCTTTAGCACAATTACCAGAAACTTTAGGGGATTACTAGCCCCCCTTACCCCCTGAAGGGGGCGTAAATAAC
Source organism: Pedobacter sp. GW460-11-11-14-TSB4 (assembly GCF_059423705.1). Classification (NCBI taxonomy): domain Bacteria; kingdom Pseudomonadati; phylum Bacteroidota; class Sphingobacteriia; order Sphingobacteriales; family Sphingobacteriaceae; genus Pedobacter; species Pedobacter sp. GW460-11-11-14-TSB4. The sequence goes on from NZ_JBWKYI010000010.1 coordinate 75,414, forward strand.
TTTTAATTTTAACTACAAATAAAGCCCCTTTAGGGGTTTGGGGTATGAAAACCTGCGAAGCAAGCTTGAACACCTTTAAATAAAAATATAAGCTCGTGAAAAAATATACATATACAGAAAAAAAAGATACACGTTCGGGTTTTGGCGCTGGCTTACATGAGGCTGGAAAGAAAAACGAAAATGTGGTTGCCTTATGTGCCGATTTAGTTGGATCGCTTAAAATGGATGCTTTTATTAAAGATTTTCCTGAGCGTTTTACACAGGTTGGTATTGCAGAGGCAAACATGATCGGTATTGCAGCAGGTATGACCATTGGTGGTAAAATCCCTTTTACAGGTACTTTTGCCAACTTTTCTACAGGCCGTGTTTACGATCAGATCCGTCAATCGGTAGCTTATTCTAACAAAAACGTTAAAATCTGCGCATCTCATGCTGGCTTAACCTTAGGTGAGGATGGTGCAACACACCAGATTTTAGAAGATATTGGCTTAATGAAAATGTTGCCAGGAATGGTGGTGATTAATCCTTGCGATTACAACCAAACCAAAGCCGCAACCATGGCTATTGCAGAATATGAAGGTCCGGTTTATTTACGTTTTGGCCGTCCGGTAATCCCTGTATTTACAGATCCTGATCAAAAATTCGAGATCGGTAAAGCATGGATGGTTAATGAAGGAACAGATGTAACCATTATTGCTACAGGCCATATGGTTTGGAAAGCAATCGAAGCTGGTGAGAAATTAGCTGAATTGGGTATCGATGCTGAAATTATTAATATTCACACCATTAAACCTTTGGATGACGAAGCCATCTTAAAATCAGTGAAGAAAACCGGTTGTGTAGTTACCTGCGAAGAGCATAATAAATTTGGTGGCTTAGGCGAAAGCGTAGCCCGTTTATTAACAACCGAATTGCCAACTCCACAAGAGTTTGTAGCCACTAACGATACTTTTGGCGAAAGCGGAACACCAGATCAATTGATGTCTAAATATGGCTTAGATGCTGTAAACATTGTTGAAGCTGTTCAAAAAGTAATTGGCAGAAAAAAATAGATTTGGGACATTAGATATGAGAAAATTAGATGTGAGATTTGAGACGTTGTGTCTAAGCGAATCTCACGTCTCATATCTCGCATCTCATCTAAAAAAATAATGAAACAAGTTGAAGATTCAGAAATTCTTGCCATGTTTGCGGTCGAGCGCACGCGTAATGAAGCCTTTAACCTGTTGTTGAAAAAATATCAGCAAAAAATATACTGGCACATCCGCAGGCTGGTTTTAAACCATGATGATTGTGACGATCTTTTGCAGGAGGTATTTGTTAAGGTTTGGAAAAACCTCGATAAATTTAGGAGCGATTCTCAACTTTATACCTGGATTTATCGTATCGCGACCAACGAATCCATCACTTTCTTAAACAAGCAAAAACAGCGGAACAATACACCTTTAGACGAAGTATCATCCGAGCTTGCCGATAACCTGGTTGCCTCATCTTATTTTAACGGTGATAAACTTGAGCTTAAACTGCAAAAAGCAATCCTTACCTTACCTGAAAAACAACGGATTATCTTCAACATGAAATATTTTGATGATATGAAATATGAAGAAATTTCGGAAGTTTTAGGCACCTCAGTAGGCGCTTTAAAAGCATCATTTCACATCGCGGCGAAAAAAATTGAAGCTTTTATTACAAATGATGAAATAGACTATTAAACCTTTTCACTTTAATTGTATCATATATCTGTGATGAACGAAAATATAGAAAATAACGATTGGATGAACGAAGCTCCTGCACTTGCGGCAATGGGGAAACGCAATCCATTCGCCGTTCCTGATGGATATTTCGAAAATTGTGATGAGGCTATTTTTTCTGCTGTCTTTTTAGATGGATTGAAACATAAAACCAACAACAATAATTTTGAAGTTCCGCAGCATTATTTTGAAGATTTAACGGAACGGATACAAACCAGAATTGCCCTGTCTGAAATACCTAAGGCAGAACAGGCCTTTGCTGTGCCCGAAAATTATTTCGATACCCTGCAGGGTAGAATTGCCGATAGGATTGCAGCAGCGGAGCCTAAAAAAGAAGCTAAAGTTATTCCTTTATGGAGACGCAACATTGTTAAATATGCAAGTGCTGCCTGTTTTTTACTAATGGCTTCATTTGGCGTTTATTTTTACCAGAATGGCTCAACTTCTACGGTTCAGCAGGTACAATCTGCAGAAGCAATAAATGAGCAACTATTGTACGATATTGATGAAAGTACAATTATCGATCATTTAGAAGCGCAAAATACCACATCATCTAATATAAAAACTACTTCTGCGTCAGATACAGAAATGGAAAACTACATCTTGAGTAATTTCTCGTCAAGTGATTTATCTCAGGAATTAAATAATTAATGAAAATGAAAAATTTACTTTTTGTTGCTTTAATGTTTCTATTGCCCACTACACTTTTGGCACAAAGGCCTAAGGGAGAAGAAATAGAATCACTTAAAATAGCTTTTTTCACTCAAAAATTAGACTTATCACCAGAGGAGGCTAAGATTTTCTGGCCGATTTATAACGATATGCAGGCAGAACAAAATGCCCTGCGTAAAGAACGCATGCAGAAAATGATCTCTTTCAGAAAAACGACTGAAATAGATAACCTTACGGATGCACAGGTGCAAAGTTTAATTACCAGAGAATTCGATTTTAAACAAAAGGACCTTAATCTCGATAAAAAATATTACAACAAACTTAAAGCGGTATTGCCGATAAAAGTGGTAGGCAAGTTTTACCGGGCACAGGAAGGTTTTAAACGCGAGTTACTCAATAGATTTAAAGGCGGCCAAAAGCAATAAAGAAAAAGACTTACAGCAATGTAGGTCTTTTTTGTTTTAAAGCACTCTTTCATTTCCGTACTTTTGTCCCATGCTTACCCAACGTCAGTTGTTTTTACAACACAATGCACAAACCTCTCCAGAGCCGCTTATGCTCGAATTTGTAAGGGCAAAAGGAATCTACATTTACGATGCCCAAAACAAAAAACACATCGATCTTATTGCTGGTATCGGCGTAAGTAATGTTGGCCATTGCCATCCCGCCGTAGTGAAGGCCATTCAGGAGCAGGCAGAAACCTATATGCACCTGATGGTTTATGGCGAATATGTGCAAACACCTCAGGTAAATTTCGCCAAGGCCCTAGCCGATATTTTGCCCGAAAGCTTAAGCTGCACCTATTTTTTAAATTCAGGAACTGAGGCTGTAGAAGGTGCCATGAAACTGGCCAAACGTTACACTGGCCGCAAAGGATTTATTGCCTGCAAAAATGCTTACCATGGTAGTACCCAGGGTGCTGAAAGTTTAATGGAAAGCGATTTTTATTCTTCTGGATACGGCCCTTTCCTGCCTCATGTAAGTTTTATTGAGCATAATAACCTTGCTGATCTCGAAAAAATAACCAACGAAATTGCTGCTGTTTTTATCGAACCTATACAAGGAGAAGCTGGAATAAGAGTTTCCGATTTAAGCTATATGCAAGCATTGCGGACTAAATGCACCGAAACCGGAACTTTGTTAATCTTCGACGAAATACAATCAGGCTTTGGCCGCAGCGGTAAAATGTTTGCTTTCGAGCATTACAATGTTGTACCAGATGTGCTGCTCCTGGCGAAAGGAATTGGTGGCGGAATGCCCATAGGGGCGTTTATCAGTTCGCTGGAGATCATGTCGGTATTATCGCATACACCAATTTTGGGTCACATGACAACTTTTGGGGGTCACCCGGTTTGTTGCGCTGCCGGATTGGCTACTTTACGTACCCTGGTTGATGATCACATTGTTGATGAAGTTGAAGAAAAAGGGCAATTGTTTAAACAGCTCCTTCAACATCCTGCTATTAAAGAAATCCGCGGCAAAGGCTTAATGCTGGCCGTTGAGTTTGAAAATTTCGAAATCAATAAAAAAATTATCGATGCCTGTATCTTAGACGGTGTATTGTCAGACTGGTTTTTACACTGCAGCAATTCAATGCGCATCGCTCCCCCTTTAATTATTACTAAAGAAGAAATTGCAGAAGCTTGCACAATCATTCTTAAAAATGTAAATTCAGTTTTCGGTTCACAGTGAGCAATTTTCAGTTTACAAAGAATTGAACAATAAAACACTTTAGCAAAATAAGATGAATGTACTAATCGTTGAAGATGAAAAAAGCCTGGCGCTTGAAATGGATGAATTCCTGAGTAAAGAAGGATTTATTGTAGAGCATGCCTGGAAAAAATCTTCTGCAGAAGAAAAGATATTTGTAAACAATTACGATTTCATTTTATTAGATCTGGGCTTGCCCGATGGCGATGGTTTCGATATTTTGAAACAATTAAAATCGACGAAAGACCGGGATGACGCCGTAATCATTTTAACTGCCCGTAGTGCCGTAGACGACCGGATTAAAGGCCTTGATGAAGGTGCAGACGATTATTTACCCAAACCATTTTCGCTAAATGAACTTTTAGCGCGTATGCACGCCATTACCCGTAGAAAACACAAGCTAGAAAAAAACGAAATCAACATTCATAACTTTCTGCTCAATATTCAGAACAGGACCGTTTCATTTGGTGATGAAAGATTAAACCTCACCAAAAAGGAATTTGAAATATTTAACTATTTGGTGCTGAATAAAAACCGCGTGGTATCGAGAATGAGTTTAACGGAACACGTTTGGGGAGATATTTTAGAAGTCAATTCTGATTCCAACTTTGTTGATGTTCATGTTAAAAACCTGCGAAAAAAACTTGCAGCGGTTAGCCCGATAGACTGGTTTGAAACGGTAAGAAGTATTGGCTACAGGATTAATTGCTAAAAAGTCGGGAAGTCGGAGGTCCGAAGTCGGAAGAATTAAGTTGGGAAACAGTTAACCGATTTAAACAATTAACCGATTAACCCTGGAGAACTATTGACCATCATCCATCTTACATTAAACATTTTCCATATAAAATGAAGTTACAGGTTAAGTTTTCTTTGTACAATGCAGTCACTAAAATCGCCATTATTCTGGTGTTGGGGGCTATCATTTTATTCTCGTTAGACAGACTTGCCTACAACCAGCTTGATAACCGTTTAATCAAAAAGAAGAACAAAATTATCGAGAATTTAAATGATGATGAGATCGACAGCCTTTTAAACAAAGAACAATCATTTACCGACTACAATATTTTAAAGGAAGAATTTATTGTGCTAACGGACATTCCCGATAAGCAAAAAGATTCTACCGCGAAGGTATTTACCGAAAAAAGAGAGATTGAGGGTGATATTGAAGTATACCGCATCTTAAACTATAAATTCTCCTACCATACAAACTGGTACAACCTGGAGATCGGAGAAACCATGACAGCACTCCAATCGATTAAAAATTCGATCCGCTTCTATATGCTGATTGTACTTGTTGCTGCGTTGCTCATTACCCTGGTGGCCGATTATACATTCTCTAATTTTTTACTCAAGCCATTTTATCGCATCATCGATAAAAAAATCAACCTGGTTGATGATCCTTCCCACTACAATTACCAGAATATACCCACCAGTACCAGCGATTTTAAAATCCTGGATAACAGCATCAACTCGCTAATGCGCAAAATAAATACACTTTTCGCTTTAGAAAAGCAGTTTATAGCCAACGTTTCACATGAGTTACTTACCCCCATTTCAATATTAAGTACACGCTTCGAAAATATGCTCAACACCCCAGATATTCCTGAAGAGCACGAAAACAAGATATACGCCTCTTTAAAAACACTAAACCGCTTAAAGGTGATTATCAACAGTTTGTTACTCATTTCGAAGGTTGAAAACAATCAGTACCTGAAAACAGAAGAAATTAGTCTTAAACAGGAAATCGAAGATATTTATGAAGATCTGGAAGATCGGATAGCAGATAAAAACATCAGTTATAGCGCCCATCTTTCAAAGGACTTTCATTTCACCGGAAATAAAGCATTGATCCATACCCTTTTAATCAACATCATCAATAATGCAATAAAGTATAATGTTGAAGGTGGTACCATTGCCATAACGGATAAAACGGAAGCCGAAAAATATATGCTCACCATTAGCGATAGCGGATCGGGCATGAGTGCAGCACTGGTAGAAAATGCTTTCGACCGGTTTAAGAGGGGGAATACAGAAGAAAACGGTTTTGGCTTGGGACTGGCTATTGTACAAAGTATTGCCCGGTTCCATAAAATAGACGTCGAAATTAAATCTGAAGAACAAAAAGGAACCAGCATTTCATTACTGTTTTAAAATAAAATTCAGCTGATCATGCAAACCGTATAGAGACAGGCTTGTATTGAGGCTTTCTCGTTTAAAATGATCTGCAAATAATCTTCTACATTCATTATAAAACCCAGATCGTAATGTAAACATCGGCACAGGATCATGTTTTTCTGGCAGGGGCTTTGCTTAATAATAAAAAAATCAATCCTAAAAGAACATATAATAATGAAAAACATCATCCCAATATTAGGAGCAGCCGCTTTGTTGATGGCATCCTGCCAGGGCGGCACAGCAAAAAAAACGCAGGCCAAAATAGATTCTACTATCGTAACCAATGCAGCGGCAACACCCGATTCTATTCAGTGTTACCAGTACATTAAAAACCGCGATACAGCTACCCTATCGTTAAAAACAGCCGAGAATAAGATAACAGGTACATTGGGTTATAACTTATATGAAAAAGATAAAAATGCAGGCACTATAGCGGGTGTTGTTAAAGGCGATACCATAATTGCCAGTTATACTTTTCAGTCTGAAGGCAAAACATCAGTTAGGGAAGTGGCTTTTTTGAAAAAGGGTACTCAGCTGGCAGAAGGATTTGGTGATGTACAGGAAGTAAAAGGAGAAACCAAGTTCAAAGACCAAAGCAAACTAAACTTTGATGGTTCAATGACTTTTGACAAAATTGTTTGTAAATAAATTTCGAAGAACCGTCATTCCCAACTTGATTGGGAATCTTAATGCCTAACAAAAATGTTTTAAGATTCCCGCATACGCAAGAATGACGATTTTTCTATAATTTGAGCTTTACTTAGTTACTGCTTCCTTCGCTGCTTTCGTCCATTCTTCGCTTAACTTAAGCACATAATCAGAATATTTTTGTATTTCATCCGGCTTTAGTTTGCTGGCCCAGCCAGTAGCTTGATTTGCCCAGGCGGTATATTTATCGTTAATAGCTTTAATCTCCGTTGCATTTTTACTTTTTACAGCTGCAACATATTCGTCTTTTAACTTGCTATATTCAGCAAGTCCCTTATTTACTTCTTCGCTTGAGAAAGTCGGAATTTTGGCAGGGATAGTCTCACTTCGGATTGTCGTTGTTGTCTCACTTGTTGATTTACTTGTAAAAGTTGTATCGCCATTGACAACCGTTGTGTCTTTAGTGGTTTCTGTTTTTGTAGTACTGTCGCAAGAAACTAGCGCAGAAGCCAACAGGCTTATTGAGGCGATAGATAAAAAGGTGTTTTTCATAATGGATTTGGTTTTTAGTCCTGAACAGACGAAATATGATGCCAAATCATAAAAAATCCGGTCAAATACTTAAATATTATAACCGGATATCTTAATGATATGAAATATTGTGATGCTATAAGTCTTCAAACCGCTCCCAAAAGCCGTCAACTGGCAATTTGGCGAATATATTTACGGGTTCTTTTTTTACCGGGTGTATAAACTGTAAGCGACGGGCATGCAGGCAAATACTTCCTTTTCTGCTTCCGCGTGGATAACCGTATTTATTATCGCCCATAATCGGGCACCCCATTGATGAAAGTTGAACCCTGATCTGATGCGAACGTCCGGTTAATGGATCTACCTCCAGGAGGTAATAATCGCCAACCTTGGCTTTTACTTTGTAAGAAAGCTCAGCCCGCTGGCTACCGGTAACTTCTGTATTATAATAAGAAACCACATTTTTCTGTGGGTTTTTAACCAGCCAATGCACCAAAGTAGCCGATTCTTTCTCTGGCTTATTCTTTACCACTGCCCAATAGGTTTTCTTTACTTCCCTATTTTTAAAAACAGCATTCATTCGCTCCAAAGCTTTACTCGTTTTGGCAAATAAGATGACACCACTCACTGGCCGGTCTAAACGATGCACCACCCCTAAAAACGCGCCATTGGGTTTATTATACTTCTTAGCGATATACTTTTTCACCTGCTCATCCAAAGGCTCATCTCCTGTTTCATCAACCTGCACAATATCACCTGCCCTTTTATTTATGGCGATTAAATGATTGTCTTCAAAAAGGATGTCGTTATCGGTAATTGGCATTTAACCCCTCCGCCCCTAAAAGGGGACATAATTTTAATTATATATTGATTTATTCTTTTAAATATTAACCTCATCTAATAAATGCCCCTTTAGGGGTTTGGGTTAATACTGTTCTTTCTCGTTCGGAAAATCGTTTGCTTTTACATCACGGATGTATGATTGTGCTGCGCCTAAAATTTCGTCGTATAGATTTATATACTGGCGCAAAAACCTAGGCTTAAAGCCTTTGGTTAAACCAATCATATCATTTACCACCAAAACCTGTCCGTCGCAATTTTGTCCTGCACCAATACCAATCGTTGGGATATGCAAACTTTCTGTAACTTCTTTACCTAGTGCAGCGGGAATTTTCTCCAATACGATTGCAAAGCAACCGGCAGCCTGTAAAGCTAAAACATCTGTTTTTAACTTATTGGCTTCTTCTTCTTCCTTCGCGCGAACTGTATAGGTTCCGAATTTATAAATAGACTGTGGTGTTAAGCCCAAGTGCCCCATTACCGGGATTCCTGCTGTAATGATCCGTTGAACGGATTCGATAATTTCTTCTCCGCCTTCCAGTTTAACACCGTGGGCACCCGATTCTTTCATAATCCTTATCGCCGAATTCAAAGCTTCTTTCGAATTCCCCTGATAAGAGCCGAAAGGTAAATCGACTACAACAAATGCACGTTTAACTGCCCTGATTACAGATGCAGCATGATAAATCATCTGGTCGAGGGTAATAGGCAAAGTGGTTTCATGACCAGCCATTACATTCGAAGCAGAATCGCCAACCAGTAAAACGTCTAATCCTGCATCATCCAGGATGGTTGCCATCGAATAATCGTAGGCCGTTAACATAGATATTTTTTCACCACGTTGTTTCATTTCCTGTAAAATGTGAGTGGTGATGCGTTTGATTTCTTTATGTACCGACATTGGATTTGTTTTGTGTTGCCAAAAGTATTGTTTTTTCTTTAAAAAGGCATAAGGTAAAAGGTTTAAGGTTTAGGGCCAACCAACCTTACACCTTTTACCTTCAAGCTTTACACCATTATTTAATTTTTCTCTTTACATTCCCAATCTAAAACTCTATCTTTGTACCCCGAAATGGAAGGGATATATTCATCTTTTTTTGCACCCAGCAAAAACGGCTTTAATGCCGAAAGCCATTCTTTTTTCAACTCTTTTTTAAATCAAAATCCATATTGTAATTACCATGACTAACTACACCAAGTTACCTGCGATTTTATTACTGGCCGATGGCACAGTTTTTTACGGCAAAGCGGCCGGAAAAATTGGAACCACTACTGGCGAAATTTGTTTTAATACCGGGATGACAGGTTACCAGGAAATTTTCACTGACCCAAGTTATTTTGGACAGATAATGGTTACCACCAATGCACATATTGGTAATTATGGTATCCACAAAGATGAAATCGAATCAGGTTCGATCAAAATCGCCGGTTTAGTCTGCAAAAATTACAACATCGTTTATAGCCGCAAGGAAGCAACTGAATCTATTCAGGATTATTTCCAGAATGATAACCTGGTTGCCATTTCTGATATCGATACCCGTGCATTGGTTCGTCACATTAGAGATAAAGGTGCAATGAATGCCATTATTTCTTCTGAGATTACTGATCTTGAAGAATTAAAACAAAAGCTGGCCGAAGTACCATCAATGGAAGGTTTAGAGCTTTCGTCTAAAGTAAGTACAACAGAACCATATTTTTACGGCAACCCTGAGGCAAGCTTAAAAGTTGCTGCTTTAGATTTAGGTATCAAGAAAAACATTTTGCGCAATTTCGAAAACCGCGATATCTATGTGCAGGTTTTCCCAGCTAAGACTAGCTTTGCCGAAATGGAAAAATTTAGTCCTGATGGTTACTTCATTTCAAACGGCCCTGGCGATCCATCGGTAATGCCATACGCTGTAGAAACGATTACAGCAATTTTAGCGGTTGATAAACCATTGTTTGGCATCTGTTTAGGTCACCAGTTATTGGCTGAAGCCAATGGTATTGGAACCATGAAAATGTTTAACGGTCACCGTGGATTAAACCACCCGGTTAAAAATATCATCAAAAACCACTGCGAGGTTACTTCACAAAACCATGGTTTCGGTGTAATTCCTGATGAGGTTAGAAACTCAGATAAAGTAGAGATTACCCACGTTAACTTAAACGATAAATCGATAGAAGGCATCCGTGTTAAAGGTAAAAAGGCATTCTCGGTTCAATATCACCCGGAGTCTTCTCCAGGTCCACACGATTCGCGTTACCTGTTCGACGATTTCGTTGACGTTATGAAAGGCGAGCTGGTTTGGTAGTATTAAGGTAGAAGGCTGGAAGGCGGAGGGCTTAAGGTAATAGACCGAAGTTTAAAGACCAAATACAATAAACGATCTGCGGATTTGCGGCAAAAATAAGCTGCCGATCCGCAGATTTCTTTTATAATCTATTTTCGCCCGTATAAAACATCATTTTACCGACATTTTCGACCAACTGTATTAAAATTCATTTTCTATTCATTTAAAGCTCCTTACATTCGCAACATGGAAACAAAAAAAGTCATTATCAGTGTTAAAGACCTGGTAAAAAAATATGATGATTTCGTGGCCGTTCAAGGACTTAGTTTTGAAGTTTACGAGCATGAGATTTTCGGCCTGCTTGGCCCAAATGGCGCCGGAAAAACCACTACGCTCGAAATTATCGAGACTTTGAGGGCTAAAACATCCGGCGAAATTATTGTTGATGGTTTTTCTGTTGACAAACAGCCACAGGATATTAAACAGATTATTGGTGTACAGCTACAGGCAGCTGGTTATTATCCAAATTTAAACCTGATCGAACTGATCGAACTTTTTGCCGGTTTATACGGCGCCAACATCAAACCGATGGAGATGCTGGAGAAAGTAAACCTTCAGGATAAGGCCAAAGCAAAATACAAAGCGCTTTCTGGTGGGCAAAAACAGCGCTTCTCCATTGCCACTACCCTGATTAATCAACCGAAGATTATTTTTTTAGATGAGCCGACAACAGGTTTGGATCCGCAGGCCAGAAGGAATCTTTGGGATCTGATTATCGAAATCCGCAATGCAGGCACAACAGTTGTAATTACAACACACTACATGGACGAAGCTGAGCAGCTTTGCGATCGCGTTGCTTTTGTAGAACGCGGGCAAATTATCGCTTTAGATACGCCTGACAACTTAATAGACAAACTGGTAAACAGCGGTTTTGAGCGTAAAAAAGAAGTTAAAAAAGCCAATCTGGAAGATGTTTTCATCAACCTTACCGGGCAGGAATGGAGAGAATAAGCCCCATAGCCCCAGAAAGGGGAACCTGAAATCTAGTGCATAATACATTTTTTAAAAAAATATAATCCAGCAGAACCAACATGCAAAAAGATATACACGAAAGAAACTCAAACTCCCCTTCAGGGGCTGTGGGTTACAGTAACACCACAGCAACCCTTGCCCTTGCCAAAGCGAGTTTCAGATCGATTATGCGAAGCCCTTCGGCAGTGGTATTCACCCTTGCTTTCCCTTTAATATTTATTCTGGTCTTTGGATTTTTAGGTGGTGGCGGAACACGCATTGATGTTGGTGTGACCCCAGGCGCTGATTTAAATAACCCGGTGATGGGCATGCTGGAAAAAACAGGGATGATTCGTCTGGTAAAAGATAAATCAAAAGCCGAGTTTGATAAACTACTTGAAAAGGGAAATGTTGATGCCATGATTGATGTGCATAGAAAAGTAAATTCTGCGGCTTATTCGGTTAATGTGGTATACACTTCTGCATCGAGGGATAAAGGCGGGATTTTAAAATCAGTTTTAAACAATGTTCTTTACGACAAAACTTTAAAACCTACAGTAGCAGAAATAAAAGAAAGTACCATTACAGGCCGCGAATACAAAACCATTGATTTTATCCTTCCGGGCCAGCTAGGCTTTTCACTATTGAGTACAGGCGTTTTCGGAACAGCATTCGTATTTTTAAGTCTGCGCCAAACCTTAGTCATTAAACGTTTCTTTGCGACCCCCGTAAAGCGTTCGAGCATTGTTATCGGCGAAGGTATTGCCCGAATTGGCTTTGCATTAATTGGCGCGTTGTTTATTATCTTAATTGGCCATTTCTTCTTTGGCTTTACACTTGTACATGGCGCACTTACGGTCGTCAATATGCTTATACTCGCTACGCTTGGTGTGATTGTTTTTATGGGCTTTGGTTTTATCATTTCGGGCATTGCCAAAAACGAAAGCATGGTGCCTCCAATATCAAACATTATTACCCTGCCCCAGTTTTTATTATCGGGAACCTTCTTTTCTATCGAAGCTTTTCCAAGCTGGCTACAGCCCATTAGCAGAGCATTGCCCCTCACCTATTTAAACGATGCCATGCGCAAAGTAGCTTTTGAAGGATTAGGTTTATGGGATGTTAAATTCCAGATTATGATCCTGTTACTATGGGGTATTGGTATTTATGCAGTTGCGGTAAAAGTGTTTAAATGGGAATAACTAAATAAGATTTTAAATGATAGCAAATCAGCTATCATTTTTTTTTGATAAAAATTTTTAATATCGGATAAGTAAATTTTTTAGTTTAACCGATAATTAGTAAATTTGGGTATGTGGGAATTCGATTTAAGTGATTTAGAAGAGCTACTACCTCAAATAGAAAGGCTGTACGAAAAAAAAGCCAGGCTAGAAACCTCGAGGCCCTTGCCCAATAGCGCGCTAAATCGCATCAAAGAAGACCTCACCTTAGAATGGACTTATAACTCCAATAGCATAGAAGGAAACACCTTAAGTTTGAAAGAAACCCAAATGGTTTTACAGGAAGGGATGACCGTTAAGGGCAAATCTTTAAGGGAGCATTTTGAAGCTTATAACCACGAAAAAGCCATCGATTACCTCTACAGCTTAGTCAACAAAAACTACAAGCTCAGAAGTATCGATATTTTATCACTTCATGGCTTAGTGCTCAGAAGTATTGAAGATGATTATGCAGGCCGCTTAAGAAATGGTGGTGTTCGTATTGTTGGTGCAAATTTTACACCACCCAATGCCAATAAAGTTTCTGATTTATTAGATGAATTAATTGGCTTTGTTAATAATAATCCACTAGGCTTAAATGATATTTTACTATCTGCTATTTTCCATCATAAATTAGTTTGGATACATCCTTTTTTTGATGGGAATGGCCGCACTGTAAGGCTTGCCATGAATTTACTACTCATGCGAAATGGCTTCCCTCCTGCTATTATCCTCAAAAACGATAGAAAGAAATACTACGAGGCCCTTAATCAAGCAAACAAAGGTAAATACCATAAACTTTGCCTATTGATGTTGCAGGCCTTAGAGCGTTCGTTAAATATTTATATAAATGCATTGCCAGGAAACGATTATGGAGATTATGAACCCATATCTAATATTGTTTCAGAACCCGACGTGCCATATGGGCAAGAGTATGTGAGCCTGCTGGCCCGACAGGGCAAAATAGATGCCTACAAAGAAGGGCGGGATTGGCTTACCACAAAATCTGCCGTACAAAGCTATATCAAAACGCGTAAAAGAAAACGTTAACCTTTTTTAACTTTTTAGCGGGTGATATTGATGTAATTTTAGCAAAAAATATTTAATGAAAAGTTTGATCATCTTTTGCAGTATTTTACTGATAACCCATACTTCGAAAGCGCAGTTTAAATTCCTGGCCAATAACAGTTCCAACCAATACAAAGCCAAAATTTTTGTCGATAAATGTGAAGGAAATGCTTGCAGCGGAAAAGCTACAATTATTATTTATGATAAGGTCTCAGACAGCGAAGTGAACACTTTCCATTCTGAAGATTTAGATTTCGGCTTAACTGAAACTCAAAATGCCAAACTTGGATGGCTGGAACTCGGAAAATACCAAACCCCTTTAATTTTTGGGGATTTTAATTTTGACGGCCTTGAAGATCTCGCCATTAGAAATGGTAATAATGGCGCTTATGCCAGCCCATCATATGAAGTCTATTTATCATCAAAAGAAAATAAATTCCTACTGAGTAAGGAACTTACCAAACTGGCGAGCGAAAATCTGGGCATGTTTGATATTGATAAAAAAACAAAGCAAATTGCCATCCATCAAAAAGATGGATGCTGTTTTGATAAAACCATCAACTACAAATTTGATACTAAAAACGTACCATATGAAGATTCATCAGTTATTGAAGATTCGAGCATCGCAGATAACGTGACGGTGATTACTCAAAAACTTGTAGATGGAAAAATAAAAAGAACTGTGCAAAAATTTAAAATCAAAGATTATTACAATCAGTAGCAGCGGCTGAACTGGTGATTGGATGCGAGTTATCGTCATTTCGAGTGAAGTGCAACGCAGCCGAGAAACACGATTGCTCAGCGTAGCTAAATCTATCTGGAGAGCACTTTTGATTTAGATCTCTCCACTCCGCCAGACTCCGGTCGAGATGACGAACCTGTCCTTAAAGACTTTTCTATTTAAAGTGCTGCTTTTACCAAAAAAGGCAATATTTCTTTCTGGAAACTTACAAAGTTTTTACGAACGTCAGAATCGCTAACGGAAGTAAATGCAAATGAAAACACAATGCTTTTACTTGCCTTGAGTAAAAAGGCTAATCCTTCTCTTCTTGCAGGATTATTTTTAAAATTATCCAATTGCAAATAAGCAGCCAATAACAAAGCTTCCAGCTGATCTGATAAATGTTTTAAAAATTCCTGTGAGTTAGCATTTTCACGAACAAAATCCCAACCGATAAATTCATTACATGCCGTAAATGATAATCGGCTTGTTTTCATTACCAGTGCTTTTAAGTGCTCTTCTTCTGAAGCGTAACTTACTTTATTGTGCAATATTTCATAAAGGTTTTGATCCAGGTAATCCATCAGGATACTATCTAAAACCTGCTCCTTACTTTCAAAATATTTGTAAATAGTTGCTTTAGCGATACGGGCCTTTTTTGCAATTTCGTTTACACTGGTTTTGTGATAACCGTATTTTCTAAAGAGTTCTTTGGCAGCCTTTTTTACTGTTTCTTTTATTTTTTCAGCTTCCATTTTAATTGCTTACGTGTATTAGTGTATTGCCTTGCAAAGAAACATTATATGCTTTTAAGCTTCTTTCTGCCGGTGCTTTTTGAGGGCTACCATCAAGCAGTGAAAATTTAGCACCCGAACAAGGGTCGGTTGCTGTTACTCCACTGTCATCAGGGGCCACCTTGCAGATTTTCTCCGGGTTTACGGTACTACAGCGATCGAAAGCAACATAGCCTCCAAGTGGTGTTTTTACAATCAGTAGTCCACCTACCCCGTTATTCGAAACGACCAATACGTTATTTACCGATTTCAGACTAAATTCGGTTATCGTTACATTATAATTTACAGGCACATCAGGAATGTAACCTTCATCTTTACCGCAACCTGTGGTAATGAGCAGTACAAACAATATGCCGTATAGGTATTTCATCATTAAATTAAAGCAGATTTAAATTGCTTTAAGAAACGCGCATCATTCTCAGAGAATAAGCGCAAATCTTTAATTACATATTTTAGATTGGCAATACGCTCTATTCCCATTCCAAATGCAAAACCACTGTATTTTTCTGAATCGATACCACAGTTTTCCAAAACATTTGGATCGACCATACCACAACCTAAAATTTCTACCCAACCACTGTATTTACAAAGCTGGCAGCCAGAACCTTTACAAATGGTGCAAGAAATATCCATCTCTGCAGATGGTTCGGTAAAAGGGAAATATGATGGACGGAAACGCACTTTGGTACCTTCTCCGTATAATTCCTGAACAAAATAAAATAAGGTTTGCTTTAAATCGGCAAATGAAACATTTTCATCAACATACAACCCTTCTACCTGATGGAAAAAGCAGTGTGCACGGGCAGAAATGGCTTCATTACGGTAAACACGGCCCGGCATAATTGCCCTGAATGGCGGCTGACCTTGTTCCATCATGCGCACCTGTACTGAGGAAGTATGCGTACGTAAAGCAATATCGCCTTTCTCACCACCTTTTTTTATGAAAAAAGTATCTTGCATATCTCTTGCAGGATGCTCTTCAGGGAAGTTTAGTGCGGAGAAATTATGCCAATCATCTTCAATTTCAGGACCTTCTGCTACTGTAAAACCAAGTTTTGCAAAAATCTCTACAATTTCTCTGCGTACCAGTGCTAAAGGGTGGCGCGAACCAATTTCGAAACCTTCGCCAGGTAAAGTTAAATCCTGTTGTATGCTTTCTGTTTTCGCTTCAGCATTTTCTGTAGATTCTTTTAAAGTGAGGTATTTAGATTCTGCCAGTTGTTTAAACTCGTTTAAAACTTTACCTAATGATCTTTTTTCCTCAACAGAAACCGATTTAAATTCGTCGAAAATTTCTTTGATTATACCTTTACTCCCTAAATATTTGATGCGGAATTGCTCTAACTCGTCTGCTTTTTCAGTTACGAAAGCATTAATTTTATCGGTATATTGTGTTATTTTATCCTGTAACATGGCTTCAAATATACAGCAAAATATCCAATAATTTTAGGGTTGATGAGTTCAAATAATCTGTTTACAATACCATTATAAAAGAAAATGAACCCATAAACTATAAAAGCCGCTTTAAGCGGCTTTTATAGTTATCGTAGATCAGCAGGTTTTAAATTACACCTAATTCTTTACCTACTTTGGTAAATGCTGCAATAGCCTTATCTAAATGATGTTGCTCGTGTCCGGCTGATAATTGTACACGAATCCTCGCTTTGCCCTGAGGTACAACCGGATAAAAGAACCCGATTACATAAATACCCTCTTCTAACATTTTTGCGGCGAATTGCTGTGCAATTTTTGCATCGTACAACATTACCGGAACAATTGGGTGGAAACCTGGTTTAATATCGAAACCAGCCTCCGTCATTTTCTCACGGAAATATTTTGTATTATTTTCTAATTTATCTCTTAATGAGGTGGTTTCGCTTAACATATCCAATACCGCAATAGATGCTCCTGCAATTGCCGGTGCTAAGGTATTAGAGAACAAATAAGGACGTGAGCGTTGGCGCAACATATCGATAATTTCTTTCTTACCAGAAGTAAAACCACCAGATGCACCACCTAATGCCTTACCTAATGTACCTGTAATGATATCGATACGGTCGATCACATTGAAATGCTCGTGCGTTCCGCGACCGTTTTTACCAATAAAACCAGTACAGTGCGATTCATCAATCATAATCAATGCCTCATATTTATCAGCTAAATCAGCAATTTTATCTAATGGAGCAACAGAGCCGTCCATAGAGAAAGCACCATCGGTAACAATAATTCTGTGTCTGCAATCTTTGGCTGCAATTAATTGTTTTTCCAAATCTTCCATATCGGCATTTTTATAACGGAAACGTTGTGCTTTACACAATCTCACCCCGTCGATAATTGATGCGTGATTTAATTCATCAGAAATAATCGCATCTTCTGCATTAAACAATGGCTCAAAAACGCCACCATTTGCATCAAATGCCGCAGCATATAAAATGGTATCCTCAGTACCTAAAAACTTAGAAATCTTAGCTTCCAGTTCTTTGTGCACGTCTTGTGTTCCACAGATAAAACGCACTGAAGACATTCCATAACCATGATCGTCGATTGCTTTTTTAGCCGCTTCTATCACTTTTGGATGAGAAGAAAGTCCTAAATAATTATTTGCACAAAAGTTGACTACTTCAGCACCACCGCTTACTTTAATGTCGGCACCCTGAGGTGTAATAATAATACGTTCGCGTTTAAATAATCCAGCGTTTTCGATTTCTTCAAGTTCTTTTTGAAGAACAGGTTGTAATGTTTTATACATGGCCTTTTTATATGGTTGATTTTACGTCCAAAGTTATAAAAAAAAGTCTTTTCTGACCTAAAAAGGCAATTTTATCCCTATATTTTGCAGACAAACGTTTGATCAATTCAGTAATCAATGCCAATCTGGTGTTATTTTTAAAAACCGTCTATCCAGATTATTTTTTTTCGATCTTAACAAACTTTAACACACACCTATATGTATAGTCTTAAAAGTTATTCGATATTTATAGCTTACTAATCTAACTTATGATAAGAATTTGCGCGCTCCTGTTTTTTTGTAGCCTTACCAATATTATTTTAGCACAACAGTTTACCATTACAGGTACAGTTAAAGATAATAGTGGACAACCTATTCCTTTTGCTTCGGTTTATTTAAAAAGTACAACCAGTGGAACATCGGCAAATGTTGATGGGAAATACGCTATGAAATTAAAAACCGGCCAATATACTTTAAGTTTTAGGGCCGTGGGGTATAAACAGCAAGATCATATTATTAATCTTTCAGCAGATCAGTCGCTTAATGTAACATTAACATCAGAGAGTTATACTTTAGAAAACGTAAACATCAGGGCAAATGCTGAAGATCCGGCTTACGCCATTATCCGTAAGGCCATTAAACAGAGAAAAACACATCTAAATGAGGTTAAAGCGTTTAGTTGCGATGTTTATATAAAAGGTGTACAACGTTTAAGGGGTGCTCCTAAAAAGTTCTTTGGCCAGGACATCCAAAAAGTGTTAGAGCTCGATACCAACAGAAAGGGCATCATTTATTTATCAGAATCTCAAAGCAAGTTTAATTTCAGAAATCCAAATGATGTGCATGAGGAAATGATCTCTTCAAAAGTTGCCGGGAGAAATAATTCTTTTAGTTTTAATAAGGCATCTGATCTAATTATTAATTTCTACGACAATTACCTGCTTGAAAACAAATTGAGTGCGAGGGGCTTCATCTCTCCAATTGCAGATAATGCCTTATTTTATTATAAATACAAATTACTCGGCGAAACCAAAGAAAACGGAGAGCTGATCCACAAAATCCAGGTGATTCCCCGTCGTGAAAACGACCCGGTATTCAGAGGGATTATCTATATTATCGACGACAGCTGGAGAATATACAATACCGATGTTTACCTAACCAAAAACGCAGGGATCAATTTTATTGATACCTTAAACATCAGTCAGCAATTTACCAAGGTTAAGGATGTTTATATGCCTACCGCCATTAATTTTCAGTTTGCCGGAAATGTGCTGGGATTTAAAATTGCGGGTTATTACGTGGGTATTTATAGCAACTACAATATCGATCCAAAGTTTCCTAAAAACTTCTTCAATGGTGAAATACTGAAAATAACGGAAATGGTTAATAAAAAAGATTCCGCTTACTGGACCAATAACAGACCTATTCCTTTAACGGAAGATGAAAAAATTAATTACGTTAAAAAAGACAGTATTGCAAAGTTAAAAGAGTCGAAAAAATACCTTGATTCAATAGAAAAAGACAATAATAAGTTCGGAATAGGCAAACTGTTGCTTAGAGGGGTAAGTATTAACGACCGGTACGATAAGGAATATTGGTATTTTGACCCGGTGCTTAAAGCTATATTTTACAATACGGTAGAAGGTTTTGCGGTAAAATATGGGATTACTTACAGAAAGGATTTCGAGAATAGAAGATCTTATTCCATTCGTCCTGAACTGAGATACGGTTTTGCCAACCAAAAACTTACGGGAAGTTTGACCGGGAGTTACTATTACAATCCCCTTAAAAGGGCAAGTGTAGGTGCATCATTCGGAAACGGCATTTTTGATCTGAACAACTTAGGCTCCATGACTGCATTGGGCAATACGATTAACTCGCTACTTTATGAAAAAAACTTCTCCAAATTTTATGAGAAAAGTTTTATTAACATTAATACCACCAGAGAACTGGCAACTGGCCTGCAGGGAAGCGTAAGTGTAGATTATAGCAAAAACAAAAGCTTAACCAATAATTCTACCTTTAAATTCTTCGATGCAAAAGATAGGGAGTTCACATCCAACAATCCTTTTAGTCCAGCTACTGAAACACTACTCTTTCCTACCTATAAATCATTAAGTGCCACCGCGAGTTTAACCTATACCATTGGTCAGAAATACATTACCCGTCCTGATGGTAAGTTTTATACCGAATCGCGATACCCTAGAATTACAGTTTTGTACAAAAAAGGATTTAACAATGTTTTAAACAGTGATGTTGATTATGATTTTGTAAAGGCAGAGGTATATCAGGATCGGATTGGATTAGGTTTATTAGGCTATACTTCATTTTTGGTTGGTGCAGGTAAATTCCTGAACAATAGCAAAATGTATTATCCTGATTTCAAACATTTTTCAGGTAACATCTCTACCATCTTCCCGCCTAACTTAAGAAAGTTTCAATATTTAGATTTTTACCAGTTTAGCACCAATCAACAATACTTCGAAGCGCATTTAGAACATAATTTTGCAGGCTTTTTTATGAATAAAGTTCCATTACTCCGTAAGGCCAAGTTGGAAGAATTTATTGGTGGAGGCTATCTTTCGTCGCCCGAAAAGCGGAATTATAAAGAATTTTATTTCGGCATTCAGCGTCTGGTGTTAAGGGCGAGTTATGGTTTTGCATATGATGGCGGACGTAAATTAACACAAGGATTTAGGATTTCTTACGGATTTTAATACGGCTGAAGGTGTAGGGTTTAAGGCGTAGGGTAATGCCTTCTACCGTAAGCCTTTTAGCCTTCAACCTTTTTTACTATCTTTGCCCCGCTTTAAACGCCGTTTGCAACGGTATCAATAGCGTTATGAAAAAATATCAGACACTACTTTACTATTGCTATAGTTACATAGCAGATGCAGAACAATTTGCTGCCGATCATCTTAAATTTTGTAAATCGTTAGACCTGGTTGGACGTATTATCGTTGCCGATGAAGGATTAAACGGAACGGTTTCCGGAACCGTTGAGTCTTGCGATGCTTATATGAAAGCGGTACACGCCGATGAAAGATTTGCAAAAACAGAATTTAAAATAGACCAGGTTGAAGAGCCTTCTTTCCTGAAGATGCATTGCCGTTATAAATCAGAAATTGTACATTCTGGTTTAAGGGATACCTCAATCATTAATCCGAATGAAAAAACAGGCAAACATTTAGAACCTGTAGATTTCATGAAAATGAAGGATGATGAGGATGTAATTATCCTTGATGTTCGTTCTAATTATGAGCATAATTTAGGTAAATTTAAAAATGCAGTAACGCTTGATATTGAAAATTTTCGCGATTTTCCTGAGCAGATTAATCAACTTGCCCAATACAAAGACAAGAAAATATTAACCTATTGTACCGGTGGTATTAAGTGCG
The DNA here is from genome assembly GCF_059423705.1 of Pedobacter sp. GW460-11-11-14-TSB4. Lineage (NCBI taxonomy): Bacteria > Pseudomonadati > Bacteroidota > Sphingobacteriia > Sphingobacteriales > Sphingobacteriaceae > Pedobacter > Pedobacter sp. GW460-11-11-14-TSB4. The sequence goes on from NZ_JBWKYI010000010.1 coordinate 96,954, forward strand.
AAAAGGCTTCTGCTTTGCTTTTACACCATGGTTTTAATGATGTTTATCAATTACACGGTGGCATTATTAAATACGGAAAAGAAGCTGGTGGTAAAGACTTTGAAGGCAAATGTTATGTTTTCGACAACCGCATTGCAGTTGATGTAAATGAGGTAAATCCTACTATTGTTTCGGTTTGCTATAACTGTGGTAAAACTACCCCAAAAATGATTAATTGCGCCAATCCGGAGTGTAATGAGCACATTACCCAATGCGACGAATGTGGCGATCAGCTTCAGGGTTGCTGCTCAACAGCATGCACCACTAACCCACGCAAGCGCCCGTATGATGGTACTGGTTATTATGTAAAGGTTCCGCAGCCTGTTGCTGTGAAGGCGTAAAGAAATTAAGTTACTATAAATATAATCCTCTTTTCAAGAGAATTTATCTTTCAACGGATCAAACTGACTGACAAGGGGTTATTATCAATGTGATAACCCCTTGAAATCGTGAAATTATGGTATCGTCACCCTGAATTCATTTCAGGGTCTACCTTGCAGGAAAGATGCTGAAATAAATTCAGCATGACGATCGCATTAGGCAATGAGTATTAGCCACACTTAGCTATGAACCATCAAACTATAAGCCATAAACTGTAACATGAACCACTTACCTAAGCAATTTGGCAATCAACCATGAACTAAAAAACCATTAACGCCAGGACAACGGTTAAACGCTCGCCCGTATTAAACAATTTTTCATTTACTTTGTGTAATAATGGCTTTACCCGGTTACCATTTTATGCTAAACTACTTCAGGCTGCTAATACTGCTATGCTGCTTCGCTATAAATACCTATGCATCAGAAATTAAAAGCATAGGCGTTCCCTATATAGAAAATTATCCAAAATCTGTTTATTCATCCGGTAACCAGAACTGGAGCATAGCAAAAGATAAAAATGGCGTAATGTACTTTGGCAATGCCGAAGGATTATTAACTTTCGATGGGCGTTACTGGCAGAAATACCAGATGCCGAACAGGCAGATCGTGCGATCAGTCGCTACAGACAAAGGCAGGATTTACACAGGAAGTTTTGGCGAGTTCGGCTACTGGTCCATTAAGAACAACAAACTAAGCTACAGCTCACTTACCAATTTACTACCAAAAGGCGTCAAAATCAATGATGAAGTTTGGAAAATTTATGTTGACCAGAATCGGGTAATTTTCCAATCTTTTTCGAAGATTTTTATCTACAAAAACAACAAAATCGAGGTCATAAAATCCCCGTCCTCATTTCTTTTCCTTCATAAGGTAAACAGCAGGTATATTATCGAGGTGCTCGAAAAAGGTTTATTTGAACTTATTGGTAACCAATTAATCCATATCCCAAACAGCGAAAAGCTGGGCAAAGAGGGCATATTGTCTATTCTCCCTTATAAAACCAATGGCCTGATCATCGGCACAAGTAAAAACGGGCTATTTACGTATGATGGAAAAGATTTCAGTCCCTTAAATACGAGCGCCAACAACTATCTTAAAACCTATCAGCTCAATAATGGTGTGAGTTTACTGGGCAAATATTTTGCATATGGTACCATCCTTAACGGTTTGATTATTATTGATGAAAATGGAAAAGTTGTTCAACGCATCAATAAATCCAGTGGTTTACAAAACAATACTGTTTTAAGTTTATATGCCGATAATGAGCAAAATCTTTGGGCAGGGCTGGATAACGGGATCGACCGGATAGAACTTAATTCACCCTTATATTTTTATTTCGATAAAACGGGTCAGTTTGGAACTGTGTATTCCAGTATTATCTTCAACAATAAAATTTATCTGGGTACCAATCAGGGCTTGTTTTATAGCCAATGGTCGCCAGATAACCTCCTACCCTTTAATTTTCAGTTAATCCCCAACTCACAAGGCCAGGTATGGGAACTAACCATTATCGATAATGAGTTAATATGTGGTCACAACAGCGGTACATTTAAAGTAAATGGCGATAAAATTGACTGGCTATCGAGATCTTCAGGTGGCTGGACCATTAAAAAGTTAAATTCAAATCCAAATTACCTTATTCAGGGCACCTATACAGGGCTTTCGCTATATACAGAATCTTCGGCTTCGGGATTAAAATTTGCTACTAAAATTGCAGGTTTTGATGCCCCATCAAGATATGTGGAACAAGACAACAAAGGAGACATCTGGGTGGCACATGCCTACAAAGGTTTATATAAGCTTAGCTTAAGTGCCAATTATGCGGGGGTAACCAGCACTAAATACTTCGACGAAAAAAACGGGCTTCCCGGCAATTACAACATTAATATATTCAACCTAGAGAACAAGATTGTTTTTTCTTCTGATGCCGGCTTTTATACCTACGATGAGCTAAGTGATAAATTCACCAAATACGAAGCCCTCAATAAAGAGCTTGGTTCTTTTGAGTCTTCCAATAAGATTATTAATGCAGGGGGTAAAAAATACTGGTTTATCAATCATGGCAAAACTGCTTTGGTTAATTTTAGCGAACCAGGCAAGGTAGAAATAGATTCAAATCAGTTTAGCATTTTAGATGGCCGGATGGTTCAATATTATGAGAATATAAGCCGCATCAGCAATTCTATTTACCTGATTAGTGTTGATGATGGTTTTGTGATCTATAACCCAACAGCCAGGCTCAATGCGCAAAAGCAAAAACTTCCTGCAGTCTTGATTAGGCGCGTAGAGGATATTACGGATAAGTTTTCACTCATCAGCGAAGCGGGTAATTGCGAGGAATCAACAGAGATCCAAAACAGCCGTAACAATATCCGTATTTCCTATGCACTCCCTTATTACCGGCAGGCTAAGGTTAAATATCAGTTTTACTTAGAAGGCTATTCGAGGGCATGGTCTGACTGGACTTATGCCACAGAGAAAGATTTCACCAACTTAAGTGCAGGCAATTATATTTTTAAAGTAAGGGCAAAAACAGACGACAGCTCAGTAAGTGAGGAAGCCGTTTACACATTTACCATTTTACGCCCCTGGTATTTAAACAACTGGGCCATTTTGTGCTATGCCATCTTATTTGTGGTTGTATTAATTCTGGGCAAGAAAATTTATGAAAGAAAACTCCGCAGGGATAGTCAAAAAATCAGCGACCGTTTACAGGCGGAGCAGGAAGAGATATTAAGACAGGAAACTGAAACCAACGAGAAACAGATCATCAAACTCCAAACGGAGAAATTACAGGCCGAATTAGCCTCGAAAAACAGAGAACTGGCCAATTCAGCCATGACCCTTGTTTATAAAAACGAACTACTCCAAAAACTGAGTGATGAGATCACTAAATTAAAAGATGAAAACGGGAAAAAGCTATCTGATGATCAGACACGCAAAATCCAGAAAGTGATCAATGATGGCATGAACGATGAACGTGACTGGCATTTGTTTGAAAACAGTTTTAACGAGGCGCACGAGAGTTTCTTTAAAAAGTTAAAAGCACAACATCCAGATCTTGTTCCGAACGATTTAAAACTCTGTGCCTACCTCAGGATGAACATGAGCAGTAAGGAAATGTCGTCACTGTTGAACATCAGTTTAAGGGGTGTAGAAATACGCCGGTATCGCCTGCGCAAAAAGCTCGAGGTACCTCACGACAAAAACTTAACTGAGTTTTTGATGGAGCTTTAATCTTCGCTATAATCAAATTCAGCGATCAAAATTACTTCGCTAAGCCTCGGGAACGTTTGCATAAAAAACAGTTTTTGAGTCTTTTTCTGGCTATCTTACCAAATCGGCACTACATCATTACCTCTCATGGCTGGTTTCTTAGCCCCACAAAACACTTAGTGTTAGTTATACACTTGTGCATGTGTTAATGTTATGTTAAAATCTAAAAAAACTGCGTTTTTAGCCTAAAATGGCATCTGGTTTATTTCGTTGAGATACCCCATCGCACCCTTTGATGTATTAATGTAGAGGTAAAAACACTTGCACATCAACAAAAACAACCTCACATTTAACTAACAATTAAACTAAATTAATAATAAAGCATGAAAAGAATCTTTACAAGAATTTCTGTTCTCGCTGCATTTTGTTTGCTAACAATTAACGTAGCACTAGCGCAAAACATTACTGTAAAAGGTAAGGTAATTGATGGAGGTGATAAGACACCTCTACCAGGCGTAACTATCTTAGTTAAAGGAACACAAAATGGCACGCAAACAGATGTGAACGGCAACTACTCTATAAGCGTGCCGGGTGACGCCACATTGGTATTTAACTTTGTAGGTTATACAGCACTTGAGCAAGCTGTAAACAATCAAACTACCCTGAATGTATCATTAGCTTCATCAACACAACAACTAGAGCAGGTTGTGGTTGTAGGTTATGGTACGCAACGTAAAATTGATGTCACAGGGGCTGTGGCTTCGGTAAAAGGGGAAGATATTTCAAAACAAGCTTCAGTAAATCCAGTTGGTGCACTGCAAGGTAAAGTTGCTGGTGTTTCAATTACCAATACGGGTACACCTGGTGGTTCTCCAACAATAACCATTAGGGGTACAGGAACAATTTATGGTAAAAGTGTCCCTTTATATGTGGTTGATGGTGTTTGGTACGATGATATCAACTTCTTAAATCCTGCAGACATTGCAAACATCAGTATTCTAAAAGACGCCTCTGCCCAATCTATTTATGGTATTAGAGCTGCAAACGGCGTGGTTTTGGTAACAACAAATAAAGGTAAGAAAGGCGATGCTGTAATTAATTATAATGGTACAGTTGGCTTCCAAAAAGTTACCAATCAGGTTGAAATGGCAAATGCTAGTGAATACGCTGCTGCAGTTAATGAGGCTTATGCACTTCAAGGTGCTCAGCCTTTATTTGCAAATACAAATTTAGGTGAAGGTACTAACTGGTATGATGTTGTTTTAAGAGAAGCGTTGGTTACGAACCACCAGCTTTCTATTAGTGGTGGAAGCGAGAAATCTACCTACAACTTATCATTAGGTTATTTAAACCAAGATGGTATCGTTAAAAACAACAATTATAAAAGATATACAGCAAGATTATCAAATGATTTTCAAATTTTCCAGCCATTAAAAATTGGATATAATGTTACGGCGACATCAAGCAAATCTAAAGATGCTCCTTCAACCATTTTCAGAGCATTGTACGCAGCTTCTCCAGTTGTTCCTGTATTTAATGCTGATGGAAGCTACGGAGATCCAAATGCCTTTAACTTAGGTAATGGTAGTAACATGAACCCACAGGCAACGCTGGATTTTTTCAATCAACAAACTACAAAATATAAAGTTACTGGTAATGTGTATGCAGAATTGAAATTTTTAAAAGATTTTACTTTCAAAACAAGTTTCGGTGGTGATTTTGGCCAGGAGGAAGTTCGAGGTTATATTCCTGTTTATAAAGCCAGTAATACTCAACAAAATACCAACAGTAGATTAGATATTGATCGCATCGAAAATAGAAACTGGATTATAGAAAACACTTTAACATATGATAAAAAATGGACAGACCATAGCTTAACAGTTCTTGTTGGACAAACAGCTCAGCGTAATAAAATGTATACCATTAATGCTGATGCATTAAATGTTCCTTACACATCAGAAGGCGACTTATATTTAGCCTTGGGAAACGCAGCAAGTCGAAATATTACAGATAGTGGAGAGTTGTCAACATTTGCATCTTATTTTGCTAGAGTAAATTATAGTTACAAAAACAGATATCTATTAAATGCTTCGATCAGGAGAGATGGAGCATCACAATTTTTCGGATCAGATAACTTATGGGGTAATTTCCCTTCAATCGGAGCTGGATGGGTAATTTCGAATGAAGAATTTATGAAAGATCAAAAGATCTTTAGTAACTTAAAACTTCGGGGTAGCTGGGGTAAAGTTGGAAACGCAGGTGTTCCTTTCAACCCATCAACTCAAACAGTTGATCAATCTGCTGGCTTAGTTGCAATCTTCGGAGGTCTTCCATACACAGGTGCAAGTATACGTTCAATCGTTCCTCCTTTCTTATTATGGGAAAGAAGTGCAGGAACAGATGTTGGTTTAGAGATGGGATTCTTAAACAACAGATTAACGGTTGAAGCCGATTATTACAGCAGAAAAACTGAACAAGCCATTTTCGATATTCCAGTATTTGGAAACTTAGGTACAGCAAACAGCACTTTAATTGCTAACCAGGCAGATATTCAGAATCGTGGTTTTGAGTTTTCTGCTACCTGGGCAGATAAAACCGAAGGAGGATTTTCTTACTCTGTTAGTGGAAACGTGGGGATTAATAATAATAAAGTATTAAATGTAACTTCAGGATCAAACCCTATCTACAGAGGTGGTGCTGGTATTACGAGTGGATACCTTTCTACCAGAACGGTGAATAACCGCCCAATAGGTGAGTTCTTCGGATACCAAGTAGAAGGTGTTTTCCAAACAGATGCTGAAGCTGCTGCATGGCCAGGTTTTAAAAGAGGTGATTTTAAATATGCAGACATTAATGGTGATGGAATTATCGACTTGAGAGATAGAGTTGTTCTTGGTAACCCGAATCCTAAATTTACCTACGGTGTTAACACCAACTTTGCTTACAAAAACTTCGACTTAACTTTAGACATTCAGGGTGTGGCAGATGTTGATGTATTTAATGCCAACTTAAGTAACCGTTTTGGTAATGAAAATTACACTAAAGATTTCATTAGTAACCGCTGGACGAGTGCCGGAACTTCAAACACTTATGCATCTGCAAGTTTGGCTAGTGGCTTAAATAATGCACCTAATTCATTCTATGTAGAGAAAGGTGATTATATCAGATTGAGAAACATTCAACTTGGATATACACTTCCACAAGTAATTAGCAACAAAATGAAAATGCAGCGTTTAAGGTTATTCGTAAATGCACAAAATGCTGTTAATATTTTTGGATACAAAGGTTTCAGCCCTGAGGTTGGCGGAGCTCCAACGAATGCAGGAATTGATACAAACGTTTATCCTTTATTCGCTACTTATAACTTCGGAGTTAACGTAACTTTCTAATCGACATCAAAATGAAAAAATATATAAACTTACCGTCTTGCATTTATGCCACCATTTTTGGCACAATGTTATTTACATCATCATGTAAAAAAGACTTCTTAAACGTTCCACCTCAAGGCCAGCAACCTTCTGTTACTTTTTGGAAAACACAAGATGATGCATTGAAGGGTGTGAATGCTATTTACGCTCAGCTTAGAAGTTGGGATAATGTTGCATTTAATGCAATTGCCATTGAAAGTACAGGATCTGACGAGGCTGATAAAGGTAGCACACCAACTGATGCTACATTCTTTAACTTGTTCGATCAATTTACTGTAACTTCTACTCAAGGTAGCTTACAAGGATTTTGGACTGGGCAGTATCAAAACATCAATCTTTGTAATCAAGTACTGGATAACGTACCTAATATTGGTATGGATGCATCACTAAAAGCAAGAATTTTAGCTGAGGCTAAATTTATTCGTGCATACTCTTATTTTAGATTGGTTAGGGCTTACGGCAATGTTCCATTAAGACTTACAGTACCTAAAGACAACTCGGAGTACAATATTCCACAAAGTGATAAAGCCGTAGTGTACGCTCAAATCGAGAAAGACTTAACAGACGCAGCGGCAGTATTACCTCAGTCCTATGCATCAACTGATTTGGGAAGAGCGACTAAAGGTGCCGCTTTAGGTATGAAAGCTAAAGTTGCGATGTATCAGAAGAAGTGGGCAGATGTATTGGCGCTCACGAATCAGGTTATGACTTTAGGTTATGATTTATTTCCTGATTTTGAAAAAGGATTTAGAGTAGCTAATGAAAACAGTGTTGAATCAATTTTCGAGGTTCAGGCTGAATTATTACCAAGCAACTCTGCTGCATCAAACTCTCAGTATAGCCAAGTTCAGGGTGTTGCAGGAGTAATGGGCTGGGGATTTAATACGCCTTCAGCAGAGTTAGAGGCTGCCTTTGAAACTGGTGACCCGCGAAAAGATGCAACAATATTATTCAGAGGAGAAACTACACCTCAGGGTGATCTTGTTCCTACAACCGTTCCTAATGCACGTTACAATCAAAAATCATATGTTCCTTTTAATACAAGGGTTTCAGGTTTCAATGAAGGTGCGCAACAAAACATTAGGGTATTAAGATTTTCTGACATCTTACTAATGAACGCAGAAGCAGCAAATGAACTAGGTAATAATGCCCAAGCCCTAACTTCTTTAAATAGAGTTAGAAAAAGAGCACGGGGTGCAAGTGTCACAATCTTACCTGATGTTACTACGACAGACCAAACAGCTTTAAGAAATGCAATCTGGAAAGAAAGACAGGTTGAGCTTGCTATGGAAAACGATCGTTATTTCGACGTAATCAGACAAGGTAGAGCACTTGCCATTTTTGGCCCAAAAGGATGGAAAGCCAATAAAAATGAAGTTTGGCCTGTTCCTCAAACTGAAATTGATTTAAGTGGGGGGTTACTTAAACAAAATCCCGGTTACTAAAATTATCATAAAGTAAAGGTTGCTAGTTAAATCTGGCAGCCTTTATTTCTTTATCCAAGCCCATGTTTAAAATAGACCTAAAGAAAATTACTCATTTACTTATAGCCGTAAGCTGTTCTTCTTTGTTTATTACAGCTTGTACGAAAAGTAAAAATACCAACTATAATCCTGACCTATCAATCAGGAAAAATCTTTCCGATATAGAACTATTAGATCTGGTTCAAAAACAAACCTTCCAGTATTTTTGGGATGGAGCCGAACCCACTTCAGGAGCGGGCAGAGAGCGTTTCCATGTGGATAATGTATATCCTGAAAATGACAAAAACACAGTGGCTACCGGAGCAACGGGCTTTGGACTAATGGCTATTTTAAGCGGGATTGACAGGGGTTATGTGACCAAAAAAGATGGATTAGACCGTTTAAATAAAATACTGGATTTTTTAACCAAAGCCGATCGCTTTCATGGGGCATGGCCGCATTGGATAAATGGCGAAACCGCTAAAGTACGTCCGTTTGGGCGAAAAGATAATGGAGGTGATCTTGTCGAAACTTCTTTCGTTGCACAGGCTTTAATCTGCATCAACGAATATTATAAAAATGGAACCGAACCCGAAAAAGCATTGGCAAAAAAAGCCGATGAGCTTTGGAAAGGTATCGATTTCAACTGGTACCGCAACGGACAAAATGTGTTGTATTGGCACTGGTCGCCAGAGTACAATTGGGAAATGAACTTTCCTGTTAAAGGCTATAACGAATGTTTAATCATGTACGTTATGGCCGCCTCATCTCCTACGCATGGCATCCCTGCCGAAGTTTATCATGAGGGTTGGGCAAGAGGAGGTGCAATTAAAGCTAATTTCGATCTCTATGGCCATCATATCCCATTAGATTATCAAGGTGCAAAAAATTCTGTAGGTCCTTTATTTTGGGCACATTATTCCTATTTAGGCTTAAACCCAAAAGGCTTAAAAGACCGCTATGCCGATTATTGGGAAAACAATGTCAATCAAACATTGGCCATTCACGATTACTGTGTAGCCAATCCAAAGAAATTTAAAGGTTATGGCGAAAATAACTGGGGCTTAACTGCCAGTTATTCGGTAAAAGGTTATGCCGCGCACAGCCTTCAGGAAGATTTCGGGGTAATCTCTCCCACTGCTGCCATATCATCTATCCCATACACCCCAAAAGAATCGATGAAGGTCATCAGACACCTTTACGAAAACCTGGGCGATAAAGTGTGGGGCAAATACGGTTTTTATGATGCCTTTTCAGCGCAGGACAATTGGTATCCAAAAAGATATTTGGGGATCGATCAGGGGCCGATGGTGGTGATGATCGAAAATTACAGATCAGGGCTGCTGTGGAAATTATTTATGGGAAATAAAGATGTTCAGAGCGGGTTAAACAAATTAGGTTTCGACCATCCAGCTTTAAAAAAATAAAATGAGAAAGTTAATTACATTAATATTTTTGGTCTGCACGATTTCCGCTTTTGCACAGAAACAAAAAACCTACTGCAATCCAATTAATGTTGATTATGGATACACACCCTTCGAATCTTTTACCGAATGGGGCAAACACCGGGCAACGGCCGATCCGGTGATTGTAAATTATAAGGGCGATTTCTACCTTTTCAGTACCAACCAGTGGGGTTATTGGCATAGTGCCGATATGCTGAACTGGAAATTCCACGAAAGAAAATTTCTTCGTCCATGGAACAAAACAAAAGATGAACTCTGTGCACCAGGAGTAGGCATTGTTGGCGATACCATGGTGGTTTTCGGCAGCACCTATACTAAAAACTTCACCTTATGGGGAAGTACCGACCCTAAAGGGAACAAATGGTTTCCATTGGTAGATTCGTTAGAAATTGGCGGCTGGGATCCATCCTTTTTTACCGATGATGATGGCAAATTTTACATGTACAATGGGAGCAGCAATAACTACCCCATGTACGGTGTAGAATTAGACCGCAAAACTTTTCAGCCTAAAGGTACGCGCACGCCTATGTACCTGCTTCAGAGCTGGCGTTATGGCTGGCAGCGTTTTGGCGAATATATGGACGATACTTTTCTCGATCCTTTTGCCGAAGGCGCATGGATGACCAAACATAATGGCAAATATTACTTTCAATACGGCGCACCGGGAACCGAATTTAGCGGTTATGCTGATGGTGTGGTGGTTGGAAGCAAGCCTTTATTTTACGATAGCCCATCTGTACCACAATCTGATCCTTTAAGTTATAAAGGCGGTGGATTTTCTCGCGGTGCAGGTCATGGTGCTACCTTTCAGGATAACAGCAAAAACTACTGGCACATTTCTACCAGCATTATTTGTGTAAAAAATACCTGGGAGCGCAGAATGGGTATCTGGCCAACAGGTTTTGATAAAGATGATGTGATGTGGACGAATACTGCCTTTGGCGATTATCCACTCTATTTACCTGCCGAAAGGAAAGAAGGTGGACCGGCGGGTCCGGGCTGGATGCTCATCAACTATAAAAAGCCGGTAACTGTTTCTTCTACATTAGGCAGCTTTAATGCCAATAATGCCGTTGATGAAAGCATTAAAACCTACTGGAGCGCCAAAACCGCAAATAACGGAGAATGGATCCAGACTGATCTGGGCAGCCTGGCTACCGTTAATGCCGTCCAGATTAATTATGCCGATCAGGATGCCGAATTTATTGGTAAACAAACGGGCATTTATCATCAATACAAAATCCTGTCTTCAACCGACGGAAAAAAATGGACTACCCTTGTTGATAAAAGCCAGAACAAAACCGATGTACCACATGATTATATCGAGCTCCAAAAGCCAGTTAAAACCAGGTTCATCAAAATGGTCAACATCCACATGCCTACAGGTAAATTCGCCATTAGCGGATTACGTGTTTTCGGAAACGGAAATGGTGAAAAACCAACAAAAGTTAATAACCTGATTGTACTGCGGACAGAAAAAGATAAACGCAGTGCCTACATCAAATGGCAACCCGTTGATCGTTCATTTGCCTATAATCTTTACTATGGTACAGCACCAGATAAATTGTACAACTGCATCATGATCCACGATTTTAACGAATATTGGTTCAAAGCAATGGACAGCCAAAAAGCGTACTATTTTGCTATTGAAGCAATAAATGAAAATGGCGTATCGGCAAAAACCGAAGTGAAGAAAGTTGATTAATAAAATAGCGCACGCTCGTTTGTAACGAATGTGAAAATAAACAATCGCTTAAAGCGATTAACATCTAACCCGATGAAATCGTAAAGTGATTAGGCACTCGCTGGAAACGAGCGCCAGCATTTAATAAAAGAATAAAATACACACATAATGAAGAGAGCGAATATCCTGGTTGTTTTTTTAACCCTGCTTGTACTGAACGGATCAGCACAAACCAAAAAACCTGTTTCGACAGAAGAGGCAAAGATGAATACTTTCATCAGCAACCTCATGGCGAAAATGACTGTTGATGAAAAAATTGGTCAGCTGAACCTGCCTAGTTCTGGCGATATCACGACCGGACAAGCCAACAGCAGCGACATTTCTAAAAAAATCAGAGAGGGACAGGTAGGTGGATTATTTAACATCAAAGGTGTAGATAAGATAAAGGCAGTTCAAAAAATTGCAGTAGAAAACAGCCGCATGAAAATTCCTTTACTTTTTGGAATGGATGTGATCCACGGTTACAATACGGTTTTCCCAATTCCATTGGGCATGAGCTGTGTATGGGACATGAATACCGTACAAAAATCGGCCAGGGTTGCCGCAATAGAAGCCAGTGCAAGTGGTATCAACTGGACCTTCTCTCCTATGGTTGATATTTCGAGAGATCCACGCTGGGGCCGCATTTCAGAAGGAAGTGGCGAAGATGCTTATTTAGGTTCGCAAATTGCTGCCGCCATGGTAAAAGGTTATCAAGGAAAACTCCAGGCCACTAACGAAATTTTAGCCTGCGTAAAACACTATGCGCTTTACGGTGCAGCCGAGGCCGGTAGAGATTACAATACCACCGACATGAGCAAAGTGCGCATGTACAACGAATATTTTCCACCTTACAAAGCCGCTGTTGATGCTGGTGCAGCCAGCATTATGGCCTCTTTCAATGAGGTTGATGGCATCCCTGCAACTGGTAGCAAATGGTTAATGACCGATGTTTTACGCAATCAATGGGGTTTTAAAGGCTTTGTGGTAACCGATTATACCGGTATTCCTGAAATGATTGCACACGGCATGGGCGATTTACAAACGGTTTCTGCCCTGGCTCTAAATGCAGGCATTGATATGGATATGGTAGGCGAAGGCTTTCTGGGTACGCTAAAAAAATCATTAGCAGAGAAAAAAGTTGGCATCACACAGATAGACAGGGCTTGCCGCTTGGTGCTTCAGGCCAAATATAAACTGGGTTTATTTGCTGATCCTTATAAATTCTGCAACACAGAAAGAGCAGAAAAAGAGGTTTTTAGTCCAGCCAATCGTCAGGTTGCACGCGAAATTGCAGCAGAAAGTTTTGTGTTATTAAAAAACAAAAATAATGTACTTCCGTTAAAAAAATCAGGTACAATCGGTTTAATTGGCCCATTGGCAGATAACACGGCCAACATGTATGGTACCTGGAGTGTTGCTGCGCTTTTTGATCAATCGGTAACAGTACTTCAAGGTTTAAAAAATGTGATTGGAGATAAGGCGAAGATTTTAACCGCACGCGGGGCTAATTTTTTAGCAGATTCTACCATGGAACACCGTTATGTAAACATCCACAACCCTACCTACAAACGCGACCCACGCACAGAAGCTGAAATGATTAAAGAAGCTTTAGAAGTGGCCAAAAAATCGGATGTGATTGTAGCTACCATTGGTGAGGGTTCTGAGTTTACAGGCGAAAGTAGCAGTGTTACCGACATCCAGATTCCCGAAACACAGAAAAACCTGTTAAAAGCTTTGGCTAAAACAGGCAAGCCAGTGGTATTGGTATTGTTTACGGGCCGTCCCTTAGCCTTGAACTGGGAACAGGAAAATATCCCGGCTATTTTAAATGTATGGTTCCCCGGTAGTGAAGCAGGAAATGCAATTGCTGATGTACTTTTTGGTGATGTAAATCCTTCTGGCAAATTGAGTACCACTTTCCCTCAAAACGTGGGTCAGGTACCATTATACTATGCACATAAAAACACCGGTCGACCTTTGGCTGAAGGCAAATGGTTCGAAAAATTCCGTTCCAACTATTTAGATGTAAGCAATGATCCTCTATATCCATTCGGTTTTGGTTTAAGCTATACCTCATTTACTTACAGTGATGTTAAACTGAGCGCAAATACATTAAGCAAAGGAAAATCGATCACCGCATCGGTTACGTTAAGTAATACTGGGAAATATGAGGGTAAAGAGGTTGTTCAATTATACATTCAGGATCTTGTTGGAAGCATTACCCGCCCGGTTAAAGAGCTAAAAGGTTTCCAGAAAATTAATTTAAAAGCCGGAGAAAGTAAAACCATCACTTTCAATATTTCCGAAAACGATCTTAAATTTTACAATGCTGATTTAAAATTCGTTGCAGAACCCGGCGATTTTAAAGTATTTATAGGAACAAATTCACGCGATGTAAAAGAAACATCTTTTACGCTGAAATAAAGACAATTAGGTTTGGTTATAAACCCTGTGCTATTGTAAAATAGCCAGGGTTTTCTATTTTTGTTAAATGAAACCATCATAATTTATCAAACAACACACGGTAATAACAAATGATGATCGCTTCATTACCATTAAAACAATCTTAAACAGATGAAAAAGATTATTCTAACTATCTGCATTCTTTTTTCTGTACTCTTTTTAAACGCTCAAGACTTAAAAAAATACGACAAGGGAAGCTACATCAAAGGAAAGGATTCTATTTACTACAGAATTCTGTTTCCCGAGAATTTTAATCCCGACCAAAAATATCCAATCATCTTCTTCCTCCATGGAAGTGGCGAAAGAGGGAATGATAATGCCAGTCAACTCGTACACGGTGGAAAATTGTTTTTAAAAAATGATCTACGCAAAAATTTCCCTGCTATTGTGGTTTTCCCACAATGCCCATCAAACGATTTTTGGGCAAATGCCAACTTTGAGAGAGATGCCAAAGGCAAAAGAAGAATCAGTTTTGTAGAGGGTGGCAAACCCACCAAAATTATGCATGCGCTGCAGGGAATGGTTAAAAACTTCCTTAATAAACCCTATGTTAATAAAAAACAGGTATATGTAGGCGGTTTATCAATGGGCGCAATGGGTACCTACGAATTGTTAAGAAGAGAACGCCGTAAATTTGCCGCAGCCATTGCCATTTGTGGTGGAGACAATACCAACAACATTAAAAAATACCAGAAAATACCCTTATGGATTTTTCATGGTGCAAAAGATGATGTTGTTGATCCGGCTTTTTCTATTGCCATTGCCGAACGTTTGAAAACGGTTGGCGATGAGGTGAAGTTTACCCTGTATCCAAACGCCAACCACAATAGCTGGGACAGCGCCTTTGCCGAACCGGAGTTGTTAAGCTGGTTGTTTTCGCACAAGAAATAGTAGATTAATTAAACCTCGCAGGTTTCCTTTCGATCGTCACCCTGAATTTATTTCAGGGTCTTTCTTAGATAGATGCTGAAACAAGTTCAGCATGACGATAATTGCACAAAAAAAGGGCTTAAAGAAAAATCTTTAAGCCCTTGTAAATTATTCAATTGATGTTACTCCGCCATATTATGGTAAACGGCCTGCACATCATCATCTTCCTCCAGCTTATCGATCAATTTCATAACATCAGCAGCTTGCTCTTCTGTAACCTCGTGATGAGATAAAGCAATACGCTCTAATTTTGAACTTTTTAACTCGATACCTTTCTCCTCTAATGCTTTTTGCAAAGAGCCAAAGTTTTCGAATGCGCCCTGCGCAACAGCAATATCATTGCCTTCTTCATCGGCCTCTACATAAAGTTCCTCTAAACCAGCATCAATTAATTCGAATTCTAATTCTTCCAGGTCTAAACCTTCTGCAGGTACGAAACGGAAAATAGATTTGCGGTTAAAAATAAAATCCAGTGATCCGGTTTTACCCAAAGAGCCATCAGTTTTATTAAAATAACTACGAACATTGGCAACCGTACGATTGGTATTGTCAGTAGCAGTTTCAATTAAAACGGCTACACCGTGTGGCGCATAACCTTCGTATACAATTTCTTCATAGTTGGCCATCGATTTATCAGATGCACGCTTAATTGCAGCTTCTACCCGATCTTTTGGCATGTTAACGGCTTTCGCATTTTGCATAGCCGTACGTAAACGGGAGTTGGTTTCCGGATGAGGTCCTGATTCCTTAACCGCCATTACGATATCTTTACCAATACGCGTAAACTGAACCGCCATTTTGGCCCAACGCTTAAATTTTCTCTCTTTTCTAAATTCGAATGCTCTTCCCATTTTGTAGTATTGAGATATAAGATTTGAGATATGAGACCTTATGCCTTCAACCTTCCAACCCTCTACCTTTATATTATTTTTTTAAATTTTTTAACATATCTGCTGTCAGTTTCGATAAATCGAATTCTGGTTTCCATCCCCAATCTTTTGCTGCATAGTTATCGTCGATAGAACGCGGCCAGCTATTTGCAATTTGCTGACGAGGATCGTTAGCGCCGTAAGTTAATGTAAATTCCGGAATATGTTTTCTGATTTCGGCAGCCAAAACCTCAGGTGTAAAACTTACTCCACCAAAATTATAGCTGCTGCGCACCGAAATCTGATCTGCCGGTGCATCCATCAGCTCAATTGTACCGCGGATGGCATCATCCATATACATCATTGGTAATTCTGTATCTGCACTTAAGAAACTCTGATAACTCCCTTTTTTCAATGCATCGTGGAAAATGTGGATCGCATAATCTGTAGTTCCACCACCTGGGGCAGCTTTCCAGCTGATTAATCCCGGATAACGGATACTACGAACATCCAATCCGTATTTTTGGTTATAATATTCGCACCAGCGCTCTCCTGCCAGTTTACTGATTCCGTAAACAGTATTCGGATCCATTACACAATATTGTGAGGTATTATCTTTTGGCGAATTCGGACCAAATACCGCAATAGAACTTGGCCAGTATACTTTTGCAGTTTTATATTCTAAAGCTAAATCTAAAACATTCAATAAGCCATTCATATTTAAATCCCAGGCTAGCTTTGGATTTTGCTCTCCTGTGGCCGATAATAAAGCCGCTAAAAGGTAAACCTGTGTTGGTCTGTATTTATGAAAAATACCATTGATCATTTCTTTATCAAGTACATTCACAAATTCAAACGGTGCAGAGTTTTTGATATCATAATCCGGCCTGCGTATATCGCATGCAACTACATGATCATCACCATATATTTTACGTAACATGGTTACCAACTCGGTACCAATTTGCCCGTTAGAGCCTAAAACAACAATTTTTTCTTGCATAATTTTTTTGAGATTGAGCAAAGGTAAAAAAATGAGATAAAAGGCAATAAAATATTTATACTTAGTGTATAACTTCAGTTATGAACATCCGGATAATCATAACTCATATCTATCATCCCAAACTTTCATCCTGCCATTTCTCCTGATATAAGTCCATAATTTCAGCGCCATCAAATGAGCTGAATTACACCATTACCGGTGTATAACCAAAAGCTATAATTACTTCAAAAAAAATCGGGTTTCGACTAATTTTTTCCCTAAAAAACGGGCGTTTTTAAATTTATTAGTAAATAATATGCTTACCTGTACTAAATGTACTTTTTACACCAAGTAAAATGACGACAAAAACCCGCTTTAAACAACAATAGAGCTATAAAAAACTACTTATTTAGAATAATTATTCGGAGTAACAATCACGTTGCGTATCAATAATTTAACTGTAAAAAATTAATCTTTCCGTTATATTTTTTCTAATATTACTAATTCAACACATAAGTAACCAATATATAAAATCATAAAGACGATGCACAGAAGAGAAGCACTCAAAAACGTTGCATTTTTGCTGGGAGGAGCAATCTCGGCAAGTACAATGGGCGTTTTATTTGAAAGTTTTACGCTCCCGGAAAACGAAAAGAACTTTGTCCTCTATTCATTGGAAGACGAAAAGATTTTTGCTGAATTTGCTGATATTATTGTCCCGACGACCAAATCATCTGCTGGTGCCAAAGCTGCAGGCTTAGGAAAATTTATTCCAATGATGATGAAAGATTGTTATCCTGCGGCAATGCAAACCTCATTTGCACAAGGTTTTAAAGATCTTCAGGCTAAATCAAAGAAAGATTTCGGAAAAAATTATATCACTTTAACACCAGCTGAGCGTAAAAAACTAATGATCGATTTAAGGGCCATTGCGCTTGCCCAAAAAGAGAGCAAATCAGAAGAGAATAAAGATTTAGCTTACTTTTTTATTACCGCAAGAGATTTAACCTTACTCGGTTATTATTCTTCAGAAATTGGTTGCACCAAAGCACGCGAATATGTGCTTATTCCAGGCCGGTATGATGGCAATGCACCATTAAAACCAGGTCAAAAATCCTGGGCAACCTAATTTCTAACTCCAACAACAAAACATCATGAATTTAAATACAAATTTAAAAGCAGAAAACACTTACGATGCTATTGTAATAGGATCGGGGATTAGTGGCGGCTGGGCTGCAAAAGAGCTTACTGAAAAGGGCTTACGCGTGTTAATGCTCGAAAGAGGAATGAACATCGAGCACATCACCGGTTACGAAACGGCCATGAAAAATCCTTGGGATTTTAAACATGCAGGTAAACTTACCGAAGAGCAAAAACGTACCCACCCTGTGCAAAAAAGAGATTATCCTTACCAGGAAGCAAACGAAAAATGGTGGGTAAACGATTTAGAATGTCCATATACTGAAGATAAACGTTTCGACTGGTACCGTGGTTTCCACGTGGGTGGAAAATCGTTAATGTGGGGTCGCCAAAGTTACCGTTTAAGTGATCATAACTTTGAAGATAACGCAAGAGACGGACATGGAAGCGACTGGCCGGTTCGATATGCAGAACTTTCGCCATGGTACGATTATGCTGAACGTTTTGCAGGGATCAGTGGTTCGAAAGAAAACTGGCCTACCTGCCCTGACGGACAGTTTTTACCTCCAATGGATTTAAACATTGTTGAAAAATCGGTAAAAGCACGTATCGAAGAACATTATAAAAGAGAACGGATTATGATGATTGGCCGTGTAGCCAATCTTACTGTGCCACATAAAGGACGTGGCAATTGCCAGTACAGAAATTTATGTAGCCGTGGTTGTCCGTTTGGTGCATATTTCAGTACTCAATCTTCTACCCTGCCTGCGGCTATGGCAACTAAACGTTTAACGTTAAGGCCGTACTCTATCGTAAATCATATTATTTATGATAAAGACACTAAAAAAGCTAAAGGTGTAATGGTTATTGATGCTGAAACCAACAAAACGATGGAATTTTATGCTAAAATCGTTTTTGTAAATGGTTCTACATTAGGTTCAACATTCGTTTTGTTAAACTCTACATCAGAAGCACATCCAAACGGGTTGGGCAATGGAAGTGGACAGTTAGGACACAATTTAATGGATCACCATTTCCGTTGCGGAGCATCTGGAGAAGCTGAAGGTTTTGACGATAAATACACTTACGGACGCCGTGCAAACGGAATTTATATCCCGAGGTATCAGAATATCGGAAACGACAAACGCGATTACCTGCGTGGTTTTGGATATCAGGGTGGTGCAAGCAGGGCAAACTGGCAAGGTGATGTGGCTGAATTATCTTTCGGTGCCGATTTAAAACAAAAAATGACTACCCCAGGCAAATGGTCTATGGGCTTGGGCGGTTTCGGAGAGATGTTACCTTATTACGAAAACAAGGTATACATCGATAAAACCAAAAAAGATAAATGGGGACAACCCGTATTGGCTATCGATTGCGAGTACAAAGAAAACGAGAAAAAAATGCGTGTGGATATGATGAATGATGCTGCCGAAATGTTAGAAAAGGCCGGTATGAAAAACATCAAAACATTCGATAATGGCTGTTATCCAGGTATGGCGATCCACGAAATGGGTACCGCAAGGATGGGTAACGATCCTAAAACTTCTGTATTGAATAAATGGAACCAGATGCATGAAGTAAATAACGTTTTTGTAACCGACGGATCGTGTATGCCATCAATCGCTTGCCAAAACCCATCGTTAACATTTATGGCTTTAACTGCCCGTGCCTGCGATTACGCTGTAAAAGAATTAAAGAAAAAGAATATCTAGAAAGGTTTAAGGTAAAAGGTTTAAGGTATAGGGTTTAATCTCCCTATGCCCTAAGCCTTTAGCCCTATACCCCATACCTCAAAAATGAAAAGAAAATTAAGAATGGGCATGATAGGCGGTGGAAAAGACGCTTTTATCGGTGCCGTACACCGTTTGGCTGCCAATATGGACGGCCTTATTGAATTATCTGCCGGAGCTTTAAGTGTAAATCCTGAAATTGGCTACGAATCTGGAAAACTCCTTTTTCTTCCGGATAACAGAATTTATACCAATTACGAAGAAATGCTGACGAAGGAAAGTGAATTGCCAGCAGATGAAAGAATCGATTTTGTAACCATCGTTACGCCAAATTTTGCTCACTTTGCCCCTGCAATGATGGCTTTGGATAAAGGTTTTAACGTAGTCATCGAAAAACCGATGACCTTAACTTTAGAAGAAGCAAAACAGCTGCAAGCTAAAGTAGAAGAAACTGGCTTAACATTATGTTTAACCCACACCTACTCGGGTTATCCAATGGTTAAACAAGCCAAACAAATGGTGAGTGAAGGTGCTTTGGGTGCGATCAGAAAAATCATGGTCGAATATCCTCAAGGCTGGTTAAGTACCCTATCTGAGCGTGAAGGAAATGCACAGGCAGCCTGGCGTACCGATCCATCTAAAACCGGAAAAAGTGGTAGCATGGGCGATATCGGTACACACGCCGCTCATTTGGCAGAATATATCACTGGTTTAAAAATCACTAAAATCTGTGCAGATTTAAATATTGTTGTTCCAGGTAGAGCGATTGACGATGATGGAAACGTATTGTTAAAATTCGATAATGGTGCTAACGGTGTTCTGGTAGCATCGCAAATTGCTGCCGGAGAAGAAAATGCTTTGAAAATTAAAGTTTATGGCGAAAAAGGTGGTATGGAATGGCACCAGATGGAACCAAACACCTTAATTGTGAAATGGTTAAATGCCCCTGCTCAAATCTACAGAACAGGCAATGGTTACATGGGCAGTTTCGCTCAGCACAATACCCGTACACCAGGTGGCCACCCGGAAGGTTACTTGGAAGCATTTGCAAATATTTATAGAAATTTCGCATTAACAGTAGATGCAAAGTTGAATAACGAACAACCTACGGCTGCAATGTTAGACTTTCCAGGTACTGAAGATGGTATTAGAGGTATGGCATTTATCGAAAATGTAGTGGCCTCCAGCCAATCAGACCAAAAGTGGTTAGATTATAAATTATAACAATCAAGCATGACAACGATAAAAGGACCAGCAGTATTTTTAGCACAGTTTATAAGCGACGAAGCCCCATTTAACTCCCTTGACAGCATTTGTGAATGGGCAGCAGGTTTAGGTTTTAAAGGCATTCAGATGCCAACCTTAGATGCAAGATTTATTGATCTGCAAAAGGCTGCTGAAAGCAAAACCTATGCTGATGAACTGAAAGGGAAAATCGCTTCTTATGGCTTAGAAATTACTGAACTTTCTACACACTTACAAGGTCAGCTGGTTGCGGTGCACCCTGCTTACGATGATCTGTTTGATGCCTTTGCACCAAAAGAAGTACACAAAAACCCAAAAGCAAGAACAGAGTGGGCTGTGCAACAAATGAAATATGCGGCTAAAGCCTCTCAAAACTTAGGTTTAAATGCCCATGCCACATTTAGTGGTTCATTATTGTGGCAATATTTCCACCCCTGGCCACAACGCCCGGCGGGATTGGTTGAAGAAGGTTTTGCAGAATTGGCAAAACGCTGGACGCCCATCTTAAACGAATTCGACCAATGTGGCGTTGATATTTGCTACGAGATACATCCTGGCGAAGATTTATTTGATGGCGAAACTTACGAAATGTTCCTCGCTGCAGTAAATAATCATCCTAGGGCATGCTTATTGTATGACCCATCTCACTTTGTGTTGCAACAATTGGATTACATTCAGTACATCGATTTTTACCACGAACGCATAAAAGCCTTCCATGTTAAAGATGCAGAATTTAACCCTACAGGCAAACAAGGCACTTTTGGTGGATACCAGAGTTGGGCAAACCGTGCTGGTCGTTACCGCTCACCAGGTGATGGTCAGGTTGATTTTAAAACCATTTTTAGTAAATTGGCGCAATATGATTTTAAAGGTTGGGCCGTTATGGAATGGGAATGCTGTATTAAAAACCAACAAGATGGTGCCCGCGAAGGCGCAGCATTTATCAAAAACAATATCATTAATGTAACCGATAAAGCATTTGACGATTTTGCAGCATCGGGTAGTGATAGCGCTTTCAATAAAAGAATATTAGGATTATAAGAATAACAAAACACACATGAAAAAAACATTTTTAATTTTAGGCGCCGTAGTCATTTTTATGGCGTCGTTTTCAAAGGCTGATTTATCGAGAGAGAAAACTGTAGTTGCAACAGCAACAATGACAAAGCATGCTGCTTTTCAATCCAATCCGGGAGAAAAACTGATCAATAAATCAGACTGTCTGGGTTGCCATAACAAGACCAACAAAATTATTGGTCCGGCTTACGTAGAAATTGCAAAAAAATATCCGGCTACCGAGAAAAACATCAACATGTTAGCCGATAAGATTATTAAAGGTGGAACAGGCGTTTGGGGCAACATGCCAATGACTGCTCATGCTACACTTAAAAAAGACGATGCAAAATTAATGGTAAAGTACATTTTATCCCTAAAAAAATAATTTTAACCAAATTAGCAAATCGATTTACTACAGATGAAAACAGAGCAAGAAAATAAAAACACGAGTAACCGCCGTGATTTTATTAAGACCACAGCTATTGCCGCTGCTGCGTTTATGATCGTGCCCCGCCATGTTTTAGGTGGACCCGGTTATTTAGCACCAAGCGATCGTTTATTGGTTGCCGGCATTGGTGTTGGCGGAAAAGGCCAAAGCGATTTAAATATGTTTTACAAAAGCGGAAAAGCAGACATTGCTTTTTTATGCGATGTAGACGATCGCCGTGCAGCAAATAGTGTTAAAGCTTTCCCTAAAGCAAAATACTATAAAGACTGGCGCGAAATGTTAGATAAGGAACATAAAAATTTCGATGCTGTGTCTGTTTCTACTCCTGATCATAACCATGCCATCCAGGCTTTAGCAGCGATGCAATTGGGTAAACACGTTTATGTGCAAAAACCTTTAACACATGATATTTATGAGGCGCGTATTCTAACCGCAGCCGCAAAAAAATATAAAGTGGTAACCCAAATGGGAAATCAAGGTGCATCAAATGATGGCCCGCGCCAAATGAAAGAGTGGTACGAAGCTGGTTTAATTGGCGATGTACACACCGTTTACGCGTGGACTGATAGACCCGTTTGGCCACAAGGCATTCCCCGCCCAACAAAAAAAGCCGAAATTCCTGCAGAATTAGATTGGAACCTATGGTTAGGTACTGCGCCTGAAAAAGATTTCATAGATAAATTGGTGCCTTTTAACTGGCGTGGCTGGTGGGATTATGGTACTGGTGCCCTGGGCGACATGGGCTGTCACTTGATCGAAGCGCCTTTCAGCGTATTAAACTTAAAATATGCAAAAGAGGTTGAGGCGAGTGTTGGCTCTGTTTATGT
Source organism: Pedobacter sp. GW460-11-11-14-TSB4 (assembly GCF_059423705.1). Classification (NCBI taxonomy): domain Bacteria; kingdom Pseudomonadati; phylum Bacteroidota; class Sphingobacteriia; order Sphingobacteriales; family Sphingobacteriaceae; genus Pedobacter; species Pedobacter sp. GW460-11-11-14-TSB4. Next base: position 120,363 of record NZ_JBWKYI010000010.1, read on the forward strand.
AGATGAATTTAAACGCGGTTATTTCCCTGAAAGCTGCCCGCCATCAAGCCATGTGACCTTAAAATTCCCGAAAACGAATAAAACCAAAGGTGATGTCACGCTACACTGGATGGACGGTGGTATCCAGCCCGAACGCCCTGAAGAATTAGAAGCAAACGAAACTTTTGGCGATGGTGGTAATGGTACCTTGTTTATCGGAACTAAAGGTAAAATGATGTCTGAAACTTATAGTGCAAACCCAAAATTATTGCCATTAAGTAAAAACAAAGACATTAAAGTGGCGCCAAAATACACGCGTGTACCAGATGGCGCAAATGGCCACTATAAACAATGGGTTGAAGCCGCAATTGCGGGTTATGGCAAACAGGAAGTAAGTTCGCCTTTCGAAATTGCAGGTCCCTTAACAGAAGCTTTACTGATGGCGAATCTGGCAATCAGAAGTTTCGATATCCAAAAAACGGTAAATGGTAAGACTACTTATCCAGGCCGGTATACTAAAATGCTTTGGGATAACGACAATATGAAAGTTACCAATTTTGACGAAGCAAACCAGTTTGTAAAACGCGAATACCGTAAAGGCTGGAACAATTTAACTCTTTAATTATCCTAACCTGATCGGTTTTAAATCCCATCAGGTTTTATTTAAAAAAAATGAAAAAAATCTTTCTTTCTGCTTGCATCTTGTTAGCGGTAACACAAATATCAAAAGCTCAAAAGGGCTTTAAGCCACTTTTTGATGGTAAAACAACAACAGGCTGGCATACTTACAACAAAACTACTGTTGGCAGCGCCTGGCAGGTTCAGGATGGTGCCCTGCATTTAGATTTAGCAACCAAAGGTAAAGATGGCGGCGGTGATTTGGTTACCGACAAAGAATATGGCGATTTCCATTTAAAATATGAGTGGAAAGTAGCTCCAAAAGCAAACAGCGGTTTAATTTTTTATGTTCATGAAGAACCTAAATACCACGCTACCTATTCTACAGGTTTAGAAATGCAGGTTATTGATAACGATGGCCACCCGGATGGAAAGATTACAAAACACCGCGCAGGCGATTTATACGACCTGGTAAAAAGTTCATCAGAGCCCGTTAAAGCTGTTGGCGAATGGAACAAAGCTGAAATCATTAGCAAAAAAGGCAAATTAACATTAATTTTAAACGGTGTTGAAATAGTAAAAACCACCCTTTGGGACGATAACTGGAAAAAAATTGTTGCAGGCAGCAAGTTTGCAACATGGGAAAACTGGGGAACTTTTAAAACCGGTAAAATTGCCTTACAGGATCACGGAGATGAAGTTTGGTACAAAAACATCTCTATTAAAGAACTATAAATCAGGTTGAAGGCGTAAGGTAGAAGGCTGAAGGTTTCTTTTCTTTAGCTTTAACCATATATTTGAGTTTGCGGGCGGGGAAGCATAAAGTTTACCCGCTTTCGCATTAACCTTACACCCTATACCTTTAACCTTAAAACCTTATATAAACCAAATGAATAACACTACTCGCTTTAAACTCTCTGCCATGATGTTCCTGGAATTTTTTATCTGGGGCGCCTGGTTTGTAACCATGGGAACTTACCTTGGTAAAAATCTATTAGCAAACGATGTACAAATTGGTTCAGCTTATAGTACACAATCATTAGGTGCTATAATTGCACCATTTATCATCGGATTAATCGCAGATAAATTTTTCTCTGCACAAAAAGTATTAGGTGTACTACACTTAGTTGGAGGTGCACTTTTATGGGTTGCAGGAACATCTTTAAATTTTGATAGTTTTTTCCCATTTATCCTAGGGTATATGATTGCTTACATGCCAACGTTGGCGTTAGTAAACTCAATCTCCTTTAAACAAATGAAAGATCCTGGAAAAGAATTTCCTTCAATCAGGGTATTCGGGACTATTGGATGGATTATTGCCGGATTGGTAATTGGGTGGTTAAACTGGGAACAGAGCGGCAATTTGGTGTTTACATTCAAAATGGCATCCGTTGCTTCAATCATTCTAGGATTGTTAAGTTTCTTTTTACCGAACACTCCCCCAGTTAAAAAAGGTGAAAAAACAACTTTTGGAGAAATCATTGGTTTAGATGCAATTGGCCTGTTAAAAAACAAATCATATCTTTTATTCTTCTTAGCATCTGTTGCTATCTGTATTCCACTGGCTTTCTACTACAATTTCACCAATCCGTTTCTTAATGAAGTTGGAATGAAAGGTGCAGCAGGAGTTCAATCATTAGGTCAGGTTTCGGAAACCCTATTTATGTTATTAATGCCTTTATTCTTTGCTCGTCTTGGCGTAAAAAAGATGCTGGCGATTGGTATGATTGCGTGGGTAGTTCGTTACCTTTTCTTTGCATTTGGAAATGCAGATTCAAACTATTGGATGCTGATCGGTGGAATTGTTCTTCATGGCATTTGCTATGACTTTTTCTTTGTTACCGGACAAATTTATACTGACAGATTAGCCGGAGAAAAATTCAAAAGTGCTGCTCAAGGTTTTATTACCTTGGCAACTTACGGTGTCGGTATGTTAATTGGTTCGATCATATCAGGTATGGTAGTTAATAAATATGTTGTAGAAGGTGGCCATATTTGGCAAAGCATATGGATTATTCCAGCAGGTATAGCAGGATTAGTTGCGCTGTTATTCTTATTATTCTTCAGCGATAAAAATAAACCTGTTACTGAAGCTAACACGATATAATTATGTCTTCAAAACTGGATAGAAGAAATGCTTTAAAGAACATCATCGCAGGAACCGCTGCGATTGGTGTTTCTTCAGGATTTTCAGCATTAGCAATGGATAAATCAGAATCAGATCAGCCATTAAGGCTAAAAGGAAATATTAATCATGCCGTTTGCCGCTGGTGTTTTAGCGGTTTAGATGTAGAAACACTTTGTGTTGAAGCTAAAAAAATCGGTATTACAGGCATAGATTTAGTTGGACCAAAAGATTGGCCGACTTTAAAAAAACATGGATTAGTATCGACCATGTGTAATGGTGCAGAGATTAATTTAGTGGATGGTTTTAACGACGAAAAATTCCACGAAAAGTTAATTCAAAACTATACGGCAATGATTCCGCTTGTTGCCGAAGCCGGATACAAAAACCTAATTTGTTTTAGCGGAAACCGTCGTGGTAAAGATGATGAAACCGGTTGGAACAATTGTGTAAAAGGATTGAAACAGTTAATCCCTTTGGCCGAAAAGCACAATGTTGTATTGGTAATGGAATTGTTAAACAGCAAAGTTAATCATAAAGATTACCAATGTGATAGAACTTCATGGGGCGCCGAGCTTTGCAAACGTTTAGGATCTGAAAACTTCAAATTGTTATACGATATCTATCATATGCAGATTGATGAAGGAGATGTAATCAGAAACATCAGAGATCACCATCAGTATATCGCCCACTACCACACCGCCGGTGTTCCGGGTAGAAATGAGATAGATGATACGCAGGAACTATATTATCCTGCAATCATGAAAGCCATTGCCGAAACTGGCTTTAAAGGTTTCGTTGCACAAGAATTTATACCTAAAAATGCTGACAAATTAGCCTCTTTAAAAAAGGCAGTTTCTATTTGCGACATCTAAAAAAATACACCTATGTTATCAAGAAGAAATTTTATTTTAAATACGAGTATGGCTGCAGCTGCAGCACTTTTGGTTCCATCCTTCGCTTGTGTAGCCAACGATAAAAAATTAGTGGGTTTGCAATTATACTCTTTAAGGGATGAGCTTCCGAAAGATGTAAAAGGAACATTGGCTAAAGTAGCTAAAGCTGGCTTTAAGGAGGTTGAAACTTATGGTTTTTCTATAAAAGATCAGTTTTGGGGCTTAACACCAGCCGAATTTAAAAAATTGCTTGATGACAACGGATTAACTGCGCCAAGCGGTCACTATGGCTTAGGCAGTTATTTAACCGATGGAAACACGGAGGAATTAAAGGCGGCAATTGCAGCAGCTAAAGTGCTGGGAAGTGAATATGTAACCATTCCATGGTTAGATGAAAGCATCAGAAAAAGTGCTGAGGACTACAAAAAAATTGCAGTTAAAATCAACGAAGCCGGAAAACTGGCGAAAGAAGCGGGTATCAGGTTAGCTTACCACAACCACAATTTCGAATTCGAGAAACAAGGTGATACCACTGGTTACGAAATCCTGTTAAAAGGAACCGATAAAAACCTTGTTGATTTTGAACTTGATTTATATTGGGTTGTACGCTCAGGTAACGATCCGATCAAATTATTTAAAGAAAATCCAGGCCGTTTTACCATGTGGCATGTTAAAGATATGGATAAAGCAGATCCGGCATTAAATGCAGAAGTAGGAACAGGTTCTATTAACTTCAAACCTATTTTTGCGGATGCAAAACTTTCGGGCATGAAACACTTCTTTGTAGAGCACGAAACCAATTACAAGCCAAACCCGATGGAATCTGTTGCAGCAAGCTGCGCATATATTAAAAAAGAAATTATTTAAATTTAAGAGATGAATTCAAGAAGAACATTCTTAAAACAGGCAGGATTAGCTGCCGGAGCGGCATTGTTAATTCCGTCGTTTGCTTTTGATAAAGTAAATAAAAATATTGGTCTACAATTGTACTCTTTACGTAATGAACTGCCAAAAGATGTAAAAGGCATCATCGAAAAAGTAGCACAAGCCGGCTATAAGGAAGTAGAAACTTATGGTTTTGCTAATGGAAAATTCTGGGGCTTAACGCCAAAAGAATTTAAAGCTTTATTAAATGCGAACGGTTTAAAAGCACCAAGCGGTCATTATGGAATGGATGAATTTTCAAGAACCGGAAAAACCGACAAGTTAAAAGCCGATATCGAATCTTCAGCAGCCATTGGTGGTAAATTCTTTACCATTGCTGGTGCACATGTAGATAAGAGCAAAGGTGTAGATGGTTTTAAGAAAACGGCTGATGATTTTAATAAGGTTGCTGAAATTGCAAAAGCATCAGGTTTAAAATTCGCTTACCACAACCACGATTTCGAATTTAAAAAATTAGGTGATACCACTGGTTACGATGTTTACTTAAGCGAAACTGATAAAAACCTGGTAAATTTCGAAATGGATTTATACTGGGTAGTACGCTCAGGTAACGATCCTTTAGCCTTGTTTAAAAAATACCCGGGCCGTTTCCCAATGTGGCATGTGAAAGATATGGACAAAGCCAAACCAGAATGGAATACTGAAGTTGGCAAAGGTGCTATTGATTTTAAAAGCATTTTTGCCCAGGCAAAATTATCTGGTATGCAACACTTTTTTGTAGAACACGAAACCAATTATCAACCTGATCCGGTTGGTTCGATCAAAACAAGCTGCGATTATATTAAAGCTAATTTGATTTAATTTACTAACCCTCGCAGTTTTTTAAACGGCATGGTCCTCATTAAGGCTATTACACCGAATTGAATCTGCGAGGGTTATAAAAAAAGAATTTCTAATGGCAAACTGATTTGGGCGTTACCCTTTCCCCTGAAATACGGAAAAGGGTCGGGCTTTTCAGGGCTAGGCTTTGCTCCGGTACCAATAAAAAATTGGCACTAAACCCTTACAATCCCTAACGCGGATTTACCGAATTAAAATTTCCTCTATTATTAGAAAGACTGCCCTCAGTTATTTAAACCTGATAGAACGGCAATACTTTTTAATTGCAACGATTATAAATTTTGACCGTTATTGTTTAAAAAGATTATAGTGATAGCAGGGCCTTCGCAACCGATAGGCACAGGAACCTGCTTTCCAAAACAAAGAACGACAATTTTTAATGTGGTTTTTTACTGCCCAAAACTTTATACTCCAAGCCTTATTTTCTATTGAAAAAGTAAGATTTTAAATATTAAAAGCAAATTTAATTGGTAACAATGGGGATATAAGCTTAATTTTTAGCATATTTGGACTTATATCAAATGTTTAATAATATATAATTAAAATTTAAAATGAAAGTAGCAGTAGTAGGTGCCACCGGATTGGTAGGCACTGTCATGTTAAAAGTATTGGAGGAAAGAAATTTCCCTTTAACAGAGTTGATTCCCGTAGCATCAGAAAAGAGTGTTGGTAAGGAAATTACTTTTAAGGGTAAGAAGTTCCCAATTGTTAGCATGGATACTGCAATCAGCATGAAACCAGATATCGCTTTGTTTTCTGCAGGTGGAAATACTTCATTAGAGCATGCTCCACGGTTTAAAGAAGCGGGAACCACGGTTATTGATAATTCTTCTGCCTGGAGAATGGATCCTGCAATTAAATTAATTGTACCGGAAGTTAATGCTCACGAGCTTTCTATCGATAACAAAATCATTGCTAACCCAAACTGTTCTACCATTCAAATGGTTGTGGTTTTAAAACCTTTGCACGATAAATACAAAATTAAACGTGTGGTGGTTTCTACTTACCAATCGGTTACCGGTACAGGTGTTAAAGCAGTTGAACAATTAATGAATGAGCGTAAAGGCGTTGATGGTCCTAAAGCTTATCCGTACGAAATTGATTTAAATGTTCTTCCTCATATTGATGTTTTCATGGAAAACGGATATACCAAAGAAGAAATGAAAATGGTGAAGGAAACCAACAAAATCATGAGCGACGATAGCATTAAAGTTACCGCGACTACGGTTCGTATCCCGGTAATGGGCGGTCACTCAGAATCGGTAAACATCGAGTTTGAAAATGATTTCGATTTAGCTGAAGTGCGTAGTATTTTAGAAAAATCACCTGGCATAATCGTTGTTGATGATGTTGCCAACCTAAAATATCCAATGCCAAAAGATGCGCATGAAAAAGATGAAGTTTTTGTAGGCCGTATCCGCAGAGATGAGTCGGCACCAAAAGCATTAAACCTTTGGATTGTTGCCGATAACTTACGCAAGGGTGCTGCAACCAATGCCGTTCAGATTGCCGAATACCTGATTCAAAAAGAATTGGTTTAATCAATAAATTTAAATAAAAGCCTCGATTTATCGGGGCTTTTTTATGCGCGCTCCAATCATGAAACATATCCCCATTGCTTTAATTTACGCCAGGTTATTAATTGGTTTCGGGATTATTTTACTTAGCCTTTTCCATGCCAATCACTATTCTTTTCTTGCGATTACATTATTATCGATCGGTTTATTAACCGATGTTTTCGACGGAATAATTGCCAGAAAGCTCAATATCTCTTCCGAAAAGTTACGCCGTTTAGATTCCGGCATAGACCAGGTATTTTTCATTTCGGTTGCAGTAGCGACTTATCTTCAATGCCCCGATTTCTTTAAGGCCAACCTGGTAAAACTGATTGTACTCGGTGCTTTTGAGGCCTCAACTTATGCTTTAAGCTACATCAAATTTAAAAAGGAAATTGCCACCCATTCTATCGGCGCCAAAATTTGGACCTTAATTTTATTTGCTACCCTGGTCGAAATTATGGTGCATTGCGAATCAGTGTTGTTATTTGAGCTTTGCCTTTGGATTGGTCTGGCCACCAGATTAGAAATACTTGCCATTGTTTTCACCCTGAAAAAATGGACAAATGATGTGCCTACTATTTATCACGCTGTAAAACTCAGACAGGGAAAAGAAATTAAACGCAATAAATTGTTTAATGGATAACTCAGCTAAACATATAAAACAGCGATCGTAATCACTAAATTATATATAAAAAAGAGATTGTAATCACTAAATTATATATAAAAAGGAGATTAGCTTTAAATTTGATTATATTTGTTATCGAAAATGATATCATGAAATGATCATTAGAAGTTTGCAAACCCATATTGAATCTAAGTTTTTTAAACAAAAGGCAATTATAGTTACAGGCGCAAGGCAGGTAGGTAAAACCACTATGCTAAAACAGCTGGTCGATAAAACAGGATTACCTTTTGTTTTCCTAAACTGCGACGAAGCTAACGTCCGCGCAACCCTAACAGATATCAGCATCGAACGGCTAAAATCAATTGTTGGATCGAATAAATTTATTTTTATCGACGAAGCACAACGTGTTACAAATATTGGTTTAACATTAAAATTAATAGTCGATAATTTTACCCATGTACAACTTTTGGTTACAGGTTCTTCATCTTTAGATCTGGCCGTTGGCATCAAAGAGTCATTAACCGGAAGAAAATTTGAATATCACCTCTTTCCATTTTCAGTAGCAGAGCTTGTTGAAGATACAAACCTGCTTGCAGAAGAACAGGCATTAGAAAAAAGATTGATTTATGGCTCTTATCCTGATGCCATCAATTATCCAGGGGAAGAAAAAGAGTTATTGCTGAACTTAACCAATAGTTATCTTTTTAAAGATATTTTATCGCTTACAGGCATTAGAAAACCTTTGCAACTCGAAAAATTGGTACAAGCCTTAGCGTTGCAGATTGGTAATGAGGTATCGTACACAGAGCTTGGCCAAATGATTGAAGCAGATAAACTAACCGTTGAGCGTTACATCGATCTATTAGAACAGTGTTTTGTTGTATTCAGGTTAGGTGCATACAGCAGTAACCTCCGGAACGAAATAAAGAAGAGCAAAAAAATATACTTCTACGATACGGGGATTCGCAATGCAGTAATTGAAAATTTCAGTATGCTCGGATTGCGACAGGATGCTGGTCAGCTTTTCGAAAACTATATCGTTTCAGAATATATAAAGGCCAGTAACAATAAAAGAAAGCATGCGAAATATTATTTTTGGCGTAGTTTTCAACAGCAGGAAATTGATTTAATAGAAGAAATTGATGGAAAAATTAATGCGATAGAAATCAAATGGAACGAAAATAAAAAAGTCAGGTTTCCATCAACCTTTTTAGATGCATACAACACCAATGAAACACACGTTATAAATAAATCTAATTATACCAGCTTTCTGATATAATCTTTGCCAATAAAAAATGAAATTTATCAAATTATTAATCCTATTCGTTTTCTCAGCAATTGCTACAATTGCTCAAAATAGAATTCAGAACCTCGAAAAAGCTTTCAATAGTTTATTAAATGATGAACAGGCCAAACATGCCATTGTCTCACTTTGTGTTTTAGATGCCAATAGCGGAAAAACATTATTTGCTAAAAATGAGCAAATTGGACTGGCTACCGCTTCTACCCTAAAAACCATTACTGCGGCCACTGCTTTCAGTATTTTAGGAAAGGATTTTCAATTTCAAACCACGCTGGCCTATACCGGAACAATTACTACAGATGGCATATTAAAAGGAAATCTGATCATTATTGGCAATGGCGACCCAACATTGGGATCATGGCGTTATCAAAACAAAGAAAATGCGGTTTTAACGCAATGGGTTGCTGCCATAAAATCGGCAGGGATTAAAAAAATTGAAGGTGCAGTAATTGGTGACGATCGCATTTTCGGTACCCAAACTACACCCGAAGGTTGGGTTTGGCAAGATATTGGCAATTATTATGGTGCCGGAACTTCTGGTTTAGCCTGGCGCGAAAATCAATTCGACATCCATTTAAAACCTGGAAGTAACACATCGGATGAAGTAAAAATTGTAAAAACAGTTCCCGCTACTCCTTATGTGCAGCTGGTAAATGAATTAAAAACGGGTAGCTCGGGATCTGGTGACCGCGCTTATGCTTTCTTGCCTCCTTATAGTAATACGGCTTATATCCGCGGCAGCTGGGGCATGGGCATTGCAAAATCGGGAATATCAGTTGCCCTACCCGACCCTGCTTTTGATTGCGCATACCGTTTGCAGGATACCCTGCAAAGATTGGGCATTTCAACAAACCAGCCAGCCACTACAGCCCGGTTAATGCTGTTAAACAATCAGGTAATTCCTTCAGTTACACAAAAGATAAACACCATAAGCTCTCCAAATTTAAGCGAAATCACTTATTGGTTTTTAAAGAAAAGCATTAACCTGTATGGCGAAACACTTTTAAAAACCATTGCAATAAAATCGGGCAAGGCAGCTACAACAAGTAAAGGTGCTGAAACCGAGATCAATTTCTGGGCGGATAAGGGCATCGATAAAACGGCCCTCAACATCATTGATGGCAGCGGACTCTCTCCAGGCGATAGAATAACAACTTCGGCAATGGCCAGTGTACTTTTCCAAATCCAAAAGGAAAACTGGTTTCCTGATTTCTATAAAGCTTTGCCAGAATACAATGGCATGAAAATTAAAAGCGGAACCATAAATGATGTTTCGGCATTTGCCGGTTACCATACCGATGCTGCAGGGAATAAATACGTTGTAGTGATCAACATCAATAATTATAGCGGAAGTGGAATTAATAAGAAGTTATTCAACGTATTAGACGCGCTAAAGTAGTATCAGCACAAAACTTGAGTATTTAAATTATTCCGTCAATTGCTTTCAGCAGCCTGCTTTTTCCTGATCCATTACTGCCTTTTATCCAGAAAATACCTTCAGGAATTTTAATATTATCTATCTTTAAAACAAGATGATTGAAATAAGATTTTTCAAACTGATTGAAGTATAACATAAAATCATTTTATTTCTGACTTTATTTTTAATCAAAAGTTACAGGCCTTATTTATCCCGATAAAATTAGATACGATGCAATTAGTTTTACGCCCTTACCAAGCCAGTGATCTTGAAAGTTTGGTTAAATACGCCAATAATTTTAATATTTCGAAAAACTTAACCAATAAATTCCCTTTCCCTTATGAAAAAAAAGATGGCGAAGCTTTTATTCAACTGGCCTTAAGTCACAAACCATTGCAAATCAAAGCCATTGTAGTCAATAATGAAGTAATTGGGTCGATAGGCGTACATCAACTGACTGATATCTATAGTAAAAGTGCAGAAATCGGCTACTGGATTGCTGAAGATTTTTGGGGCAAGGGCATCGTTCCACTTGCTGTTAAAGAAATGTTGAGGTATGGTTTCGAAACATTTGATATTGAAAGGATTTTTGCACGTACTTCTCATGTAAACTTAGCATCGCAACAGGTTTTAAAAAAAGCAGGTTTTATTTTCGAGGCGGAGTTGAAAGGAACCATTTTTAAAAACGGGGAATATTTTGATGAATTAATTTTTGGATTCAGGAAACATCAGCTCAGCTCAGAACAACATTAAAACATTTTGTTAAAGCCGAAGCTTATTGCGTAAATTAGTACAAACCAAAAACAACAAAGCAATGAAATTATTCAACAAAATTACAGCACTGTTTATCATGCTATTAGGTGTGGTAGATTTAGCAAACGCACAGGATTTAAAAATACCGCAACCCAGTAGCGGGCAAACCATTATCCAGGATTTTGGATTAGGCAAAATCACTTTAACCTACTCCCGTCCGAATGTAAAGGGCCGAAAAATATTTGGTGGCATGGAACCCATGGGCGTGGTTTGGCGTACAGGAGCAAACGCCGCTACACGTATTAAATTTACCGATGATGTTAAAATTGAAGGGAAAGACTTGCCAGCCGGCGAATATGCTTTATTCAGCATACCTGATAAAAATGAATGGACCGTTATTTTTAACAAAACCGCTAATCAATGGGGTGCCTACGAGTATAAAGAAAGTGGTGATGCACTACGTGTAAAAGTAAAAACAATAGCTTTAAAGGATAAAGTGGAAACTCTTACCATGCAATTTTCGGCTGTTAGCGAAACTTCTGCAACGTTAAATATGATGTGGGAGAACAATGCCTTTGCCATTAATATTACGACTTCTATTGATGAAAAAGTGATGGCCAATATTGCTGAAGCGATGAAAGGCGAAAAAAAGCCATACTATAATGCAGCAATGTACTATTACCAAAATGGAAAAGATTTAAAAACTGCATTAGAATGGATGAGTGAAGTAGAAAAATCGGATATGAAAGCCCCATGGTTTAAATACTGGAAAGGCCGCATTCAACTAAAAATGGGTGATAAAGCCGGTGCAGAAGCTAGCGCTAAAGCGGGCCTAGCTTTAGCAACTGAAGCAAAAGTAGATGAATATATACGCTTAAATTCTCAATTATTGGCTGAAGCTAAAAAATAAAGAATCGTCATTTCGACCGTAGCGGAGAAATCTATCTGCATGATATTGTACATAGATCTCTCTCCCGAAAATTCGGGACTGTGCTTCAGTCGAGATGACGACTTTCATCCGGCATTACAGATAGCCAATATTAACTTAAAATTAACCGTTGGTTAACTTGAACAACTATCATAACATTAACCCTCAAAAGGCTTTATTTATTTAAAAAATATACTAACTTTGATGTTGCGCTTAGTAATTGTACTTTGTACACTAAGCAGATTAAAAAATCAACAAAAAATTAAATAAAAATGAGCATAATCGTTAATGTCCATGCCAGACAAATTCTCGATTCGAGAGGCAATCCAACAGTAGAAGTAGAAGTTGTAACAGAAGCAGGCGCTTTTGGCCGTGCTGCTGTACCAAGCGGTGCATCTACTGGACAATATGAGGCTGTTGAATTACGTGATGGTGATAAATCTACATATTTAGGTAAAGGTGTTTTAAAAGCTGTAGAAAATGTAAATACTAAAATTGCGGATGCATTAAGAGGTATTGATGTTTTTGAGCAAAATACAATTGATAAAATCATGTTGGACCTAGATGGTACCGAAAACAAAGGTAACTTAGGTGCTAACGCAATTTTAGGCGTTTCTTTAGCGGTTGCTAAAGCTGCTGCTGATGAAATCGGCCAGCCATTATACCGTTACATTGGTGGTGTTAATGCAAACACTTTACCAATCCCGATGATGAATATCATTAACGGTGGTTCTCACTCTGATGCCCCTATCGCATTTCAGGAATTTATGATTATGCCAGTTGGTGCTCCTTCTTTCTCTGAGGCTTTACGTTGGGGAACTGAAGTTTTCCATAGCTTGAAAAAAATTCTTCACGATAGAGGTTTATCTACTGCAGTAGGTGATGAAGGTGGTTTTGCACCAACTTTCGATGGTACTGAAGATGCTATTGAAACAGTATTAAAAGCAATTGAAACCGCTGGTTACAAACCAGGCTCTCAAATCTGTTTAGCTTTAGACTGTGCTTCATCTGAGTTTTACAAAGATGGTAAATATGATTATACCAAATTTGAAGGCGCAACTGGCGTAATTCGTTCAAGCGAAGAGCAGGCACAATATTTAGCAGATCTTTCTGCAAAATATCCAATTATCTCTATTGAAGATGGTATGGATGAAAACGACTGGACTGGCTGGAAAAGCTTAACAGATAAAATTGGTGACCATGTTCAATTGGTTGGTGATGATTTATTTGTAACTAACGTTACGCGTTTACAACGTGGTATCGACGAAGATACCGCTAACTCAATCTTAGTAAAAGTTAACCAGATTGGTTCTTTAACTGAAACCATCAATGCAGTAACTTTAGCGCAAAACAGTGGTTATACTTCGGTAATGAGTCACCGTTCTGGCGAAACAGAAGATGTTACGATTGCTGATTTAGCTGTTGCATTAAACTGCGGACAGATTAAAACCGGTTCTGCATCACGTTCAGACAGGATTGCAAAATACAATCAATTATTACGTATTGAAGAAGAATTGGGTGAAAACGCTCGTTTCATCGGTTCAAAATTCAAATACGCTAAAAAATAACCCCTAAATCCCCTAAAGGGGACTAAGAATAATGCCAAAAGCCCCTTTAGGGGTTTGGGGTGTTAACAAGTTGAAAAACTTATTTGTAAAACATCCGGAGATTTTAAATCTTCGGATGTTTTTATTTACATTTACGTCATTGCGAGGCACGAAGCAATCTTACTACCTTGAGCTTGACTGATAAAAACTTATTGCTTTGAGATTGCTTCGTACCTCGCAATGACGATTTTTTGAGAAATATATGAAACGTTTAATAGATCTTTTCCGCAACAAATATTTCCTTGCTACTGTCGCTTTTGCGATGTGGATGCTATTTTTCGATAAAAACGATATGATGTCGCAGTACGAATACCGCAGCCAGGCGAATAAACTGCAGGAAGAGAAGGAATATTTCGAGAAAGAGACTGCCCAGGTTAAAAAAGATTTAAACGAGCTGAATACCAACCTCAATACCGCTGAAAAATTTGCCCGCGAAAAATACTTCATGAAAAAAGACAATGAAGATGTTTTCGTGATTATCCAGGAAGAGAAGAAGGATTAGCGTATGGCGCTGGGCGTTTAGCGTTTAAGTTATCTTCCTTTAGTCTCGTCCTCCTGAACTTGTTTCAGGATCTAAAGCAAAAGAATTTTGATTGGCTGTTTGCAGTCAGCAATTTAACCATTCAACAATTTATCAGTTAACCGATTAACCCATTCAAACAGTTAACCAATCGAATGCTCCACATCCTCTACATTATTGCTATAACAGCTGAAGCCATGACCGCAGCACTTTCTGCCGGCCGACGTGACATGGATTGGGTTGGTGTTTGTATTATCGCCTGGGTTACAGCATTGGGTGGCGGAACAGTTAGAAATGTATTGTTTGGCCATTACCCGATGAGCTGGGTAGAACATCCGGAATATTTGGTGATTACTGCAGTAGCGGCCTTACTCGCTGCATTTATTGCCTCCATTATGACCAAACTCAAAAAACTCTTTCTTTACCTTGATGCTTTAGGCTTGGTGGTTTTCACCATTATTGGCTGTCAGGTTGCGCAGCAAATTCACCTGCCTTATTTAATTGTACTTTTTAGCGGAATGATTACCGGTTGTGCAGGCGGCGTACTTCGTGATGTACTTTGTAATGAGGTTCCCTTTCTTTTCAGAAAAGAGATTTATGCCAGTGCAGCAATCGTTACCGGTGCGGTCTATATCGGCATAGAACATTTTCACGGAAGCGAAATGCTGGCTACCATTACAGCTGCTATTATTGGATTAACATTAAGGTTACTTTCTATCCGCTTCGAATGGCATATGCCGAAGTTTGTTTATAGGGATGAATGGCACTAAGGATGGAAAATGGATGAGGGATAATGGATAATGGAATGGACCAAAACATCATCCATCTTACCTCCCAACATTTTACATCAGCTAAAGTTCTAGCTATCGAAAATGAATAAGGGATGATGAACGATGGAAATAGACCAAACATCATCCATCTTACATCCTTACATTTTACATCAGCTAAAGTTCTAGCTATCGGAAATGAATGACGGATGATGAACGATGGAAATAGACCAAAACATCACCCATCTTACCTCCCAACATTTTACATCAACTAAAGTTCCAGCTATCGAAAATGAATAAGGGATGATGAACGATGGAAATAGACCAAACATCATCCATCTTACATCCTTACATTTTACA